>NZ_JAHXYO010000024.1:0-78067 GCF_019969905.1 Rahnella sp. GSA61A | reverse complement strand
GGACATGGAACGAATGCTTGCCGAGGTCAATACCGATGAGCGTAACGTTTTGCATGATGATCCCCTTCAGAAAGAAAAACACCCTGTCAGCGTACCGCTCACAGGGTGGGGGTGACCATCTTATTAAGCGCACCGGAGTGCGCTTTTAGTCAGTCTGTCACAAGAATTATTTTGCCGGGGCCTGATCAACCTGAGACTTTTCCAGCTTACCGAGATCGACAGCAATATGGTCGGCTTCATCAAGGTAAGGATCCGGAGCAACATAATCTTTCGGCAGATCGTCGAGAGATTTCAGCGGCTTCTTGCCTTCACGCTTGAAGCGTTCATTCAGGCGATTAAGACGCAGTGCATCATCCTCTTTATCTTCTTTATCACGCTGGGCGTAATTCAGAGAGGCAATGTTACGTTTGTCTTTCAGCGCCTTGTAACGCGCGATATCTTGCTGGATGTACTGGAACTCAGGATTTTGCGCAATACGGGCTTCATGCATTTTCAGCAATTCAGGCAGGAACGGTTTCATGTCGCCTAATTTGGTGTAGGTTGCCGCATTAATACTATCCCACGGAAGTGCGTTATCTTCGAACTTCTCGCCGGTTTCAATCGATTCAATACCGGTTGGCATCAGGATATCCGGGGTAACCCCTTTACGCTGAGTACTGCCGCCATTGATGCGATAGAACTTCTGGATAGTGTATTGCACAGAACCGAGCGCAGGCCATTCAGGGCGCAGCATCTGGTCGTAAATACGGTTCAGTGAACGATACTGCTGAACCGTACCTTTACCGAAGGTCGGCTCACCGACAATCAACGCACGGCCATAATCCTGCATAGCGGCGGCGAAGATTTCTGATGCCGAAGCACTGAAGCGGTCAACCAGAACCACCAGCGGGCCTTTGTAGTAAACGACGCCATCAGTATCACTGTCCTGACGGATGCGACCATTATTATCGCGTACCTGAACCACCGGACCACTTGGGATAAACAGACCGGACAGCGAAACAGCTTCCGTCAGCGCCCCCCCTCCGTTGGTGCGCAGATCGATAACCAGGCTGTTAACGTTCTGCTTAGCCATTTTCTGCAACTGCACTTTGACGTCATCTGTCAGGCCAACATAGAAGCCAGGAATGTCCATCACAGCGACTTTTTGAGCGCCAACATTTTTGATGGTCATTTTGACGGCGCGATCTTCGAGACGAATCTTCTCGCGGGTCAGCGTAATCACATGGTTCTTGGCATTTTTACCCGCTGGCAAGATCTGCAAACGGACTTTGCTGCCTTTTGGCCCTTTGATTAACGCAACCACATCGTCGAGACGCCATCCGATCACATCAACGATCGGAGTCTGTTTTCCTGCCTGAACCTGACCGACACCCACAATACGGTCACCCACTGCAATGGCTTTACTTTTGGCCGCCGGGCCGCCAGCAACCATCGAATTGATGACTGTATAATCGTCGTCACCTTGCAAGACCGCACCAATACCTTCCAGAGACAGGCTCATTTCAGTATTAAATTGTTCAGTGCTGCGAGGCGATAAATAGTTGGTGTGCGGATCAATTTCGTGCGCGAAGGCATTCATGACCAGTTGGAAGACATCTTCGCTGTTGCTTTGCGTCAGACGCTTCATCGCAAAATGATAACGCTTAGACAATACATCGCGAATTTCCTGATCGTTCTTGCCGGTCAGTTTGAGGTTCAGCTCGTCATATTTGACTTTCGCATCCCACAATTTGTCCAGCTCAGCGCGGTCTTTCGGCCACGGTGATTTACTGCGATCAAGTTCAATGGTGTCGTTGCCCGTAAAATCCATCGGGCGCTCAAGCACTTTTAACGCATAGTCATAACGTTCAAAGCGGCGTTTCTGAGCCAGATTGAATAAGGCATAGGGGGTAGTTAACTGACCGGATTTCAGTTCCTCACCCAAGGTGGCACGTTTATCAGTAAATTGTGCGACATCGGAAGCCATTAATACGTTATGGCCATAATCGAGCATGTTGAGGTAACGGTCGAAGATTTTCGCTGAGAAATCTGCATTAAGGTCGAACTGACGATAATGTGAACGGGTAAAACGAGCAGTCACACGCTCGCTCACCGTTGCATCCTGCGGATCCTGCGTTAAATTAGGAAGTTGAGCGAGAGTCACCGGTGTACTCTCGTTCGCAGCAAAGCTGGTGTTCACCAGCCCGGCTCCTGCCATTAACAGACCCGCAATAACGCTTAATCTGACAAATTTGTTCATGCCTGAGTTGGCCTCCGTATCAGAACTGCAAATGTTCTGCGCGTACAATCATCGCCAGACCCGAAGAGAGTTGAACGCGAACACCGTCTTTGGCAATTTCCAATACGGTTGCATCCATCGCACTCTGACCTGCTCTGACTTTGATTTCCTGGCCAATTTGCAGTTTTGAAATGTCTGTTACTGGCACATGACGCGGTTCACGTTTTTCCTCACGCGGTGGGCGAGGTGTACGGGGTTTGCGATTTTCCTGGCCAGCCACAGCTGCGGGCGCATTTTCACGACGCGGCGCAGGTTTTTTAGCGGCCGGACGTGGACGACGTGGCTCAGCGGTTTCACCGGCTTCACGACGTTTAGCCTGTTGTTCCGCACGTTGTGCCTGAACACGGGCTTTCGCTTCTTCCAACTGTTTACGGGCATGTTCTACGTGCTGTTCTTCAAGAACGCCACATGAATTACCATCAAGATCAACACGTTCTGCACCGACTTTAACGCCGTACAGATAACGCCAGCTTGAGGTATACAGGCGCAGAGCAGAGCGTAACTGAGTTTTGCTCAGATTCTCTTCACCTTGCACGCGCGCGACCAAATCCGCAAAGATACCGATCTTTAATGGGCGTGCTTCGCCTTCGGCGGTAAAACAGAGCGGGAACCGCTCAGCCAAAAAGGCGATGACTTCTTTACTACTGTTCAACTTAGGTTGATTTTCCATGAAATTTCCTGATTACAACGGGTTTGCCAACCGGCGCAGGCATGAACAGGCGTCATTATAATGACGCCATTATTAAATGCCACGTTATCCGACGATCAACTTACGATCAGATTGACATATTTTTCAGCATCGCAGCTTTCGAGATGCTGGCAAAGCCCGCTGACTAACTCTGTCAGCCCCAGTTCATCCGCTTCATCGAAGCGTTGATAAACGGTGCTATCAATGTCTAATACGCCGATCACTGTGCCATTAACGGCCACTGGCAGAACAATTTCGGCATTACTTGCTGCATCACAGGCGATATGCCCGGGGAAGGCATGAACATCGCCCACACGCTGTACAGCATTTTCCGCTACTGCGGTACCGCAGACGCCTTTTCCTACCGGAATACGCACGCAGGCAATTTTACCCTGGAATGGCCCCAGCACGAGTGTTGTGCCGTCCAGCAGATAAAAACCTACCCAGTTGACGCCATCAAGACGTTCAAAAAGTAAGGCACTTGCGTTCGACAGAGTAGCAATAAAATTGTTTTCTCCGGCGATCAACGCGTTCAAATCACGTTTTAATTCCGTGTAGAATGCTTCTTTATTCATGTAGTAACCAATAATGACCTAAGGGCACTGAGCCGTTCTGTTGTGCTTAACCCCTATAAAATAAGCATTAAATGCCCATGTGAACAAGGTTAATCCTGTGTGACATCAAAAAGACTCACCTACAATAACTGTTTGCCGACCGCATAATACGTTATTTTGTCAAAAAAACCTGGCTGATCTTGGCCTGATGGCCTCGTCTGCCCCCCAACGGGGATGCGTAATTGTAACAACAGGTATTCTTTACTATTCCAGGTACTATGAAAATAAACACAATATCAGTCCAGTTACCGCATGTTCGCTACCAGCGGTGCCATGAATGCGATTACCTTTTCTCGCTTCCGGCGCTGAAACGGACGCAAACTGCACATTGCCCGCGCTGTAACGCCAAAGTGGAAAAAGGCAAAGTTTGCTCCCTTCCCCGGCTGATCACTATGGCCATCAGCATTTTGCTGCTGATGCCTTTCGCTTATACCGAACCACTGATCAGCATCCGTCTGCTTGGCACGCGTATTGACGCCAGCCTGCTTGAAGGCATCTGGCAGATGTCGCGTCAGGGCGATCCGGTCACGGCAAGTATGGTCGCGTTTTGCACCATCGGTGCGCCGCTGACACTCGCTGTTTCAATTCTTTATCTGCATTTTGGCAGCAAGCTGGGGATGAATCTCAAACCTGTATTGCTGATGCTTGACCGCCTGAAAGACTGGGTGATGTTGGATATTTATCTGATTGGCATGGCGGTCGCCAGCATCAAGGTCAAAGAATATGCGGATATCAATGCCGGAGTTGCACTGGCCGCGTATCTGATGATGACTGTGATGGTCACAATGACGATGATTAATCTTAATATTGAGCAGCTGTGGGAGGAGTTTTATCCGCAGCGCAGGCCAAAGGGCGTACCGTCTTCACTGCGTTTGTGCATTGCCTGTAAATTTACCGGATTACCGGATGGACACGGGCGCTGTCCACGCTGTCATGTTCCCATGCAACGACGCTACAAACACAGTCTGCAAAAAACCTGGGCGGCGTTGATTGCAGCCATGATGTTTTTAATCCCGGCCAATTTGCTGCCGATTTCCATCATTTACGCCAACGGGCAGCAACTGAAGGACACTATTTTCTCCGGTGTCGTTTCGCTTGCCACTTCAGGGAATATCCCGATTGCCGCAATTGTGTTTATTGCCAGCGTACTGGTGCCTTTTACTAAAGTGATTGTGATGCTGACACTGTTACTCAGCATCCATTTTAAAGCGATTCAGGGACTGAAAACGCGCATCCGTTTACTGCGACTGGTCACCTGGATAGGACGCTGGTCGATGCTGGATTTGTTTGTTATTTCATTAATGATGTCGCTGGTAAACCGTGACCAGCTTTTGTCTTTTACTATGGGTCCGGCCGCCTTTTACTTTGGCTCTGCCGTAATTCTGACCATTCTTGCCGTTGAATGGCTTGATAGCCGCTTGATTTGGGATGCACATGCAACAGGAAACGCCGAATACACCGACTGAAGCACGGATAAAACACAGGCGCCGGATTTCGCCTTTCTGGCTTCTGCCGTTTATTGCTTTACTGATCGCCGGATGGCTGATTTACAGCAACTATCAGGAGCGTGGAAATACTGTCACGATCGATTTCCAGTCAGCAGCGGGTATCGTTGCGGGCCGTACTCCTGTGCGTTATCAGGGGGTTGAGGTTGGGACAGTAGAGTCCATCAGTCTGACCAAAGATCTGCGTACCATTCAGGTAAAAGTCAGTATCAAAAGCGATTTGTCTGACGCCCTGCGCGAAGGCACACAGTTCTGGCTGGTGACGCCAAAAGCCTCACTGGCCGGGGTTTCCGGCCTTGATGCGCTGGTGGGCGGTAACTATATCGGTATGATGCCCGGACCCGGCAAAGAGAAAGATCATTTCGTCGCGCTCGATACCCAGCCTAAATTCCGCCTGAATACCGGTGAGCTGATGATTCACCTGCATTCAAAAGATCTGGGCTCACTGAGCACCGGCTCCCTGGTGTATTACCGCAAAATCCCTATCGGGAAAGTTTACGATTACGACATTGAAAGTGGTAATGACGGCGTCACGATTGATTTGCTGATCGACAAGCGTTTTGCCGGTCTGGTGAAAGACAACACGCGCTTCTGGAACGTATCCGGTTTTAAAGGCGACTTCAGCCTGAGTGGCGCGAAAGTGCAAATGGAAAGTCTGGCCGCGCTGGTTAACGGAGCCATTTCAATGGATTCGCCAAATGATGGTAATCCGGCCAAAGCAGACCAGTCTTACGTGCTGTATCCGGATCTGGCGCAGAGCCAGCGTGGGGTTGAAATCAATCTCGATTTGCCGAACGGCAACGGCTTGTCAGAAGGACAGACACCGCTGATGTATCAGGGGTTGCAGGTCGGTACCCTGACCAAAGTCACTTTGCAACCCGACAATAAAGTTACCGGTAAACTCACTGTCGACCCTTCGGTAATCGACATGATGCGTACCGGGACGCGTATCGAAATGAACAGCCCGAAAATTAGTTTGAACAACGCTAACATCAGTCAGTTACTGACGGGTAATACGCTGGAACTGATCCCGGGCGATGGGGAAGCGCAAAAGCATTTCGTGGTGCTTGACAGTAACCAGCGCCTGCTTCAGAACCCCGGTACCGTCAAGATTCAGCTGATTGCGCCGCAAAGCTATGGAATTGATGCGGGGCAGCCGATCAAGCTTTACGGTATCAACGTCGGCTCGGTGATTGACCGCACGCTGACTGATGAAGGCATCCTGTTTAATGCCGCGATCAAGCCGGAATATAAAAATCTGCTGCACAAAGACAGCAAGTTTGTGGTCAACAGCCGCGTGGATGTCAAGCTGGGCATTGATGGCATGGAAGTGTTGGGTGCCAGCGCACAGGAATGGGTCGATGGGGGTATCCGCCTCATTCCTGGCAGTAAAGGTGAACCCGTTCAGAAATACCCGCTTTACAGCAACGCGGAAAAAGCCGCTGAAGGTATTCAGGGAGATCAGCCAGGTGCCACACTGACATTGACGGCGAAAACCCTGCCAGATATTCAGGCCGGATCAGTGGTGCTTTACCGTAAATTCCAGGTTGGGCAGATTGTGAATGTTCGCCCGAAAGCGAACGAGTTTGAAGTGGATGTGTATATTCAGCCGCAATACCGCAATCTTCTGTCTGAGAAAAGCATTTTCTGGGCTGAAGGTGGTGCCAAAGTGCAGCTCAATGGCAGCGGTCTGACCGTTCAGGCCTCGCCGCTGGATCGTGCGCTGAAAGGCGCCATCAGCTTTGATAATCTTGAAGGTGTCTCCACCAGTAAAGGCGTGAAACGGGTTCTGTATGATTCAGAAACCGCGGCCCGCGCTGTCGGCAGCCAGATAACGCTGAACACTTATGATGCCAGTAAGCTTTCTGCTGGCATGCCAATACGCTATCTGGGCATCACAATTGGTCAGGTCGAATCACTGAAGCTCGATCCGCAGCTCAATCAGGTTTCGGCCAAAGCCGTGTTATATCCGGAATTTGTGAACGACTTCGCCCGTCGCGGTTCGCGCTTCTCGATTGTTTCTCCGGAAATTTCAGCCGGTGGTGTCAGTAATCTGGAAACCCTGCTCCAGCCTTATATCAACGTTGAAGCAGGCAAAGGCGTTCCGGCGCGTAATTTCGACCTGCAGGAATCTACCATTACCGATTCCCGCTACACCGACGGTCTTGGCATTGTTGTTGACGCAGCAGAAGTCGGTTCATTGCAAATCGGCACGCCAGTGTTGTTCCGTGGCATCGAAGTAGGTACGGTCTCGGGCTTCTACCTTGGCGCGATGGCCGACCGGGTAAACGTGACGTTGAGGATCAGTAAGAAATACCAGTATCTGGTGCGCGAAAACTCGGTGTTCTGGCTGGCATCCGGTTATGACCTTCAATTCGGTCTGACCGGCGGCGTGTTCAAAAGCGGCACATTCCAGCAGTTTATCCGTGGCGGTATCGCTTTTGCGACCCCACCGACAACGCCGCTGGCGCCGAAAGCCAGCAATGGCAACCATTTCCTGCTCAATCCGGAAGCGCCAAAAGACTGGCAGAAATGGGGAACGGCAATCCCCAAAAATTAACCAATATGATTTTCATCAAGGCCACCTTCGGGTGGCCTTTTCGTTTCCTGGTTACGACTGAAGCCCCTCCCTGCGCAGGTAAATATGCTAAACTCCGCGGCTGAAAACTTATTCAGTTCTGGAACCGCACTCTTGTCAAAGCTCACCACTGCCAGCAGTTTTGCTGATAAATTACCCGCCGCTTTTCTGGAAGCCACTCGTGCAATCATGCCTGCCAGTCTGAGCATGGAGGATTTTATCGCTGCCTGTCAGCGCCCTCTTCGCCCCAGCCTGCGGGTCAACACCCTCAAAATCAGCGTGGAAGATTTCCTTACACTGGCCGGCAGTTATCAGTGGGATTTAGAGCCTGTGCCGTGGTGCACCGAAGGTTTCTGGATCAACCGCCATGCACTGGATGAATCGCGTTTAGGCAATGCGTTGTCTCATCTTGCGGGGTTGTTTTATATTCAGGAAGCCAGCTCAATGCTGCCGGTCACTGCGTTATTTGCTGATGGCACTCAGCCGACGCTGGTGATGGATGTCGCCGCCGCACCGGGTTCAAAAACCACGCAGATTGCGGCGCTGATGGAAAATCAGGGCGGCATCGTTGCCAATGAATATTCCGCAAGCCGGGTAAAAGTTCTGCACGCCAATATCAGCCGCTGCGGTGTCAGCAATACAGCACTCACCCACTTTGACGGGCGCGTATTTGGTGCCGCATTACCGGAAACTTTCGATGCCATTCTGCTGGATGCCCCCTGCTCGGGCGAAGGCGTTATCCGTAAAGATCCTGATGCCATGAGCAACTGGTCTGAAAACAGCGTGTCGGAAATTGCTGCCACGCAGCGTGAACTGATCGACAGCGCTTTTCATGCGCTGAAACCGGGCGGTGTACTGGTTTATTCAACCTGCACCCTTAATGCGCAGGAAAACCAGCAGGTCTGCCAGTGGCTGCTCGAGACTTATGCTGATGCGGTGGAAAGTGAATCGCTGGCAGACTTATTCCCGGGTGCGAGGAAAGCGGTGACGCAGGAAGGCTATCTGCACGTATTCCCTCAGGTTTATGACAGTGAAGGTTTCTTCGTCGCGCGTTTTCGCAAAACGGACTCCGTACCGCGCTTGCCTGTTCCGGGATACAAAGTCGGTCGTTTCCCTTTCTCTCCGCTTTCCCGTCAGGACAGCGCAGAAATTATCAAAGCTGCCGGTCAGTCCGGACTGTTATGGCAGGAAAAACAATATACGTTGTGGCAACGCGACAAAGAGATCTGGATATTCCCGGCAGTTCTGGAACCGCTGTTTGGGAAAGTACGCTTTTCGCGTATTGGTATCAGGCTGGCTGAACGCTTTCCGAAAGGCTTCCGCTGGCAACACGAAGCCGTGGTCGCATTCAGCGATACTGAAACTAAAAACCGTTTTGAAATTGACGACGAACTGGCGCAAAGCTGGTTCCGGGGCGTCGATATTTATCCGCAAACTGCCCCACCGGCAGATGAATGTCTGGTGACATGGCTCGGCCAGCCGTTGGGATTAGCGAAACGAATCGGAAGCCGGATTAAAAATAGTTTGCCGCGTGAGCTGGTCAGGGATGGCGCGGTTCGTCCGCAGACCTTATCGAACGATTAATTAATTTAAACTTTTTGCAAACTTCTGTGCCATAAGATCATCGTGATGGCGCAGAATATTCTACCTAATCATTATCTTTAACGATTAAAAACTCATCCTGACAAGCATTTTGGCGAATTCTGTACAACGTCGTGTTTAGGTGAAATAGGGGTGACAAAGTGTATGGAACCCTTACTTAGGCAACATTTTATGCCGAATATAGTAGATAATTATTTATATTATCAAGAAAGATTTATTGAATTATAAGTAGGAATAATCCTACCGTGACATGTATTATTGCCATCAAGATAACATTGCTAGTGATATATCATTTTCAGATATAAATCTTAATGCCTGATGTTGAGTAAAGACCTGCCAGTCGGAGAAGTGTCATGTCGGATGAAATGAAACTCGAATCAGCAGATGGGCTGCTATTACAGCAAATGGCCAGCCTGCGGGATATCATCGATAACAATTCTGACTGGATCTGGGAAGTCGATACGCAGGGGCGTTATGTTTTCTCTTCCAATAAATGCATCGAGTTTCTCGGTGTTCCACCTGAAAAAGTATTAGGCAAAACGCCTTTTGACTTCATGCCACCTGATGAAGCCAAACGGGTTGGCGAGCAGTTTGCTGCTATCGTCGAACGACGCGCGCCATTCGGCGGTTTGCTGAACCGTAATATTCGCCCTGACGGGACGGAAGTCATTCTTGAAACCAGCGGTGTTCCGCTGTTTGACAACGAAGGTAATTTCCGGGGTTATCGGGGGATCGATCGTAACCTGACCAGCCTTGATCAGGCTCCGGGTCAGCGCCTCTTCCAGCTTGAAACCATTTATTCCAATGCGCCGGTCGGCCTGTGTTTTATCGACCTGCAAATGCGCTACGTCACCGTAAACGATGCCATGGCGAATATTATCGGTTTACAACCTTACGAAGCGATTGGTCGTAAAGTCGGCGTGTTTCTGCCCGGTCTTTCTCCGTTGCTCAATAATGCACTTGAACTTGCGAAGCGGAATGAAACCACGCCGGACCGCGAATTTTCCGTTCCCGGTAAGAATCAGGTTTTCTTTGTACGTATCAAAGCCGCCTGTGATACGCAGAATCAGCTTAATGGCCTTTCCGTCGCGATGACCGACATTACCAGCCTCAAACGTATGGAAAGAGCACTGCGTGAAAGCCAGGAGCATTACCGCAATATGGTTGAGCTGAACCCGCAAATCCCGTGGACAGCCGATCCACGCGGCCTGCTCAACGACGTCAGCTCGCGCTTCCAGCGGATTACCGGCATGACGCGACAGGATATTCTGGCAGATAAGTGGATCCAGAGTATGCATGTGGAAGACCGTCGTGCTGCCGTACAAACCTGGGAACATTGCCTGAAGACCGGCGCCCCCCTGGATATTGAAGTTCGTTTCTGCCACGTAGACCGCGGCTGGAACTGGATGCGTATTCGTGCCGCAGCGAGCTATGCCGCTGACGGCTCCATTCAGCGCTGGTATGGCACCGCCGAAGATGTGCATGAACGTAAGTTGCTGGAACTGAAACTGGTCAAAGCTAACCGCCGTCTGGAAATTCAGGCGCGCACGGACTCGCTGACCAAATTGCCGAACCGCCGTGAATTTAAAAAAGTGCTCAGCCATGAATATATGCGTGCCAAGCGTAACCGCACGCCACTGACCGTGGTGATGATCGACATCGATTACTTCAAACATTTTAACGATCACTACGGCCATCTTTCCGGTGACGCCTGTCTGCGTCTGGTCGCGCGTACATTACGAAAATCACTCAAACGCAGCACCGATGTCGTGACACGTTTTGGCGGCGAAGAATTTGCCGCGATTCTGCCGGATACGGATTTGAAAGGGGCGTGGATTGTGGCGCAGCATATTATGGAATCCATTGAAGTGCTGGGCATCAAACACAGCTTCAGTGAATTTAATCGCGTCACCATCAGCCAGGGGATTGCGACCTATATGCCAGATCAGGATCCGGACATTGAGGATCAGTCGGATATTGTGAGTGCCGCTGATGAAGCGCTGTACCTCTCAAAAAACAACGGTCGCAATCAGATTAATGCCATGCCCGTCTCGGTAAGATTCAATAAACTTTAATCCTCTGTACAGTCGTGCGCTATCTGCCGCGCGGCTGGTTCACCTTCCCCTCCTCTTTTTTTTGCCTGTTTTATGCAGCAGTAAAATTCAGGTGGCACTTTTTGTGCTGTCGTCTATCCTCATATAAGGGCGGCCAACTGGTCATACCTGATGTTGTTGAAATTACTCGCGTCACTCTGGCAAGGGGTACCTGATGGGAAAATCGAGCATAAGAATTGGTAGCTACGAAATTGACGATGCGCATCTCTCAACGCCTGAAGCAAAAGGCGGCGATAAAGTGCACATCCCGTGCAAATCAGATCCTGATTTGTGTATGCAACTTGATGCCTGGGATGATCACACCAGTGTCCCGGCAGTGGTCGATGGTCGTCACTCTGTGTTGTACAAGGAGAAGTATGACGAACAGAAAGATGAGTGGATAATGCGACTGGAGTGATACAGCATGGCGAACGGGATGATGTTCGCCATGCCGCTTGCGTTCACTCAGCGTTTTCAACCAACGAAATACCCCGTCCGGCAAAAAAGCGGGCGAAGACTTTCACCGGTAACGTGACATCCTGTTGTGTGGAAATATCATGACCGGAAGGATTATGAAAGGTCACAAACTCCCTGTCGGCACGCGTCACCAGCACCAGATGCCCGCCTTTACGCGGCGGAACAGTCTCCGGAATACGAACCGACGGATGCACCGAGGCAATGAAGAACCGGTGATCTACCATTTGTGCAGCAATATCCTCAGCAGCAATTCCCACTTTAACTACTGCGGTCATCCCCAACTCCTGGCGAACATACTCAACAAAAGGTGCATAAATCAACCCCTTAATGTTGTCGCCATCACGAACATACGCGCCATATGGCAGACTGCGCTGAGTCAGATTAAGAACAGGCACCACTTTTCCGGAAACCGCCGCCAGCACCATTTTCAGGCAACACATCCCACAAACATGGTTTGCCCACTCAATAAATTCCTGCTGGGTTGATGCGCCAGACTGGGCCCATAGTTTGATATCACTCAGTTCGAGTTCACCGGCAATAATTCCGGCAGCACAGTCAGGGTCTTCCCACTGGCTGAAATAAGGTATTCCTGAAAGGGTTGCAAAAGCGCGTTGATTTACTGAATTCACTGACATGACATATTCCTGAACGGCAGATCGACAACATCAGGTTGATCATATAGCTGGCTGGCGAGATTTAAGGCCTGATTTTCCTTATCAGGCCCCTCAGATATTTAGAACTTTTCTATCATCCGGAACTTCATCAGTAACAATGGCATAGTGGGTTCAAACATCTCGTACTCTTCGAAGAAACGCTGATGCTCAGCGCGCCAGTAAGCCAGCGTGCGGTCACCTTCACCTTCTTCCCAGGCATGTTGCTCTGTCACCTGATCAAAGGGAACTTGTTTCACTTCGGTCAGTTGTACGGCACACACCGGATTATTGCGACCATCGACCACCACAAAGATTTCGCCAGGTTCTGGTTCCGGGTCATCATCCAGGTTTGAACAGGTGGCGGTTTTTGTGCCTGCAATAACACGTTTAGCCAGTTCGTCTGCTGACGACTCGGTATCACCAAACGACCAGCGCTCTGCATCCCTGTATTTAAGTGGGATCTGCGGAATCATAATTTATCCTTTCAATTGAGATAGTTCACTACTATGACAGTTAAACATTAGCACAAAAAAACCCGCCGTAGCGGGTTTTAAAAGCCAGAAATGCGTTCTACGGTTTGCAGTTATCCGGCATCGCTACCGGCCACTGTCTTGCGCTGCCAGCGCCGTATAAAACGGCAATGCCGCATTCCTTATCGATCCTTGCAAGCGGTTTACCCGTTTTATCAATCATCATTGACATCACAGGCGTTGAAACGACGGCAACGCCGCTGTCAAACGGTGAGACGGCACTGAATAGCGGTGCAATGGCAAAGTTACCCTGTACATCGACAAAACCGTAATTATTGTTCGTTTTGGCGAATGCCAGGCCATCCACAGGCAAACCTAAGTCGGCATAAGCAATGCCCTCAGCTTGTTTACCCTGGCCGTTTATCCAGGTTTTCATGCCGTCTGCGCGTGTCAGTACAGCATGATCATTCACCATCAGGCTGGCATTCCCCTGTACCGTCAGTACTAATTTACCGGTGTTGTCGACATAACGGGTCGCTGGCGTACCATCCTGCGGGTCGTTAGAGACAGACCACGTGCTGGCTGACGGCATTGTCCACCTGCCCTCGGGCATAGCCGCAACCCGCACACCTTTATCATCGAGCAGCTCATACCCTGCCGGCGTCGAACGCAAAGCACGGCCCTGCACAAAAGCAGAACTTTGGGCTTCCGCTACGGGCTGAATTTGCCATTCTCCTTGCGCAGAAAGATAACCTTCCTGCGGCTTACGGGATAATTTTACCCAATCGCCCAGCGCGCTAATACGGGTTTGCTGTTCGTGCAGTTCAATGTTGCCTTGGGGATCCAAAAGCCAGGACTGCCCTGCGACAGAGGTGGCAAGAATGCGTCCATCACTGAACTGAGTGACTGATAACCCCGCCGTTGCTGCGACTCTCGCTTTCGCATCATTGCCAATGATTTCAGCAATCACACTGGATTCGGCTTGGTCAGGAGCGGCCGGTTGCGTCAGCAGCCAGAGCGCAGAATTGATACGTTTTGCTTTAGCATACTTCGCTTCAACAATGATTTTACCCTGACCGTCCACAATGCCCCATAAGCCTCCCGGCGCTCTGAACGCCGCCAGACCATCGGCGTAGTCACCCAAATCCTGATAAGAGGGCTGAACAACCGTTTTCTGTGTGTTGACATCAAAGATGCCCCACAGCGCGCCTTCGGCAGCGGTTTCGCGAAAACGGAACCAGCCGTTACCCACAGACTCAATCTCGAATACGTTGGGCAAATCATAATGCTTACCCGCGTGATCCAGTGCGGTCAGCTTGCCGTCCAGATAATCAAGCGCGTAGCCATGAACAAAGGGCGAAATATTGTCTTCGGTCAGCGGGATAACAATTTTCCCCTGAGCATCGACAACACCGGTTCCCTCAGCCGTTCTGACAATAAACTGTTCGATATTACCGTCTGCGTCAGCAGATTGAATATCCTGCCATTTGCTGTCGAGCTGAAGTGAACCATCCGGGCGCAGGAAACCGGCACCGTTTTTACCGCTTCCGGATTCAGGACGAATCAGTGCGAGTGGCGATTGTGCAGAAGTAACATCATTTCTGACATAGAGAGGTTCAATCCGGCTGCCATCAAGGGCGCTGCTATTCTTCTGATTCAGTAACGCCTTTCCTGATGCATCAACAACATTGACGACATCACCCTGTTCGTTGCGCAGCCATAAACGGTTGTTGATCACTTCTGCGCTGTTGATTTGCGCCAGCCAGCCCACATTCTGTGAGCCTCCGATGATACCGCCAGAAGGTGCAACAATCGCGTTAACCTTTTTCGGGTCACCTTTGGTAGTGATCAGATATTCACCCGTACTGTGCTCCCAGGGCTCACTGCCCGCAGGCAACAAAAGAGGTTGTTTACGTCCCGGTACATACAATGTAAGAGCGTCTTTGGTGACGGGATTCAACACGTAATCACCGGAGACACGAAGCGAAGAGGCCTCGGCTTCGCTAAAGGTGGCGATAACCACTGCGGAATTATCAAGTAATTTGATCCCTTCAGGGGTTTTTGCCAGCCAGAAAGCGCCAGTTTCTTCACTGACCGACAAGTACTTCTGTTCGTCCGGCACACCGTCGGTGCGAATTAAGGTAATTCCTTCCGCATTTTTCGCCAGGGCAACAGAAGAGTTTTGCGGATCAAGGGTGATTGCGGTGTATTGCGGCAGAACGCGCCAGGTAAGATTGCCATCAATGATGCCGTAACCTTTGCTGGCATCAAAAGCGATAAAGAGATCTTTCGGGCCAAACGGTTCAACCACTTCCATTTTGTCGGTAGCCACATGACGGACACCATCAGGGGAAAGCAGAACGCTGTTAAACGTCAGACTCAGGCGGGCCGGAATGCCGTCACTCAGAGTGGCGTCATCCACTAATTCATCCAGCGCTTTACCGACCTGGGCACCTTTGTGGTCAATAATTTGTGGTTTACCTCCCGCCGTCACCACGGCCAACCCGGATTCGGTAAAGGGCTGGACGCGATCAAAGGCCGGCGGAATCATCCAGTTTCCTGTCAGATCGATGAATCCCCACTTGCCCTGTTGCATGGCAGCGGCGGCACCAAAATGATAGTCACCGACTTTTTCAAAAACAGGTTTAATGACCAGTTGCCCCTGATTGTCTAAAAAGCCCCAACGCTCGCCATTTGCATCTGCAGCAGGCAAAAGCACTGCTGCACGGCCTTCATGGACATCACGGATACATAAATTCTGAACCACAGGCAATGCATTATGCCTTTGTGCATCCGCCTGCGCCGCAGATAACGGCGCAAAGCAACTGTCGGGCTCTGCCGCGATTGCAGCGGATGTCAGCGTCAATAAGGCCAGTGTACTGCTGGTATTCAGAGCACAACGGAGTGCATTTCTTAGCCTTGAAGGTTTGCTGACAATCATTAATTACCTCCGGTACCGCATGCAGGAGCCTTGGCTGGCCAGAGATAAGCCCCCTTAGCATCCACAATGACACGCTGATTACAGCGCACCTGAATTTTCGCCTGAACAGCGCCATCACCGTTTAGCAAACTGACCACACCTTTACCCCCTGCCCAGGCATGTTTCTCGCTGAAATCATTTGCCCAATCGAACTTAGGCAAAATAGCGAAACGCCCTGTGGTATTGATGTAACCTAGCAAATTGCCATAGGTCGATTTCTTCATGGCGGTAGCAAAATTATTGCTCATTGCACCAACCTGATCAAAGTAAGAACCGATCAGTTTCTTGCCTTGCTGATCAACAAAACCATACAGGCCCTTGCTATCACGCAGAGGGATGACGCCAGAATTGGCTTTATCCGCCTGCAGGCTGTCGAGTCCGGCGAAGCGCTGAATCTCATTGCCGTCGTTGTCATACAACACAGTTTCGCCTGTAAGATCGTCATTCATGACCAACCGCGCCATCGAGTTCAATGCCTGGGCCTGTTCAAAACCGTCTAACGGAACCGCGCCATGATCATTAATCAATGTGACGCGGCCATCACTGACCGCGCGGCTCAGATTAAGAGGCGGGATGAAATTGAATTCAGCGGTATAAAGTGGTGGGACTTGCCAGTCGCCCTGACTGTTAATCGCCCCAAAATGAGGGGAAAAACTGAGCATAACCCAGTCGCCATCAACAGAACTTGAAGATGCAGTAATTGCCTTGCTGACAGGGAAACGCCCTGCGCTGTCGAGCAATGCAACACCACCTTCGGAAGGTTGAACCAGCCAGTGGTTGCGGCCCACAGGCTGCGGCCTTGAGAGCAAATCTGTGGCTAAAGCCTGACCGTTTTCAGCGCTGTAGAGGCTGTAATGGCTGGCAAGCGCACCACGCTCACCGGGCTGATCGTTATCAGAAAGCGTAAAAGCACCCTGCCCGATATACTGGAATTTACCGCTACGGCCCGCATCAGGCGCAATCGCCCAACTGCCGTCGGTTCTGATCACGCCCCAGCCCGTATCTGTCTGCGCCAGGGCATAACCGTCATTGAAGGAATCAATCTGAATAAACTGAGGTGCAGCTTTATTGCTTTTACTCGCAATGTCCCATAAGCCCCAGCGTTGGGCATCTTTTTCGCCCCCGGTATAAAACAGCAGTCTGGATGACAAACGCTGAGCGCTTTGCTGAATATTTGCCGGAACGTCTATCGCGTTACCGCTGCGATCAATAAGGAGCTTAACGTCTGTATTGCCAGCGTTGTCAGTGGCCCAGGTATAGTCGCCGTTAAACGGGGTGATTTGCGTAAAGACTGGCTGGATAACCCATTTCCCTGCCGCATCGATCGCGCCAACTTTTTTGTTTTCAGTATGGATGATCAACGGAGCCTGAGAAGCCTCTCCTTCAACCGATGCCCACTGAGGATCGGAAAGCACATTCCCCTGGGAGGTGAGGATTGCCGGAGGTTTTGTCGCATCAACAGGCGTCAGAACAGCCCATGGCAGGCTTTGCGCCGTATCTGTAGTTGCTTGCGCCAAAGTATTGATGTCATCGGTCATCGGCGTCGTGCCCAATAGTCTTAACTGATAGTCTTTCAGCGCCGTCAGCGTGGCGTCATTAAGAAGTGCTACGCCGTTATTGTCATAGATCTGCACGACCTGAGGCGTTTTCCCCTCAGTTTGCATCACCCAAAGACGGTTGCCCTGTTGCAGAACTTGCGGCTTATTCACTTTCAGCGAAGCAACCTGATTATCAGCACCGATAATCACAATGCCTTTACTGCCCGTTCCCAGCGTAGCTTTACCCCAGTCGAGGATGTTTTCAGATTGATCTGCAGGAATATCCTGCACTTTTTCCAGCTTATTGTTGAGCAACTGTTTGCTGCTATCCGCAGCTGTAACCAGCCAGCTACCTGAAGCCAGCGGACGTACAGATTTATATTGCTCTTTATTTAACGAAACACCCTGCCGGTCAACGAACATCCAGACGTTTTTGGTTTTCACCGCAACGACATCACCACTAAATTGCGGCTCGTCGCGGGTTTTCAGGATCATCGGGTCAATCGCCCAGTCACCATTTTCATCGAGATATCCCCAGTAACCGTCTTGCGCAGAATCACGCTTTTTAGCTGGAATCAGCCCGGACTGAGGCAAATCCAGTGCGATGACATCATCAGGCAGAGAAAGGGAACGATTTGTGGAGGCATTCCACAAGGCAGGCGAAACTTGCGTTTGCACACTTGCCAATGCCTGACCGCGCACAAATCCCTGGCTGTCGAGAGAAACGGCAAACGGCAGCGTTTTTATCACTGCACCTTTGCGATCAATCAGTACCAGACGGTTATCGGTCACGACCAGCGCGGTGCCTTGTGCATTGAAATCGGTTGCCCGCGTAAATTTAGGTTCAATAACCCAGTGGCCTTTCTTATCGATATAGCCGAATTTATCGCCTTTTTTCGCAGCAGCCAGGTCGTTCACAAAACCCCGGGCTTCACTGAAATCAGGCTTGATCACCATATGCCCTGTGGTATCCACGTACCCCCACAACGGTTCGCGGGATAACCCGACCTGCACAGGGGAAAGCCCTTGCTGGAAAGGCAACTGGCAATCCTTGGCCGTTTTTGCATTGCTACACGCCCGTAACAGTGCGTCATCCGCATGTACCGGCAGGCTAAAAAAAGCATTCAGAACCAGGGATAACGCACTGAAGTTTCTGACATATTTGAATTTTTCGGAGCAATTCATCCGATGCCCTTATAACTGGATAAAATTAGAAAGTGTAGCGCCCGCATTTTTTTCATCACCCGCAGAATGGGCGCGTGAGACGGTAAAAAAACCGATAATAATCAATTTAAAGCGAGCGCACATGCCATACGCCTATAGGGTGTCAGCTTGTGAAAGAAAAAGCAGCTATTTTATTACTCTGTAACGAATGAATACATATTATCAATTCCCGGAAAGAGACGCCCTGTGTGTTACCGCTCACCTGCATTACTCACCCGCCGATAACCTGACAGCAACATTCCAACCTCCTTACTAGAAATTAGATCATTTTCATTTACATGTGTTTGAGTGGCTAACAATTAATCTTCGGAAGATTATTACAACTCTTGATTAAGGTCATTATTTCCCCCTCTTTTGTCTGGTTTTATAGATTCCAGAGCGTTGTGTGACCAATATCACTCCCGGTCCGGGTGGCGTCAAACCTGGCAGTGTTCGGTTACAGCGTATTTCAGGTGTTTTATCTTATTGGGGGAAGTCATGCCTATCGTTCGAGCCAGATTGAGTCTGTTTGGTGGCGACACCGTCGTCATACGTTGTTCAGAAAAATGTCACATTCATCTGATGTGTGAAAATGATGTTGAGCGAAAAGGACGTCACTCAGGTTTCGGCGATATTTTGACGGTTAATGATCAAAATACGGCTTATGTGGGGATCCCTTATAAAGGTATCTGGAATGTTCTTATCGATTCCCAGTGTGACTCACTGGAGCACTCAATAAGTTATATGCCCGCTTGAAACCCGCTATTACCTCCTCGATTCTGCTGCTTTATCTGAGACCTTTATCAGGCGGATGGAAAACCATTTGCCTGATATTTCATGAATTACCAGTCAGCCCGGTCTGCATCACAACGGTACAGTTAACCGCTGACACCATCCAGCAGCAAAATGTTGAATTGCGTAACGTCGCGGAAAAAACTTTAGTCTGTCACATCAATTACATACCGTTATTGAATTGAACATTCCATAATTTTCAAAAGTCCTTTTTTTGCCTGATTTATGTATTGCCAGTCCGGATTTCACATTGCATTCTGTCAAAGGTAATGACATGGCACCGGTCATATTGGCCGGATTTCTTTCAGGCAAAAAACAGATCCTTATAATGAATAATAAATCACTTTGCACCATCGCTGACGTAGCGGATCTCGTTCCGCAATTGCGCCAGGTTCGCCAACACCTGCACCAACACCCTGAACTTTCCAATGAAGAATCTGCAACCGCAGCACTGGTCGCTGAAAAACTCGAATCTCTAGGCTATCAGGTGACTACCGCCGTGGGCGGATACGGCGTCGTCGGCTCAATGAAGTATGGAAACGGGTCACGCAGCATTGGCATCCGCGCAGATATGGATGCCCTGCCCATCACCGAACGAACAGACTTGAGCTACTCCAGCCAGTTTCCTGGAAAAATGCATGCCTGCGGCCACGACGGCCATACGACGATGTTGCTGGGTGCCGCTGAACAGCTTGCACGCAGCAAAAACTTTTCCGGCACCGTGCATCTTATTTTCCAGCCCGCTGAAGAAATTGGGTTTAACAGCGGTGCGGAGCGCATGCTGGCCGAACAGTTGTTTGAACGATTCCCCTGTGATGCCGTCTACGGGCTGCATAATCATCCCGGCTATCCGGTCGGCAAAATGATGTTCCGTTCTGGCCCGTTTATGGCAGCCTGCGACACGGTCAACATCACTATTCATGGTAAAGGCGGACATGCAGCCCGCCCGCATATGACCGTAGATCCTATACTGGTTGCCAGCAGTCTGGTCATCGCCCTGCAGTCTGTTATTTCGCGCAATATCGACCCTAATGACACAGCGGTTGTCACCATCGGTTCATTACATTCAGGGCATGCGGCGAATGTCATCCCTGAAACTGCACGCCTTGAAATGAGTGTTCGCTCCTTCGATCCCGAAGTCCGCAAAACGCTTGAGCAACGTATCCGCACTCTGGCAGAGAATCACGCTGCCGGTTACGGTGCCCGTGCTGAAATTGAATATGTTCCCGGATATCCGGTACTGGTGAATCACGATCAGGAAACGGCATTTGCTGTGGAAGTGGCAAAAGAACTGCTGGGTGAAGAAAACGTGGTCGATAATCTTCCGCCTATTTCTGGCAGTGAAGACTTTGCGTATTTCCTGCAGCAGAAGCCCGGCTGCTTCCTGCGTCTGGGCAACGGAGACAGCGCGGTGCTGCATAATCCGGCCTACAACTTTAATGATGAAAGCCTGAGCTTTGGCACCGCCTACTGGACGCGTCTGGTGGAGCGCTATTTAGTCGATTAACGGCAAAAACCGAACCAGCGCATGCCGAGGTGGAAGTGATTGGCATGCGCTGCGTTGTATTCCGGCCCGATGGAATTGCCAAAATACGGGCAGCTCTCTGAAAATAATGTCCGCACATACTCTCCTTCTGCGCCGGGCTGAGGCCATTGTTTCAGCACCGTAAGATGGCGCCCGTCAGCCAGCGAGAAACCGGCAATATCCAGCGCTTGCGCCGTAGCGTGTTCACTTAGCCGGGCGTCGGGCTTGTTATAGACGTTCCTGCAGGCATAACTGCCCAGATGATCAATACGCACCAGCGGCGAACCTAATTCCCGAGTGGCCAGCGGTTTCGCAACCTGCGCGACAAACATTGCGCTGCTCAGTGCAAGGCGACAGCTCGCCAGATAACTCGAACTCAATGAAACATCACCAAATCCGCGAACGCGTACAGAATGAGTCAGCGGACATTTCCCGCCCATATTTCCGGCGCTGTTAAACTCAATCATCCCCTCTTGCTGAGCCCGTTCAAGCACAGCCAGACATTCCTGAGGATTGTTATCCAGCTTCCTTAATTTGTAGCGGGTGATCAGATTCGGCGGGTCATTAATAGTTATCGGTGTGAAAGGATTATATTCAGAAGGCACATGACGGCTTATCCACGGGCCACTGAACCAGGCGATGCCAATAATCACAATGAAGCTAACCCAATATCGCATAGTGTTCCTTTAGCACCACTTAGGTTTAGCAGTACATTGTTTTTCACGCGGAATATTTTGAGTATAGCGCCTGAGTAAATAGTGATCTGACGGGGTTACAAGTCGGGAAATAAACTTACTTAGCTTTGACATAAATAGACATTGAGTTTGTTACTTTTATATCCGAAGACGATGTTTCTTCTCCTGTGTCCACTGTGAACTGTCCTTCATAGTGTGTAAGACCCTCGCATTACCCCTTTCAGCCCGCCCCGAGCGGGCTTTTTTTTATCGGCTATCTCGCACGGAAGTCATGAGTGACGCAGCAAAAGATGCTAAGCCGCGCCACCCGACACCCTGAAAACCTTACTTATGCGTAAAGTCGATCACCATTCTACCTTTAATTTTGCCTTGTTCCATTTCCTGGAAGATCGCATTGATATCGCCCAGCGGACGCTTTGTGACTTTCGGCACCACTTTACCTTCAGCGGCAAACTGGAAAGCCTCAGCCAGATCTTCACGGGTACCGACCAGTGAACCGACGACCTGAATGCCGTCAAGCACCAGACGAGGAATATTCAGGCTCATGGATTCCGGCGGTAAACCCACGGCGACAATACGACCGCCAGCGCGCATCGCATCCACTGCGGAGTTAAAAGCGGATTTCGCCGTTGCTGTTACCACCGCAGCATGAGCGCCACCGACTTTCTCCTGAATAATTTTTGCTGCATCGTCTTTCCGCATATTAATGGTCAGGTCAGCACCCATGTCGGCGGCAAACTCCAGTTGCTGATCATTAACATCAATACCGATCCCTTCGTGCCCGAGGATTACGCCGGTTTTGTCACCGAAATCACCGTTTTTGACATGCAAATCCGTATGACATACACCACAGCACTCCATTTCCAAAAGTGCCTCACCATGTTCCAGGTCACGCAGAGTCTTCTCCACGACGTCCACAGAGTGGTCTTTATTCACAACAGCAGCTTTCATTTTCCTTTCCTTATCGTTGTGGCGGAACCTCAAAGTTACAACGCTATTTATCTGGCTGCAAATGAGAATGAAACGCTTTAACTATCAAGTTCAAAACGTTGGCGGAAAGTTTCATTTCCATTGTTGATGAGGAATATGACGGCAGATACTCAGGCAATATGGGACAGAGTTTTTACTTTAATCATGAAAAATCAATTGGTTAAAAAATCCAGCAGTACAACGAAGGTGCCATATTCCCCCGCTGATTCACGTACTCTACGTTCAGTCATAATTTAATGTGTATTAATTTTATCCACACAATTAACGGTCGGTAATTCTGCTACCCATTTAAATCTGACTGAAACACTTAAAGGACTGGTAATTAGGATGCATATTAGTATTTCCCTATCATTAAGTAATATCTATACTTTTCAACACGAAAGACTCTCCAAATACTTTTCACTTTTATAAATCAAAAAACAGCTCAAGATATAAATTTTGATGCCGATAGTGAGATCAATGAAATATAAAAAAGCTGGCTCAGCTGTTTTATAAATTATAAAAAAAATCCGAAGCCTGTTGAGGGCGAATTTATCGTTTAAATACATGAGGATTCTAAAGTGAGATTTATAAGAGATATTAAAATACGAACAGTATTAATAACCATTCTCATCACTTTTTCACTTTTATGGGCCGGAGTATCAGGTTTCGCTTTATACTCACTTAATCAGTTAAAAAGTGAACTGAACTTCACCAATGTTCAACAGCAAAACGGTGACATCATCAATGGTGCCAATGCACAGTATTACCGTGCAGTAACAGCACTGGAACGCGCTATAGCTGGGTTAGAAAAAAACAATAACGGCATTTATGATATTGAAATAAAAGCCACGTTGATTGAATTAGAAAGTCTTAAAAAAGGGTTAGATCAATTTAAAAATATTGATCATGGGAATTTAGACTCCAACACCGTGGACGATATCTATAACAGTTCCTTTACTCTTTTCAACAGTGCTGTATTCCCCATGTATGAATCAGCAGCAGTGAAAAATACAAGTCTGTTCGCGTCTTTAAAAAATGATAAATATCTTCCGCTTAGACGTAACTTTAGTGCAGCCATAGAAAAATATAATGACAAAATTACCTCTCTTAACGCTGAAGCGAATCACAGAATTACCCAGTGGGTTGCATGGTGCCAATATATACTTATAGGTGCTATGGCCCTCAGCGTTGTCATTATGCTTTTGAGCGATCGTTATCTGGCAAACTTTCTTGTTAAACCATTAAACAAAGTGAAAGCTCACCTTGAATCATTGGCAACCGGCATACTTGACAGCAAAATTGCTTTCCAGGGTAAAAACTGCGTTGGACAATTAATACCTTATATCAACAAGATGCAGGATAACTGGGCAAAAACAGTATACGACATCCGAAACAGCGCTGATTCAATTTATAAAGGCTCCAGTGAAATCTCCACCGGGAATACCGACCTTTCCTCCAGGACGGAAGAACAGGCATCTGCACTTGAAGAGACAGCCGCAAGCATGGAACAACTGAGTTCAACCGTTCGACATAATGCAGATAATGCGAGTCAGGCCAGCACACTGGCAGAACAGGCAACTCAGGAGGCAAACCAAGGCGGTGTTATTGTGAACGACGTCATATCTACCATGGTAAAAATTAACGCCAGCTCGCATAAAATCGTAGAAATAATCAGTGTTATTAATGGTATAGCCTTCCAGACCAACATTCTTGCTCTTAATGCCGCTGTTGAAGCAGCACGAGCCGGAGAGCAAGGTCGGGGATTCGCCGTCGTTGCAAGCGAAGTAAGAAATCTGGCGCAGCGCAGTGGACAGGCCGCAAAAGAGATTGGTGTGCTCATTAATGAATCGGTTGAGAACATTCAGTCCGGGTCAGAACAAGTGACCCAGGCCGGGGGAGCCATGGAGAAAATCGTCAGCTCTGTCAGCCGTGTAAATGACATCATGAGCGAGATAGCGGCTGCATCGACTGAACAAAGCAAAGGAATAAACCAAATCGGTATAGCAGTCGTGCAAATGGATAGTGTTACGCAGCAAAATGCCGCACTGGTGCAGGAATCAGCCGCCGCCGCCGCCTCACTTGAAGAGCAGGCACGTCAGCTCACAGAAATTGTCTCGGTGTTTAAAATCGAAGGCAGGGCTCCCCTTTCTTCAGCGAGTCTTCTTCCCAAAAATAAAACACAAAAAAATAGCAGAGTCTTAACCACAGAAGATGGCGGCTGGACGAAGTTCTGATATTCCAGCCCTTCCCGGCATGAATGGGAAGGGCTGGTTCGTCATTCTTGTGGGGCAATGTGACGGCGTTGAATCGGGAAGTTTTACTGTCAGACCTGTCCCCCGGGAGGACAGAGAGCGATGACCGGAAACAGAAATAAAAACTGAATTAAATGAAATTAAAAATAGTCACAGCTTATATTTTACTTAAAAAAGCACTTGAATCCAATAAGTTGTGTGTTTTTCTATGTTCAAACATTGCGTAATGTAACATCACGATTATCCTTAAAATGAGTCATGAAAAGATTAATCCACAGTCGTTATACCCCGGGTGAGGTATATCGCATGCGGATTAATGAATATGCCCACCTGGTGGGGTGATTATTTTTAAGGATAAGCAATGAAGCTTAAATTGATAGTCAAAAGCCTTGCTCTGGCAGGGTTACTTTCATCAACCAGCCTCACACCGCTATTTGCCCAGGAAGCGCCAAAGGATGCTACGGCGGCGACCAAACAGGTCAATGACGCACTTTATAATCAGCTTCCTTTCTCCGACAACACCGACTTTACCAACGCACATAAAGGATTCATTGCTGCAATACCAGCAGAGGTGATCAAAGGTTCCCAGGGGAATATTGTCTGGGATCCTCAGAAATATGCCTTCATCAAAGAAGGCGATAAGGCTCCTGAAAGCGTCAACCCAAGCCTTTGGCGACAGTCACAATTAATTAATATCAGCGGTCTCTTTGAAGTTACCGACGGGGTTTATCAGATCCGCAATATTGATCTTTCAAACATGACAATTATCGAGGGTAAAGAAGGGATTACGGTGGTTGACCCGCTGGTATCGGCAGAAACCGCGAAAGTGGGTATGGATTTGTACTATAAAAATCGCGGGCAAAAACCTGTCGTCGCGGTGATATATACCCATAGCCATGTTGATCATTATGGCGGCGTCCGTGGTGTCGTCGACGAGGCTGATGTGAAATCCGGTAAGGTAAAAATTTATGCGCCTGCCGGATTTATGGATGAAGCGGTCTCCGAGAATATCATGGCGGGTAATGTCATGAGCCGCCGAGCCAGTTACATGTACGGTAACCTGCTGAAACCGGATGCGAAAGGCCAGGTGGGTGCGGGTCTGGGTACCACGACATCGGCGGGAACAGTAACGTTAATTGCTCCAACCAACTACATCAACAAGACAGGACAGAAAGAGACGATTGATGGCCTGACTTACGATTTCATGATGGCGCCAGGCTCTGAAGCACCGTCTGAAATGCTGTGGTATATCGAAGAGAAAAAACTCATCGAAGCAGCAGAAGATGTTACTCATACCCTGCACAACACATACTCGTTACGTGGCGCAAAAATTCGCGACCCCCTCGCCTGGTCAAAATACATTAACGATGCAATTAACCGCTGGGGTGATAAAGCAGAAATCATCATGGCACAGCACCACTGGCCGACGTGGGGTAAAGATAACGTTGTCAGCCTGATGAAAAGTCAGCGCGATATGTATCGCTATATCAATGATCAGACGTTGCGCCTGGCGAATACCGGCCTGACACGTGATGAAATAGCCGCAAACTTTAAACTCCCGGACGGTCTGGCTAAAACCTGGGCAAGCCGTGGTTATTACGGTTCTGTCAGCCACGATGTAAAAGCGACCTATGTGCTTTATCTCGGCTGGTTTGACGGCAACCCGGCAACATTAGATGAACTGCCACCTGAGGAGGCGGCGAAAAAGTTTGTCGATTATATGGGGGGTGCCGATAACATCCTGAAAAAGGCCAAAGAGGATTACGATCAAGGGAATTACCGGTGGGTAGCACAGGTGGTGAGTAAAGTTGTCTTTGCTGACCCGAAAAATGAGGCTGCGCGTAACCTCGAAGCTGATGCACTGGAACAACTGGGCTATCAGGCCGAATCAGGACCATGGCGTAATTTCTATCTCACTGGCGCGCAGGAATTACGTAATGGCGTGCAGAAACTGCCAACGCCGAATACGGCAAGCGCGGATACGGTAAAAGCCATGTCGCCTGAAATGTTCTTCGACTATCTGGGTGTGCATATCAATGGCGAGAAAGCGGCGAATGCGAAAGCGGTGTTTAACGTTGATCTGGGCAGTGACGGCGGCAAGTACAAGCTGGAACTGGAAAACGGTGTGCTCAATCATACAGCCGATGCAGAAGCGAAAGACGCCGATGCCACTATTGTCCTGAACCGTGACACCCTCAACAAAATTATCCTCAAGGAAGTAACACTGAAACAAGCTGAAGATAAAGGCGATGTGAAGGTGACCGGCAACGGTGCGAAGCTGGATGAAATGCTGGGTTATATGGATAAATTTGAGTTCTGGTTCAATATCGTCACGCCATAAATAAAACCCCTGCGGTGTTTCTACCACAGCCGCAGGGGAATTCAATTCAGGTGATCTTATGCGTCGGATATTCACACTATTACCCTTACTTTTCCCCTTCGTTTCGGGTTATGTCCTGGCGGCCGAAGAACATACGCCGGACGCTGCGCAGGCGAATAACCCGCTGGCCAATATGACTGCATTCAATATGCAGAATTATTATATCGGCGACGCCAGCGGAACCGATAAAGATGCCAACCAGTTCTGGTTCCGTTATGCCCAGCCATTTTCGCTGGGTGAAAGTCACTGGCTACTGCGCGGCTCTTTACCTGTAAACACATACCCTTCACCTCCCTCTGGCGGCCATAAAACCGGCACAGGTGATCTTAATCTTTTCGCGTCATGGCTGATTGATACCGGCAATCCTGCTGTCAGCTTTGGCTTTGGACCGCAAATCACTGCCCCTACTGCAAGCGATGATTCATTGGGCACAGAGAAATGGTCAGCGGGTTTGGTCAACGTGTTATTTGATGCGAGTTCACCAAAATTTCAATACGGCTACCTTGCGTCATGGCAGCACAGTTTCGCCGGAAAAGACGATCGCAACGATGTTCATCTCGGGACATTCCAGCCATTTCTCTTTTACCAGTTAGGGGGCGGGACTTATCTTCGCGCAGCACCTATATGGGTTTATAACTTCCAGAATGACAGTTATAGCGTCCCCATGGGGCTTGGGATTGGGCAGGTCATCAGGCAGGAAAAAACCGTCTACAACTTCTTTATCGAGCCACAAGGCTCAGTGGCAGATCACGGACCTGGTCAGCCCAGATGGCAGATTTTTGCCGGGCTGAACCTGCAGTTTCTCTAGTTTACTCCGTTCGCTGAAACATAAGGGGAGTGGCTGCCATGCTTACGCGGGTGCAACGTTCCCCTTTCTTATTATGGTAACAGGAAGGGGTTTAATGGGTTGTTTTAAAGGTAGGTTATTGATTTAAAGAATGATCAAAAAAACAACCAAACACTCATTCAATTTATTAAAATCAATAAGTTTAATAAACAGGGAGTGCGTCAGTCGAGCGCCTGGTCGTTCATTGACGCCGGATCTTCCAAGGGTTCTACGTGAGTGGTGATATGGATAAAAGGCAGTGCTGTGCGGATATCATTCTCTATACGCTCAGCCCAGTCGTGACCATGTTGAACAGTCCATAGCCCAGGAACGAGGATGTGCAGTGTCATAAACGCGCGTCCGCCCGCCTGGCGTGTGCGCAGCGCATGGAAACCGAGCCCCTGCTCACGGTATCCCGCCAGCAGCGACTCGATTTTTTCGAGTTCTTCAACGGGTAGCGAGACGTCCATCAGACCCGCAGCTGAACGGCTCATGAGCTGATAACCGGTCCACACGATGTTGGCCGCGACCAGCAATGCAATAACCGGATCGACCCATAACCAGCCGGTCAGATAGACCAGTCCGACGCCCAAAATGACCCCGACCGACGTCCAGACATCGGTCAGCAGGTGGTGAGCATCTGCCTCAAGCGTGATTGAATTGTGCTGCTTGCCAGCCCTTAACAATATTCGTGCCGTCACAAAATTAAGAACGGATGCAACCACAGAAACCAGTAGTCCGACACCAACCGCGTCGAGTGGCTGCGGGGCCAACATACGATCAACGGCGGTATAGGCAATACTGGCTGCCGCCAATAGGATCAAGAACCCCTCAAAAGCGCTCGAAAAATATTCGGCTTTACCGTGTCCATATGCGTGCTTATCGTCGGCCGGAAGTGCAGCCAGGGTCAGCATCCAGAGCGCCATCAGGGCTCCCGCGAGGTTGACCACGGATTCGATGGCATCAGACAGCAGACCGACCGAACCGGTCATTTTCCACGCCACACCTTTTAGTCCGATGGTGGCAATCGCAGTGGCAATGGACAGCCAGGCGTAGCGCGTAAGTGATGGCGTCAATGCTTTGTTTTTACTCATTATTTCACCCTGTAATGGACGGCAAACTACATTATTGCCACACCAAAAATTAATCACTTAAGTCAGATGTACCATTTTTATATGCTTCAATTAAAAGATGCAAAACTCCCATCGCACCATGTGTATAAAAATAGACCTCAGTGAAATTAGAAAACCACATATAATAAGCCCAAATCCTGAAATAATGTGCATCCAGGTTATAACCCCTTCAAGACTATGTTCAGCAATTGCTTCGGTCTCTGTCAGATTAGCGTTAATAATTTCCGACATTATTAAAAATGCCACCATGGTGTGAAGAATACGAAAAAAAACTAGCATATTCATGGGGTAACATACTCCAGACTCGCAATTTCATTAATGAGCTCTTAGCATATTTACCCATAGTCTGAATCATACAAAAGAATTATTAGCATAACCTTAATTCTGAAAATTTCAGCAGACATTAGTTCACTTCATGATACTGATATCCATGAAATAGGAATGATAACTATTATTATGATTTATTCTCTTCTTGTTACTCAGCAGATCCCCTATATATAATTTTAGTTTGCAGAATAATAATACTGAGTTCATTCTCAGTTCTGCCAGCAGAAAAACCGGCTGGCAGCCCGGCACGCTTCGAGCGGATAGCATTACCCAAGCATTCTGGCGCGCAGTAAAAAAGCGGTGTATCACAGAGCAAAAGCCCGCAGTCTTGCTTCCCGGCTTTACGAGCGGGAATACGGCGCGGAATTTGCTCAGAAACTATTGGGGCATAAATCGATGAAAATGACGAACGTTTATCCTGATAGCCGCGGTACCGAGTGGACGGAGATATAGACCGGATTTAGGATTTAGGATTTAGGATTTAGGATTTAGGATTTAGGATTTAGGATTTAGGATTTAGGATTTAGGATTTAGGATTTAGGGAGATGCTGAAATTATCTTTATAAATCAAATAGTAAAAAATATCGAATACTATTGACAAAAAAATAGATAGATATAAATCAATACATTAGGTAAATAAATGATATTAAGTGGCGATGTTATGGCGGCAATCCTCTTTATGCCTTTGACAAATTCAACATATCTTTGAGATTGGCGATTTATCCTGATTTACTTAGGGGTAAACCGATCATACACTTCAAATACTGGGCAATAGAACTGAAGGAACAAAGCTAATGGAACTCACTTTAGGCGTCGTAAAACAAGAAGAAATTGACCTCCCTGACGATAACATCTTCAACGAAGATTTAGGCTTGCAAGAAGATGTTGATGATAATACTTGGTCAGAAGAACAACGAGCAGAGGTTGGAAATGCTGTTGTATTTTCTACTGACTGGACAACCGAAACAATAACAAATCAAATCAGAAAAGGTAATATTGAATTAAACCCAAACTTTCAGCGTCGTGATGCTTGGACTGCAAAAGAGAAAAGTCGGTTCATTGAATCTTTAGTCTTAGGATTCCCCATCCCACCTATCGTTCTGGCAGTTAATGCTAATGAAAAAGGGAAGTATATTGTCTTAGATGGCAAGCAAAGACTGCTTTCAATATACAAATTTACCAATATTACACCTGATGGAGAAAAACCATCTCCCCCCCTTAAATTGACTGGGTTAAAAATAAAAGAAAAGTTAAATGGTATGACTTTTAAATCGATGATGGATTCGCCCGAGTTTCTTGGAGATATTTCGCAATTAGAAAACCAGCCAATTCGTACGATTGTTATCAAAAATTACCCCCATGAGTCTTTTCTGTATGAAGTTTTTCTTCGCCTAAACACAGGCAGTAAACCCTTAAGTCCTCAAGAGTTAAGGCAAGCATTACATCCTGGCAGCTTTACATTGCATATTGACCGAATAGCATCTGAGAGCATTGCGCTTCAAGAGATTCTTAATAGAACAACTCCAGACTTTAGAATGCGTGATGTAGAAATATTATTAAGAGAAATATCATATTATTTCTTTTTGAATGATTATGATGGGGATTTAAAAAAATTCCTTGATAACGTCTGTAAAATTTTTAATAAAAACTGGGGCGAAGTTGAAAAAAGAATATCAGAATATTGTGAGGAGTTTGAAAAATCTCATGCTTTTGTTAAGGAGATATTCGGGAAAAATGCTTACCGGAAGTTTTTAAATGGCGAGTTTATTAATCGCTTTAATAGGGGGATTTTAGATTCCATGAGTTTCTACTTTACCTCTCCAGCAGCAAGAAAATCGTTAGAAGACAAGAAGGAGACAATATTAACTGCATTTAAAGACTTGTGTTGTACAGACAAAAAATACATGGATAGTATTGAATCAACGACTAAAACAATACCAGCTACTCGGTATCGAATTGTGCGTTGGGGTGAAATTTTACGCGATTTAGGTGGCGATGTTGTGATACCGGTGTTTAAGGACTAAAATGCAACCAATTACTGATTCTAGAATTAGAGACACTATATCATCAACACCTAAATTAGAACTTGCATCAGTAAGCTTCAATACATATATCTCTAGAATTTATGAACTCGAAAGTAAATTTATTAATGAAGAGATTTTAATAACTAAACTTCAGGAGGATCAATACCTTTCAGATCCAACAATAATTTTTGATCAAGATATGATTCGTGCTTTTCGCCTTCTGTGTCACGCAGAAACTGAAGCATACCTTGAAAATTTAGCAGATAAACTTAGTAAAGATGAGTATCTAAGTTGGAAAGCAGATGGTACACCTAGTGACGTTGTGATAAATATCATTGCGTCCCATTATTCCGGTTGGGATAAAATTGACTGCAGTGTTAAGGAATACAAACCCTTTTCTGATCAGCAAATCAAAAAACATGGTTCAGGAATAGCACTAGCCGCCGCTGAGAAAGCCTATGGCGCTTACAAGCATGTATTGTTAAATAATCATGGTGTAAAAGAAGAAAACTTTAAAAATATGTTTGTCCCCTTAGGTATATTAGAGGGGGACTATAATGATCTGATCCAACTGCTAGACAGATACGGCGCGATGAGGGGAAGTGTAGCTCACTCTTCAAATACAGTACAAACTCTTATCAATCCTATTGATGAGAAAAATGTTATTATAGATATTATCAAAGGGATTCTAATTCTTGATATCAATGTTACTGATAGACTTAATAATCAAGGAAGAGCGATGCTCGAAAGAATCAATCAAATGCAAATGCAAATGCAAATGCAATTGACGCAATAAAACTCTTCATTGCTAAATCATCTGGTATTTAAAATAATGCCAGATGCAAAAACACTCGCTCACTGATAATTGTTTTAAATATTAGGCCAACTGGGATTATATTTTCGACATTGCATTCAAAATTATATTTCTTACCAGTAATGCTAATTCTATTAGCTGGAACTCTGGCAACATCGTAAACATCACTGCTAAGGCAAAGAAGACCAGCGCGAAGGTGCAGAAAACGCCGGAAGCGAAGGAAGGGGATTATCTGGCTGGCAGCGATGAAAACGCGTTTACCCTCACTACCCTCTACGCCACGCAAAAGGCCTCCATGCGGGCAGCACAGGCGAAGTGGGACAAACTCCAGCGCGGAGTTGTCGATCTCCCTGGCTCGCGGGCGGGCTGATTTATTTCCTGAGACGCCGGTGGCAGTGTCGGGCTTTAAGTCAGTGATCGACGCGCAGCCGTGGATAATCAGCAAGGTAACGCACAGTCTGGGCGGCAGTGGATTTGTGACGACGTAGAATCTGGAGTGTTAGAGCAATCAGGTATGTTCAATTCCATTGTAAGACCAGGGATTGAACATGCCTGCGGATAGGGGAAATTAAAGGATCTTTTTCATTGAAGGTGAGGTGTGGAAAATGAAATCATTTCTTTCATAGAAGGGAATTGCTTCTTTCCTTGCATCAAGAAAAACAAAATTCATCTCCCTGCTTTTAGCCTCACTGACAGCGAAATCAAGAAGTAACCTACCCGTTCCCGAATGGCGCTCATGTTCATCAACGACCAGATCATCAATATGCAGGTGAGAACCTCGTGCCAGCGTGTGTACAGGCCTTATGCCCATCACACCGATAATTCTTTCTTCGAGAACAGCAGCAACAAGCTCATACCCATTCAGAGTCTGAACTCTTACGCTTTTTAAAAATTCGTCTTTGGTGATATTTCTTAGCTGAGCAATGATCGGGAATGCGCTTTCCCACTCTGAAGGAAGTAATTTTTTAATCAGAACAGTCATAAAACATCCAATTCAATAAGCAGAGTTATTATTTATAGGATTGTTATTATTACGTTGCAATGTAAATCACTGTAATTTCACATGTCTATTTTTCATCATAAAACACAATGATCAAATCTAATTAAAAATGATTACATGGTGATTATTATGATGCACTGCCCGAAATGTCAGCACGCAGCACACGCCCGTTCAAAACGCATGAATCCATTGCGGACATCATTGTTGAACCTGGCACCGTTCATGCTGTTCAGTTGCATCCGGATAAACATCAGCAACAATCTTTGCAGATGCATTAAAACAAGAAACCCGCCAATGGCGGGTTTTTTAACATTCAGGATCACCAGCTAAGTTGCTCACCGCTGGCTTTCAGATTTTGTTTGTACATCATATCCAGAGTCGCGTAAGTGCACATATTAACCGCACCTTCACAATAATCCCCGATAACCTTATCTAATATTTCTTTATTTTTGGCTTTGGTCAGATTTTTAAAAGCGGTCAGATTTTGCTTTTCCATCATACGAAGCGTTGTTGGCTGGCACATATTAACGGCACCATCACAGTAATCAGCCTTCACCCTCGCCTTGATGTATTCAATTACTTCTTGTTTTTGCGCTTCGGAACCATCGAATTCCATAGGGTTGACAAATGCAGCACTCACGGCAAACGGAAGCACTAAAGCAGCAAATCCCAGAACAAACTTCATCATTAAGTCCTTATAGTGAAAGCAAACTGTTAAGACTAATCTTAACAACCTGGCATAAAAATTTCACCGTTTGCGCCGCAACCTTTCCAAAAGATATTTGCTTAGACAAACCCATCGGTTGCACCCTTGCATGTATACGACTGACTCAATCAACCCCTCCCGAAAATATCCGCGAGTTTGATCAACCGGAACGTGAAATGGCATGGCTGACCCAGGAACAAATCCTGCGACTCATGGCCGCCAGCGAACAGCATGGGCAATATCATCGTGCTGCAACGCATCCTCGGACACTCAGATATCCGCATCACGATGCGCTACGCACACTTCGCTCCCGATCACCTGGAAGACGCTATTCACCTGAATCCGCTGGCTCAAATGGATGGCGACAAAGTGGCGGCAGAAAGTCCAAATGAGCAGCATTGAAGGTAACAGGAAGTGGTTTAAGTGATTGTTTTAACGGTAAGTTATTGATTTAAGAAATGTTCAAAAAAAAGACCGAATACGATTCCTATATTCGGTCTAGGGAAATGGCTCTTGGGAGAGAGCCGTGCGCTAAAAGTTGGCATTAATGCAGGCGGTTAAGCCGTACAACTTAAAGAGTAGACGACAGATGACTATTTTCCACCCAGTTTGAAACATAGTGATAATAACAATGATGTATTATTTTCATTGTGTGACAACATACGCAAAACATGGGATTTACATCAGTCAGTTATCGTCGGCACGGCTGTTCAGCAAAGCGACTGAGCTTTGGCAATAAAAGGGGCCAGACTCATTTTTTGCCCTGGGTTCTGCGGGTCGTCCAGCCAGATTTTCTCCAGTGGCACAGCCTGAACCTGATGGTTTTTTACCTGCTCTTTCGCCACGTCATTGAGAGGATATTGCGCCAGCGTGCTGTCGTTAATCACATACAGCGCATTACCGGGACGGCATTGCAGCATGACTTCTTCACGGGTAAAGGCCCAGGCTTTGCCGTATTGCAGACGGCTGATCGTTTCCAACTGGGGTGCCGCAAAGCTGCTGGCAGATAAGGTCAGCAGCACACAAGCTAGCAGTGTTTTCCTCATAATTTTTCCTCGGTGATATTAAATTCCTGGTACTTATTCAGATAACCCGTTCAGCGCGGTGCCAGTGTGGCAAACACACTCACCAGCAGCAATACGCCCAGCGCCAGCCCCCATTCGAGCCAGGTCATCATGATAAAATAGTGTTGTGCCCTGTCGGGATCTTTACCCATTAAGGGCACCAGCCGGTAGCGGTTAAACACAGCGACAGCCACCATCATTCCTACCATGAGCACTTTGACCACCAGAAGACACTGGTAAAGCGACGTCATATCCGTTGGCCAGCGCTGTAAAATAATGGCCGTGTTGATGATACCGGTGAGGATCACCAGCGCGACGGCGGCATGTCCCCAGAGCGAAAAACGGATAAGCGTGGCAATAGCATAAGGTCTTGCCGAAGGTTGTCGGGTATATCCCATACAGATCAGCAATGGCAGCAAACACCCGAACCAGTAGGCCGCGCTGAGCAGGTGCACCACATGATTCGTCCGCTGTACCAGCCCGGGCAGACCTTCATGCATCGCAGCATGGCCGACCAACGCCTGACTCATCAGTAAACCGCATGAGCACAGGAAGACCAGCATATTCCGCGCGGGCAGCCAGTCCATCAAAAGCACCAGCAACAGCGCGGCCGTCAGTAATAAATGCCAGCGCCAGACTTCACCAAATGCAGTGGTTAAAACCAGCAGCCAGACATTCAGATTCAGCGCATCACTCCAGCCGTTGCCCATCAGCGCAGCCTGAATCGCCAGCATACCGACCGAAGTGACCGCCGCAACCAGGGCGGAGCAGATCATCAGGGTCTGGTTTTTGCGCAACAACACGGCCGAGAAACCTGCAGGCGTCAGCAACGAGCAGAAAACGCTCAGACCGAAGATTTGCATCAGCGAAGCAAAATGCATGAAGCGGCACAGAACAAACAGTGCAGTCAGACTCATCGCTTATTTAACGGTGAAACTGTACTGACCGTGCGTTTTGTGACCATCAACGGAGACAACGTTCCACGAAACAATGTATTTCCCCGCGCTCAACGCATCGGAAAGTGGCAGAACGGCCTGAGTGTTGTCATTCGCTGCCAGCGTCATTTTGCCGGTTTTCACTGTTTTCTGGCTGGCATCCGTCAGGGTAATTTTACTGAAATCAGGCTCGATCCCTTCACTGAAGCCGAGAGACAGTTCAGTCGGGCTGACGGTTAACACCGAATCCGCCGCCGGGGTTTCTGTTTTCAGATGGGCGTGAGCAGAAGCCTGCTGTGAGATAAATCCGCTCAGCAGAACGGCTGAGACTGCCAGGGCACGGCAAAGAGAAGTGGTTTTTTTGAACACGATAATTCCTTGGCTTGCTTAACGATGAATTTATAACGCCGTCACTTTAGCGCAAACCGCCACAAAACGTTTGCCAAAAAGGCATAAAAAAACGCAGAGGCGGAAGCACTCTGCGTTTTTGTGAACACCTCTGGCGGGAAATTAGCCTGCCGGAGTTTGCGTCACCATATTTTTGAGATCTTTATCCACGAAGAACAGGCCGTTACCGGTGTTGCTGACCAGCGCCAGTTTATCAAGGACTGATTTGAACAACGTCTCTTCTTCATGCTGTTCAGAAACGTACCACTGCAGGAAGTTGAAAGAAGAGTAATCTTTCAGCGTCATAGACAGATCAGCCAGTTCGTTGATTTTCTGGGTGATCAGCTGTTCATGCTCGTAAGTCTGTTTGAACAGATCAGTCAGGGATTCAAAAGCCACCGGCGGAGCGGCAATTGCGCCCAGCAAAGGCAGAGCACCCGTATCGCTGACGTATTTGAACAGGCGATGCATGTGGTCCATTTCTTCCATTGAATGCTGTTTAAGGAAAGCGGCGGCACCTTCGTAGCCTTTGTCGCTGCACCATGCACTCATCTGCAAATATAAATTGGCAGAATAAAACTCGAGGTTCAGCTGTTCATTAAGCTGATCAATCATTTCTTTTTTAAGCACGATACGGCTCCATAAATTGAATTAAGTCAGGTGGGCTGATTTATTTATCTGCATTATGCCCGCATCAACACAAAATAAATACACCTTATTCACATTAACATGCACAGCAATAACAATTAATTTTAAACAATTGATTTTAAATCATTTTATAAAGCAATAAATATTCAACAATGATAATCATTAACATGTAATTCCCTATTAAAAGGAATCATTCTTATTTACGATATTAATTAACGTCGACTTGTTGAATATAATTATCACTTCTGATTTGTGAATGGTTCTTATTTACTCCTGATAATTATCCGCATTCTTTGCCGGGCAAAGGAACATAAAAGCCAAATCGCAACATTCACGCTGGCGCCTGCCTCGGGTACAATGTGGTAAAACGGATCATCGGGAAGCAGTTATGAGCATCAATCTGGCTGAAATCAGCAAAGAAGAAATGGATCGTATCAATGTCGATCTTGCGGCCTCAGCGGTGGCCTTTAAAGAACGCTACAACATGCCGGTTGTCGCTGAGATGGCGGAACGCGAGCAGCCTGCGCATCTGCGCACCTATTTTCGTGAGCGGGTGATGTTCTATCGCGGGGAATCACATAAGTTCTCCCGCTTACCTTATGAGCCGAAGCAAAAGTAAACGGGAGTAGCAGGCAACATTAGCGCCGGGCGGCGAAACGCTGGTTAGTGCGGATCAGTTGATCGAGAATGCCAGGCTCGTCGAACGAATGCCCTGCCCCTTCAATGATGTGCAACTCCGCTTCCGGCCATGCCTGCGCCAGATCCCAGGCATTTTGCACCTGGCAGGCCATATCATAACGGCCATGCACAATGACGGCCGGAATGTGGCGAATACGTGTGACATTTTTCAACAACTGGTCGTCACTTTCCAGAAAACCCAGATGTGTAAAATAGTGGTTTTCTATACGGGCAAACGCCAGCGCAAAATTGTCCTCACCAAAGGATGCCGAACCTTCCGCAGGCAACAGTGTCACGGTCTCCCCTTCCCACAGGCTCCAGATTTTAGCAGCCTCAAGCTGCACAGCGCGATCGCCGGAAGTCAGACGGGCCCGGTAAGAAGCAATCACGTCTTTACGCTCTTCATCCGACAGAATCGACAAAATACGTTGCCACTTTTCCGGGAAGAAGCGGGACGCGCCGTCCTGATAATACCAGGACAGTTCCTGCTTACGCAGCGTGAAGATTCCGCGCAGCACCATCTCGCTGACATGTTCAGGATGCGTCTCGGCATACGCCAGCGCCAGTGTTGAACCCCACGAGCCGCCGAACACCAGCCATTTGTCGACACCGGCCATTTTGCGCAAACGCTCGATATCCTCGACCAGATGCCAGGTTGTATTGTTTTCGAGACTGGCGTGAGGTTTTGAGCGTCCGCAGCCACGCTGGTCAAACAGCATGACGTCATAATCATTGGGATCAAACAACTGACGGTGTACCGATGAGCAGCCGCCGCCGGGTCCGCCGTGGAGAAATACTGCTGGCTTGCCTGCCGGGTTTCCGCTGCGTTCCCAGTAAATTTGGTGACCATCGCCGGTATCAAGCATGCCGCTGGCATAGGCTTCCCGTGGCGGATATAACCCTTTAAATTTTGGCATGACATTTCCTGTTCTATTCGGCCAGTGTATTGATTGATGTGCTTACATCTTCATAACAGCGCATCGGCTAGCCCGCCACAAGGTGTTATAAGCAAAAATCGTTATTTTGCATGCCGTTCGCATACTTATCGCGCAATTTCACTTTCAGGCACGCCCGGCCCGCCTTAAAGCGGCCGTGCAAAGAGTGAAGAAAAACCTGCGAAGACACTTGCAACCGGAGCGAATTAAGCAGTAAATAGCAGAGCAACCCAATCCACCAGCTTTAAGAGAGGCAAATATGAGTAAAGGAATGGATAGCAAAAAGAATGCGAAGAAAAAACCACTGAAAACTCCGGCCGAAAAAAAGGCTGAGAAAAAAGCCAAGAAAGCTTCTGCCTGACAATGGACTTCGTAGAATAAACCCGCCGAGAGCGGGTTTTTTTTATTCTCCCCGTCCTACTTCGCGCTGCAGTGGCATTGGCTGCAACCCGAATTATTTAGGGGAAAGGTGTGATATTTAGTGCTTCGCTGCCAGCGCCAGCACAAAGGCATATTCCAGCGCGATATCTTCGTAGGCTTTGAAGCGTCCGGATTTACCGCCGTGCCCGGAATCCATATCGGTATGCATCAGCAACTGGTTATCATCGGTTTTAAGCTCGCGTAATTTCGCCACCCATTTTGCCGGCTCCCAGTATTGCACCTGCGAATCATGCAGTCCGGTGGTGACCAGCATATGCGGATAGGCCTGCGCGCGAACCTGATCATATGGGCTGTATTGCAGCATATAGTCATAATACGCTTTGTCGTTCGGGTTGCCCCACTCGTCGTATTCACCGGTGGTCAGTGGAATGGATTCATCAAGCATGGTGGTCACCACGTCAACGAACGGCACCTGTGCCACAATGCCGCGATACAATTCTGGCGCCTGATTAATAATTGCGCCCATCAGCAAACCGCCTGCACTGCCGCCCATGGCGTAAACCTGCCCGGCGTCACCGTAGCCTTCAGCAACCAGTTCTTTGGTCACATCAATGAAGTCATGGAAAGTGTTGAGTTTGTTGAACAGTTTGCCATCGTCATACCATTGCTGGCCCAACTCAGCGCCACCGCGGATGTGCGCCAGTACGAAAACAAATCCTCTGTCGAGTAAACTCAGACGGCTGCCACTGAACGCCGGATCCATACTGCTGCCATAGGAACCGTAACCGTAAACCAGTAACGGATTTTCATTCGGCTTAAACAGTTCGCGGCGATACACCAGTGACACCGGGACTTTCACGCCGTCACGTGCCGTAACCCAGACACGTTCGCTGCGATAATTTGCCGCATCAAAGTCTTTCACTTCCTGCTGCTTGAGCAGCGTACGGTCATGCGTATCCAGATCGAGTTCAAACAGCGAGCTCGGCATGGTCATGGAAGAATAACCATAACGCAGCAATGAGGTGTCCGGCTCCGGGTTGTACGCCAGCCAGGTGGTATAGGTCGGATCGTCAAACGCCAGCGATTTTTCCTCGCCAGTTTTCCAGTGGATCTGACGCAATTGCGTCAGCCCCTGATGACGTTCTTCCACCACCAGCCAGTCACGGAACAGGCTGAAGCCTTCAAGCATCACTTCAATACGCGGCGCAATCAGGGTCTGCCAGTTTGCTTCCACGCCATCTTCACTCTTATAAAGTCCGAAGTTTTTGCCATCTTTATTGGAGCGGATGTAGAAATGCCCGAGGTAATGATCGAGAGCGTATTCATGATCTTTACGGCGTGAGAGAAACACCTGCGGTTTTGCCTGCGGATCATCGGCATCCAGCAGCAGGATCTCGGAAGTCGTGGTGCTGTCGAGGTGGATCAGAATGTATTTTTCAGACGTGGTTTTATCCAGCCCGACGTAAAACGTGTCGTCTTTCTCTTCATACACCAGCGTGTCGGTCTTAGGATCAGTGCCGACCACGTGGCGATAAACCTGATACGGCAGCAACGTTTTCTTGTGTTTGCGCACGTAATACAGTGTCTGAGAATCGTTCGCCCATTCGCTGCTGCCGGAGGTGTTTTTCAGCAGATCGTCAGTCCAGGTTTCGTCATCAAGTTTTTTGATGCGGATGTCGTACTGACGGCGCGAAAGAAAGTCTTCCGCCACGGCCATCAGTTTGTTATCAGGGCTGATATCCAGACCGCCCAGCGTGTAAAATTCGCTGTCTCTGGCACGTTCATTGCCATCAATCAGCGTGCTCCAGTTTTCATGTTCCGCTGCGGGCTGACGCAGATAAATGGCGTATTCGTTGCCCGGTTCATAACGGGTCTGATAACGGTAGCCATGTTTCACGTAGGGAACGGAATGATCCTGTTGCGCAATACGCGCAACCATTTCGCCATACAGGGTTTCACGCAGCGCCTGATGCGGTTGCATGGCCTGTTCGGTATATTGGTTTTCAGCGGTCAGATACGCCAGAACCTGAGGATCGGCGCGGTCATCATCACGCAGCCAGTAATAGTTATCGACGCGGTCATCGCCGTGTACGCTCAGGGTTTGCGGGCGTTTTTCAGCCTTTGGAGGTGTCATCATCTCGGGATCTCTTTGTCCTCTTTGCGGTGTGACAAGAGTGACAGGTTTAGGCAGGGAAACCAAGAGACGTCAATGCAGGGAAATAATGCGTCCGCTAAGAAATAACGGACGCAATCGGAAGTGCAGAAAGGCTATACCGGCGTGCTGTAGCTGATTTCGCCGATCTGGCAGTTGAGGGTCACCTGATAGGTTTTATCAGTGTGATCACCGCGCACTTTTAGCGGGATATTCCATCTGGCGTTATTGCCGCTGATGCTGTCAGTCACCACCCAGGCCACCGGTGTAGAAGTGCCGAGCACTTTTTTATCTGCATCCCAGCGCGGAATACGGTTTTGCAGGAAATCACGTTTAACCAGTGCTGCCACTTCATCTTTTGTGGCCGTGGAACAGGGTGTTACCGTTGCCGTTCTCACTTCAGGCTCATCGGCCTGTGCAACCTGGCTCAGACCGCTCATTCCTGCAACGGCCATCACAACGCCCAAGATTATCTTTTTCATCGTTCGTCTTCCCAGTCTTTGTCGTTCATTCAGTTGACCTTGCCGGACAATATCCCTACATAAGGCAAGGTCATCGCTTGCGTTAGATAATATAATCCTCAACAAGGCAATAACACAACATTAACAATAAGACGGCCAATGCAAAGCGATAATAAACCCGGTTAACGCAAGATAATGGCTTTGCAATTCTTGCCTTTAATTTTCCCTTCCTGCAAACGTTGCAGCGCTTTCTTAGCGCTCTTCTGACGAATCGCCACATAAGCATGAACCGGGAACATATCGATTTTACCAACTTCAGCTGCGGTCAGCCCGGCGTCACCGGTCAGCGCGCCCAGAATATCGCCGGGACGGATTTTGGCTTTACGGCCGCCATCGATGCATAACGTTGCCATTTCAGGATCAAGCGCCACCGGGGCGGCGGCCAGTGCCTGCGCTGCGGGCTGCCAGGTAAACCGCTGGCGGGTGTAATCTTCCAGCGCCGTTACACGCGGCATTTCCTGCGGTGTCACGAGACTGACGGCCAGGCCACTGGTGCCCGCACGACCGGTACGGCCCACGCGGTGAACGTGAACTTCCGGGTCGAAAGACAGCTCGTAATTAATGACCAGGCCGAGCTGTTTAATGTCCAGCCCGCGTGCCGCAACATCTGTCGCCACCAGTACGCGGCAACTGCCGTTGGAGAAACGCACCAGTACGCGGTCGCGGTCACGCTGCTCGAGGTCGCCGTTCAGCGCCAGCGCACTGATGCCTTTCGCCTTCAGGTCATCACAAACATCCTGACAGTCACGTTTGGTGTTACAGAACACCACACAGGAAGTCGGCTGATACTGATACAGCACCGCGGCCAGCAGCGATAAGCGCTGATGTTTGTCGGCTTCGATGAAAATCTGCCTGATATCAGCAATGTCATCTTCGCCTTCGATTTCTACCTTCAGCGGCTGACGCTGAAATTTAGAACTGATGCGCTCAATGCCGTCCGGATACGTCGCGGAGAACAGCAGCGTCTGGCGATCCTGCGGCGTATAACTGACGACATCTTCGATATCTTCGCTAAAGCCCATATCCAGCATGCGGTCCGCTTCATCCAGCACCAGTACTTTCAGTTCGTCCAGTTTCAGCGTGCCTTTACGCAGATGCTCCTGAATACGGCCCGGCGTACCCACCACAATGTGCGGCGGATGGACCAGCGATTCAAGCTGTGGTCCGATTGCCTGGCCACCGCACAGGGTCAGAATTTTGATGTTTTGGGTAAAACGCGCCAGACGGCGTAATTCTTTGCTGACCTGATCGGCCAGTTCGCGGGTCGGACACAATACCAGCGCCTGAGCGACGAACTGTGAAACGGTAATGCTGTTCAGTAAACCGATACCGAAAGCGGCTGTTTTACCGCTGCCGGTTTTGGCTTTGGCGCGGACGTCCTGACCCAGCAGGATGGCAGGCAACGACGCTTCCTGAATCGGGGTCATTTCGGTGTAACCCAGTTCATTCAGGTTAGAAAGTTGCTCAACGGGTAATGTCAGGGCAGAAAAGGAATGCGTGCTCAAGGGCGATAACTCTTTATGTGAGGCAAAAATCGGGACAGCGGCAGGAAGCCTGACGCCATGGTTTGGGTAAATGATAACAGAGACGCCCGCAGACTGCCTTAAACGGCAGAAAACAGGCTGAAAAAATCCTGCTTTTATTCCCGCTTAAATTTATCAACAGCACTGCGCAATCGTTTTCGTCGACAATAATTTCAGATATACTGCGCGCCGAAATTCCTATTTTCCTTCACACAGATCTGGGTACGAAGCTATGTTAACCATTGGTACTGCACTGCGCACTGGCGCCACCCGCGTCATGTTATTAGGCTCCGGCGAACTGGGCAAAGAAGTGGCGATTGAATGCCAGCGACTGGGTCTGGAAGTGATCGCCGTTGATCGCTACGCCGATGCACCCGCGATGCAGGTCGCCCATCGCAGCCATGTCATTAACATGCTGGATGGCGATGCACTGAAACAGGTTATCGAAAGCGAACACCCTGATTTTATCGTGCCGGAAATCGAAGCGATTGCCACCAGCATGCTGGTCGAGCTGGAAAAACAGGGTCACAACGTCGTGCCTTGTGCTGAAGCGACACGCCTGACCATGAACCGCGAAGGCATCCGTCGTCTGGCTGCCGAAACGCTGAAGCTGCCTACTTCCACTTATCAGTTTGCCGATGATGAAGCGGCTGTCCGTGAGGCGATCGACGCCATCGGCTATCCGTGCATTATCAAACCGGTGATGAGCTCTTCCGGTAAAGGTCAGAGCCTGATCCGCAGTGCCGATCAGTTACAGGCGGCATGGGATTATGCCCAGCAAGGTGGCCGTGCTGGCGGCGGACGTGTCATCGTTGAAGGTCTGGTGAAGTTTGATTTTGAAATCACCCTGCTGACGATCAGCGCCGTTGATGGTATTCATTTCTGTGCGCCAATCGGACACCGTCAGGAAGACGGTGATTACCGCGAATCCTGGCAGCCACAGCAGATGACAGACCTTGCATTGCAGCGCGCCAAAGACATCGCAGAGAAAGTGGTGAAAGCGTTGGGCGGTAAAGGCCTGTTTGGCGTTGAACTGTTCGTTTGTGGTGATGAAGTGATCTTCAGCGAAGTGTCACCTCGCCCGCACGACACCGGGATGGTAACGCTGATTTCTCAGGATTTATCAGAGTTCGCCCTGCATGTGCGCGCATTCCTCGGTCTGCCTGTGGGCAATATCCGCCAGTTCGGCCCTTCCGCTTCTGCCGTAATCCTGCCGGAACTGACCAGCAGCAACGTGACGTTTACCGGCCTGGAAAACGCACTGACCGGTTACAACCAGATCCGTCTGTTCGGTAAGCCGGAAATCAGTGGTAAGCGCCGCCTTGGCGTAGCGCTGGCGACGGCGGACAACGTTGAAGACGCCGTGGAACAGGCCAAACAGGCAGCGGCTGCAGTGGTGGTTAAAGGCTAATCCATTCCTGACGCTGAGATGAAAAAAAACCGGACGCCTGAAAAGAGTCCGGTTTTTCTTTGCAGCAAAGGGAAACTGCGGAGCAACGTTTTATTCGTCGTCTTCGTCATCAAAAATGACGGTCACACGGTCACCTTTATGCGTTTCGCGGATTTCTTCTGCAACGGTCGCAATGGCTTCGCCGCTGCTCATGCCGTTTTCCATTAACTGGCGGATACGATCGGCGGCCTGTTCTTGTTCGTGATGTGATAATGAAGGCATACCTGTCAGCATGGGAGTGTCCTGTTGTACGGGTGATAATAAAAAGCCCGCGCAGTGCGGGGTTGCACAGTATACGCCTTATTCACGCAAATCGCCTGCGCTGCTTTCAGGCAGCCCGATCTGTGTTAGGATCCTGAAAAATAGTCACTGCGCCAGAGAAACTCATACCCGTCATGCCATTCGCCCAACCCGTTGTTTTCCATTCATTACCTTATCAACCCGATGCAATAACTGAACGGTTCGCGCCGCTTTCTGCTTTGCCGTGGGCGATGTTACTGCATTCAGGTTCGGCACAGCACCAGCATAATCGTTTCGATATTCTGGTGGCCGATCCGCTGATCACGCTGACCACACGTGGCAAGCTAACGCAGATTGAGCACAACGGCATGGCCGAAACCCGGACTGAAGATCCGTTTGCTTTACTGGAAGAGCAAATGGCGGTGGCCGGTTTACAGGCAGAAAGTTCAGCGGATTTTCCTTTTCTGGGCGGCGCACTGGGTTTGTTCGGTTATGACCTGGGGCGCAGGATAGAAACATTGCCTGAAACTGCGGAACGGGATATCGACCTGCCGGATATGGCGGCAGGGATTTATGACTGGGCGCTGATTGCCGATCACCATTTACAGCGCCTGACGCTGATTTGCCATGGTGACGTTTCTGAACGTTTACGCTGGCTGGCCCAGTACCAACCTGTTCCTTCTCCTGCGCCTTTCTGTTTACATGCGCCGTGGCGGGCAAATATGAGCCGCGAAGAATACGGTGAGAAATTCCGTAAGATTCAGGAATATATTCACAGTGGTGATTGCTATCAGATCAATCTGGCGCAGCGGTTTTCGACGGAATACAGCGGCGATGAATGGCAGGCTTTCCTGCGCCTCAATCAGGCTAACCGCGCCCCTTTCTCCGCGTTTCTGCGTCTGCCGGAAAATGCCGTTGTCTGTCTTTCACCCGAGCGTTTCATCTGGCTGAAAGACGCTGAGATACAGACCCGCCCGATTAAGGGAACGCTGCCGCGCTGCGAAGATCCGACTGAGGATATGCAGCAGGCAGAACGGCTCGCGGCATCGGAAAAGGATCGCGCCGAAAACCTGATGATTGTCGATTTGCTGCGTAACGATATCGGCCGCGTGGCGACACCCGGCAGTGTGCGGGTGCCGGAGCTGTTCGTTGTGGAGCCCTTCCCCGCCGTCCATCATCTGGTCAGCACGATCACCGCCCGGTTACCCGAAACCTGTCACGCCAGCGCCTTACTGCGTGCCTGTTTCCCCGGCGGCTCCATTACCGGTGCGCCCAAAGTGCGTGCCATGGAAATTATCGAAGAACTTGAACCGCACCGGCGCAACGGCTATTGCGGCAGCATTGCATATCTGAGTTGCTGCGGCACGATGGACAGCAATATCACCATCCGCACATTGCTCACCGCACAGGGCAAAATTTACTGCTGGGCGGGTGGCGGGATCGTCGCTGACAGTCAGGAACAGGCGGAATATCAGGAAACTTTTGATAAGATTGCCCGTATTCTGCCTGAATTAGGAGAAATACAGCCGTGACGCTGCTGGAACAACACGCGCCCTTACAGACGTTTTCACCTGCCGTGGAAGATTTCATCCTGCGTTTTCAATTGCAGCAGCCGCGCCTGCCTGCTGCGGCGTTGCGCGGAACCCGCCACGCCGCTGTGTTGATCCCGATTATTTGTCGTCCGGAACCGACCCTTTTACTGACGCGCCGCTCCGATCAGTTGCGTAAACACGCCGGCCAGGTCGCCTTTCCCGGTGGTGCAGCAGATGCTTCCGATGCCTCGATTATTGCCACCGCATTACGCGAAGCGCATGAAGAGGTCGCGATCCCCCCTGAACAGGTTCATATATTAGGCACACTGTCGCCGCAGGACAGCAGCAGCGGTTTTCAGGTCACGCCGGTTATCGGGCTGTTGCCTGTTGATGTACCACTGCATCCCGCGGAAGATGAAGTCGCCGAGTTGTTTGAAATGCCGCTGCGGGAAGCCTTTGATCTCGCACGTTATCACCCCCTGGATATTCACCGCAGAGGCACTCATCACCGGGTTTATCTGTCCTGGTATCAGCAACAATTTGTCTGGGGGCTGACGGCGGGAATCATCCGTCAGTTGGCCCGGCAGGTTGAAGTCTGAGCTCAGTGATTACATTACGATCACACTTTTGCATCAAATAAGTTTATTTCATGCGAAAAATGAAACTTTTGCCTCTCAGCCCTTTTAAACTATAAGTCTATCCATAAGAACAAGAGACCCGTCCATAAGGGCTGTCTCTGGTGTTGGTTCATTTATGGAAGCCAGGGATCCCGTTCCCTGCCGCAATCTATTACAGGAGTATTCGACGTGATTAGCGTTTTCGACATGTTCAAGGTCGGGATTGGCCCTTCCAGTTCCCATACTTTGGGCCCGATGAAAGCAGGCAAACAGTTCGCTGATGACCTGCTGGAAAAGGGCATGATGCCTGCCGTTACGCGTGTCGCTGTGGACGTTTTTGGTTCTTTGTCTCTGACAGGTAAAGGCCACCACACAGATATCGCCATTATTTTAGGTCTGGCGGGCAATCAGCCAGATACCGTCGACATCGACGGCATTCCACATTTTATCCGCGACGTTGAGCAACGTGAGCGTCTGCCGCTGGGCGGAACCCAGCATGAAGTCGATTTCCCACGTGATACCGGTATGGTGTTCCGCGGGGAGAATTTACCGCGTCACGAAAACGCCATGCAAATTCACGCTTTTGCTGGCGACAAGATGATTTACAGCAAAACCTATTACTCGGTCGGCGGCGGCTTTATCGTTGATGACGAGCATTTCGGTCAGCCTGTGCTGGATGAAGTGGCGGTGCCGTACAGCTTTAATTCGGCCAGTGAAATGCTGGCAAAATGTAAGGAAACCGGGCTGTCATTATCCGGTCTGGTGATGAAAAACGAGCTGGCGCAGCACAGTAAGCAGGACATTGAGCAGTATTTCGAGAAGATCTGGCACACCATGCAGGCCTGTATCGATCGCGGCCTGAATACCGAAGGCGTTCTGCCTGGCCCGTTGCGGGTGCCGCGTCGTGCTTCTGCCCTGCGCCGGATGCTGGTGTCTAACGACAAACTTTCCAGTGACCCGATGAACGTGATCGACTGGGTGAATATGTTTGCCCTCGCGGTTAACGAAGAAAACGCGGCAGGCGGACGTGTCGTGACGGCACCCACCAACGGCGCATGCGGCATTGTGCCTGCGGTGCTGGCGTATTATGACCAGTTCATTCAGTCGGTCAGCCCGGACATTTATCTGCGTTATTTCCTGAGTTCCGGTGCTATCGGTATTCTGTATAAAATGAATGCGTCGATTTCAGGCGCTGAAGTGGGCTGTCAGGGTGAAGTTGGCGTAGCCTGTTCAATGGCGGCGGCAGGCTTGACGGAATTGCTTGGCGGCAGCCCGGAACAGGTGTGCGTTGCGGCCGAAATTGGCATGGAACACAATCTGGGATTAACCTGTGACCCTGTTGCCGGACAGGTTCAGGTACCGTGCATCGAACGTAATGCCATCGCGTCAGTGAAAGCCATTAATGCCGCCCGTATGGCATTACGCCGCACCAGTGAGCCGAGAGTTTCATTGGATAAAGTCATTGAGACAATGTACGAAACCGGTAAAGATATGAATTCCAAATATCGGGAAACCTCGCGTGGCGGTCTGGCGATTAAGGTTCAGTGCGACTGATCCGGTCGAAAAGATGACCTCTTCCTGCGGTATTTTCAGGTTGTATTAATTTCAACCAATTTACCGCAGGAAATACCACCTGGCCGGTAGCCGGCAGCAATAAAACCTTCGCTAACAACAACCTGTTGTATTATCAATACATAATGGTAGTGAGACTTGCATTATACCCTGCAGGTGCGGCATGCTGATTTCCGCCTGATTTCCCCTGTCCGGGTCCCCCTTATTACGTCTGCGTAAATGTCGGAAATGGACAGGAAAAACCTCAGTGACACTGTCACCTGTATGTTTTTTTCGATTTGAACAGAGAAATATAGGGAGTTTGCCGCTACTCAAACTGAGCGCCCGACGATTTACAGCTACTCTCTATAAAAACGAAATGGCTGTTACGCATCGGTAACCCTTTAAAATAATAATTTTGAGCCTGCCTTTAACTCGGGATAAAAGGATTAGAACGATGCTGTTCTCCCAGACCGGACTCGCGAAGTATCGCTACTATCGCATTGCCCTCGCCAGTGCCATGGGGATATGTACGCTGCTTCTGACGCTGGGCATTCGTATCTACGAACAAGCCCAGGTTATCGCCGAAGATCAAAAACGTGTGGCTGTTCACACCGTTGAAAAACTGGAAAAATTGCTTGAACCCGCTTCTCCGGCCGGCAAAATTATTCCTTTCGACCAGACACTCGCCTGTAAGGCACAGCAACCTCTGTTGCAACAAACCGTCGCCCGCATGCAAACATTACGTTCAATCAGTCTCGTCAGCAACGGCACCATTGTTTGTTCAAGCCTGGTAGGCACGCTGGATCTGAATTTCAATCAAACCTTGCCTTCCTTCGCACAGGGTAAAACCCAACTTGAGTTGCGCGCCTCGAAATGGAGCCGTGTCAATACACCGACGCTGGTTTTATGGCATCCGACCACACCGGATAATCTTAACGGTGAACTGTTTGTCTATAACATCGGGATCTTGTCGAATTTCCTGCTCGAGCCCCAACCGCCTTATGCCAGCCACATCGTTCTCAACGTCGGACAACAAAATCTCGAATACGGCAAAAATTCAATCATCAACACCAGTGCCCTGCCGCGCGCCCCTTTGCTGAGCGCCCGATCGGAAAAATATGATTTTGCGGTCTCTATTTATGGTGAAGAAGCCAGCACACTGGCCTGGGAGGAGCTGTTTTCACATCTGCCGCTGTCGGTTCTGATCAGCCTGCTGACAGCAACAGCCATTTATCTGTTCTCCGGCAGTCGCATCAGTCTGGCTTATCCGATCAGCCACGGCATTTCCCACCGCGAGTTTAAAGTTTATTGTCAGCCCATTATTAACAGTACGGATGGCCGTTGTATTGGCGTGGAAACACTGATGCGCTGGAAAAACCGCCGGCAGGAATGGGTTTCGCCCGATGTGTTTATTCCTCTGGCAGAACAGCACGGTTTAATCATTGCGCTGACACGCTATCTCATTCAGACAGTCGCTGAAAATCTGTCCGTATTTCCGGCAACGCCGGGTTTTTACGTCAGTATTAATGTTGCGGCACAACACTTTAATAATATGGAAATTGTTGATGACATCCGAAAGCTGTGGCTTCCGGCGCAGCCGTCAGTTTCTCTCATGCTGGAGCTGACGGAACGGACGCGGTTACAGGAGTTACGTGCTGCTGAGATTTCACAGTTGAAAGAAATGGGTATTCTGCTGGCCATTGATGATTTCGGGACGGGTCACAGCTCCCTGAGCTATCTCAAAACCCTTAATCCCGATGTGCTGAAAATCGATCAGGCGTTTACGGCCTCAATTGGCACCGATGCGATTAACGCCACCGTCACGGATACCATCATCACACTGGCGCAGCGTCTCAATCTAAAACTGATTGCTGAAGGAGTGGAAACCCGTGAGCAGGTAGATTATCTGCGCGAACGCAGGGTCGATTCATTGCAGGGCTACTACTTTGCCCGCCCGATGCCTATAGAAGTATTCCCGATCTGGCTGGAACGTTATAAAAAAACTACGCAGAACATGGAATTGCAGGATAATACAGATCCGGTCTGAAGGTGGAAACCCGTTTTCCCCGACCATAAAAAACGGCGACCTGAGTCGCCGTTTTACATCCCGAAATAAAGCCCCGTTACTGGTCTTCATCCCATTTGTCTTCTGATTTCAGCCGCGTAATACGTACGCGTTCGATACGGTATTCCGACACGTCAAGAATTTCAAAGTGCAGCGACGCCATTTCGATCACTTCACCCACGACCGGCATTTGTCCTGATTTCGACAGCAGCAGCCCGGCAAGAGAAGCAAAATCGTCGTCGGCATTCACCAGCGTTTTGACGTCCAGAATTTGCTGCAACAGATGCAAATCGGTTCCGCCTTTAGCAATCCAGCTATCACCGTCAGTCACGACGTCCGGCGTTTCATCTTCGTCCGGGAATTCACCTGCGATGGCCTCCAGCACATCCAGCGGCGTCACCAGCCCCTGAATCACACCAAACTCATTGCTGACCATCACCAGACGACCTTTGGCTTTACGCAGAACGGCCAACAAGTTGATGACGTCCATGGTTTCCGGCACCACAATCGGCGGCGTTTTTTCCGCGAACGCGACAATGCTTTCACCGTTTTCCAGCGCCACCAGCAGATCTTTCGCACGCACCACACCGATAACATCATCCAGTGAATAACGGCAAATCGGGAACAGGCTGTGCGGCGTATCGAGAAGCTGACTGCGGATTTCATCCGGTGACTTTTCACAGTCTACCCAGGAAATCTCGGTGCGTGGCGTCATGATGCTGCGCAGGGAGCGTGACGCCAGCGTCAGCACGCCGGTGATCATGTGACGTTCTTCTTCCGCAAAGGTTTCACCGGCTGGCAATACATCGCCAGCGGGCTCATCTTCATGCTCATTCTGGCGTTTCCCGCCCATCAGTCGCTGAATAGCTTCCGCTGTACGTTCACGCATCGGACGGCTGGACTGGCTTTTCAGGAAGTTGCGGCGCGCAATCTGATTGAACAATTCAATCAGGATAGAGAAACCAATCGCGGCGTACAGGTAACCTTTCGGAATGTGGAACCCGAAGCCTTCAGCAATCAGACTCAGACCAATCATTAGCAGGAAGCTGAGGCATAGCACCACGACGGTTGGATGATTGTTTACGAAACGGGTCAGCGATTTCGATGCCAGCAGCATCACGCCCATGGCAATAATCACTGCAGTCATCATGACGGCCAGGTTATTCACCATACCGACGGCGGTTATCACCGCATCCAGCGAGAAGACCGCGTCCAGCACAACAATCTGCGCCACCACAGCCCAGAAGCTGGCATAGCCGCGATTCGTTGTTCCATGCTCGTCATGCCCTTCCAGCCGCTCATGCAGCTCTGTGGTGGCTTTGAATAGCAGGAATATCCCCCCGACTAACAAAATCAGATCACGGCCGGAGAAACTGAACTGCGCAATACTGAACAGCGGCGTGGTCAGTTTCACCATCCACGAAATCAGTGACAGCAAACCTAAACGCATGATCAGCGCCAGCGAGAGGCCGATGATACGGGCTTTATCACGCTGCTTCGGTGGCAGTTTATCGGCAAGAATGGCAATAAAAACAAGGTTGTCGATACCCAGAACAATTTCAAGCACGACAAGCGTCAGCAAACCGACCCAAATTGAAGGGTCCATCAAAAATTCCATGTCAGACTCCGCAATGAGTTAAAGAAAAAAGACGCACAAAAACACCAGACCCCAGGCTGTCAGATGACCGTCCGGAAGTATTGGCTGCAGAAATAGCAGATGAAAGCGGTTTCAGTGCGGCTGAAATCAGGCCCATCGGGGCAGATTTGCCGGTAAGAATGAGGTGAAAAAGCGAAGAATAGTGACGTCGGTGACAGTCCATAGGGAGGGCTGAGGCCCGGTACTCCTGTTCAATTATTCGGAAAATCACTTTATCAGGAATGATTATTTGAAGAAAGAGTGATCTTTTACCTTCAGCATCAGTTTGTAACATCTATGCTGTTTTAATGTGCGATGTGAAACCGTATTCACAATACGTCGTTCAATAACGGACAGTCGTCACAAAAATTATTTTTTCGCACACTAAAATAAATCACGTCGCACAACCCGTTGAGGTTCTGCCATTTATAGTTTTGCAGTCTTATCAGAAATTAAGGACAGTCAGGACGCACGGAATGCCCCGTCCGCCTCAGGAATAAAAACGGGCGGATATCATCAGCACCATTACTTATGTGCATAACTCTTTCCCAGAGTTAACAGAGGAGGTAGCGAGTGAGTATTGCTATTATCATCGGCACGCACGGGTCAGCAGCTGAGCAATTGCTGAAAACAGCGGAAATGATTTTAGGTGAACAGGATAATGTCGCCTTTATTGATTTCGTTCCCGGCGAAAACGCCGAAACCCTGATCGAAAAGTACACGGCTAAGTTGGGTGGTTTAGACACCAGCAGCGGCGTCCTTTTCCTGGTCGACACCTGGGGTGGCAGCCCGTTCAATGCCGCCAGCCGTATTGTTGTCGATAAGGAAAATTACGAAGTTGTCACCGGTGTTAACATCCCGATGCTGGCAGAGACTTTCATGGCACGTGATGACAATCCTGCTTTCGCAGAACTGGTTGCCATTGCAGTGGAGACGGGTCGTATCGGCGTAAAAGCGCTAAAAACCCCTGAACCTGCCGCTCAAGCCCCTGCCGCCGCCCCTGCGCCAAAAGCAGCCGCCCCGGCGAAACCTGCCGGTCCGAACGACCATATGAAGATCGGCCTTGCCCGAATCGATGACCGTTTGATCCATGGCCAGGTCGCGACCCGCTGGACCAAAGAAACCAACGTGACACGCATTATTGTTGTCAGCGACGAAGTGGCTGCCGATACCGTGCGTAAAACGTTGCTGACTCAGGTTGCTCCTCCTGGTGTTACCGCACACGTTGTTGACGTTGCGAAAGCCATTCGTGTCTGGGATAACCCAAAATACGCGGGCGATCGCGTCATGTTCCTGTTCACTAACCCGACAGATGTTCTGCGTCTGGTTGAGGGTGGCGTGAAAATCACCTCCGTAAACATTGGTGGTATGGCTTTCCGCCAGGGCAAAACTCAGGTGAATAACGCCGTGTCTGTCGACGAAAAAGATATCGAAGCATTCAGGAAACTGAATGAAAAAGGTATCGAACTTGAAGTGCGTAAAGTCTCTACTGACTCACGCCTCAAGATGATGGATCTCATTAATAAAATGAATTAATAAGCGCGCCGTTGTTGGCAGATTCCCTCAACGTTATCTGTCTGGTGTGCCTGTTTATACTCAGCGTCCTTTGGTCATAGGAGAAGTGCAATGGAGATCACCACACTACAAATTGTGCTGATATTTATTGTCGCATGTATTGCCGGGATGGGTTCGATCCTGGATGAATTTCAGTTTCACCGTCCGTTAGTCGCCTGTACTTTGATCGGTTTTGTTCTTGGTGATGTAAAAACCGGGATCATCATCGGGGGTACTCTGGAAATGATCGCGCTTGGCTGGATGAACATCGGTGCTGCTGTTGCGCCAGATGCTGCCCTCGCCTCTATCATTTCTACCATTCTGGTTATCGCAGGCGGTCAGTCTGTCGGTGCCGGTATCGCACTGGCGATCCCGCTGGCAGCAGCAGGTCAGGTATTAACCATCATCGTTCGTACCATCACCGTCGCCTTCCAGCACGCAGCGGATAAAGCGGCTGAAAAAGGGAATCTGAGCGCGATTAGCTGGATCCACGTTTCAGCGTTGATCCTGCAGGCAATGCGTATTGCCATCCCTGCTGTGATTGTTGCTGTGTCTGTGGGTACTGCTATTGTTCATGACTTACTGGCTTCAATCCCTGAAGTGGTTACCAACGGTCTGAACATCGCTGGTGGTATGATCGTCGTCGTGGGTTACGCCATGGTCATCAACATGATGCGTGCTGGCTACCTGATGCCGTTCTTCTACCTCGGTTTCGTTACTGCTGCATTCACCAACTTCAACCTGGTTGCACTGGGTGTGATTGGTGTGGTGATGGCTGTTCTTTACATCCAGTTGAGCCCGAAATACAACAAGTCTGCGCAAGCGGCGGCTGCACCGGGTGTTAACGATCTCGACAACGAATTGGATTAAGGGTGAAGGACATGGTTGATCAAACTGCAGTTAAAAAACTCACGGCCAGCGATATTCGCGGTGTGTTTATACGCTCCAACCTTTTCCAGGGGTCATGGAACTTCGAACGTATGCAGGCTCTGGGCTTCTGCTTCTGTATGGTGCCTGCAATCCGTCGTCTCTACCCTGAAAATAACGACGATCGCAAAGCGGCTATCAAACGCCACCTGGAATTCTTTAATACCCATCCTTACGTTGCGGCTCCGGTTCTGGGTGTGACGCTGGCGATGGAAGAACAGCGTGCCAATGGCGCACCTATCGACGACGCAGCCATCAACGGCCTGAAAGTCGGTCTGATGGGGCCTCTGGCCGGTGTGGGTGACCCGATCTTCTGGGGTACTGTGCGTCCGGTGTTTGCTGCATTGGGTGCGGGTATTGCGATGACCGGCAGCTTGCTGGGTCCGTTGCTGTTCTTCGTTCTGTTTAACCTCGTACGCCTGCTGACCCGCTACTACGGCGTGTCTTATGGCTACAAAAAAGGTGTCGATATCGTTAACGATATGGGCGGCGGCTTCCTGCAAAAACTGACCGAGGGGGCGTCAATTCTCGGCCTCTTTGTCATGGGGGCCCTGGTTAACAAGTGGACACACGTTAACATTCCGCTAGTCGTGTCGAAAATCACCGACCAGACGGGTCATACCACCGTCACCACTGTCCAGACTATTCTGGACCAGCTGATGCCGGGTCTGGTGCCATTACTGCTGACCTTCGGTTGTATGTGGCTGTTGCGGAAGAAAGTGAATGCGTTGTGGATCATCGTTGGCTTCTTCGCCATCGGTATCTTCGGTTACTGGATTGGCCTGCTAGGTCTCTGATAACCTTCAAAGCCGGGGAAATCTTTCCCCGGCTTTTTTGTTTCTGCTATTGATCTCTTTGTCATTTTTACTTTGCTTTGCCTGATGGCTGTTAGCTGGAGTTTTCATGTCTGTAACCGATATCGTCCTCGCCCTTTTCACTCTCCTGTTGCTTGCCTACGCCATCTATGACGAATTCATCATGGGTACACGCAAGGGTAAAACTCGCCTGCGGGTCAACCTGCGCCGCCGTAACAGACTCGATTCGATTATCTTTATCGGTCTTCTGGCTATTCTTCTTTATAATAATATCCATGCGAATGGCACCGTTATTACCAATTATTTACTGATCGGCCTGGGGCTGATTGCTTTTTATCTCTCTTTTATCCGCTGGCCAAAAATGCTCTTCAAAGAGGAGGGTTTTTATTTCGCCAACACTTTCATCACCTACGATCGGATCCGCAGTATGAATCTTTCTGAAGACGGTATTCTGGTATTTGAATTAGAACAGAAAAAGTTATTAATTCGCGTAAACGAACTGGATGATCTTGAAAGAATATATAAAATTATGGTTAATAATCAATAAGTTGAATTTAGACCATGAGTTATCAGTTATAGCATGGTGCATATTCCCCAGAATTTAACTTAACCTTACAAATAACAATGTTGATAAATACTTTGTCAACAATATTGTTACTCCCCAATATACGGCATTATTTAAAACCCCATTTTATTTGGTGTTGTCCCGAATAAAAATAGTGTGGTAAGGTTGCGCCGTCATTTGGGGGCTATTCTCGTGAACTTATCCGCTACGCTTATTCTTGCATTTGGCATGTCCATGGACGCCTTCGCCGCATCAATTGGCAAAGGCGCCAGCCTTCATCGTCCTTGCTTTCGTGAGGCCTTCCGCACGGGTTTTATTTTCGGCGTCATAGAAGCCATAACGCCACTGATTGGCTGGTATATGGGCTTATTTGCCAGCCAGTACATCATGCAGTGGAGCCAGTGGGTCGCGTTTACCCTGCTGTTTATTCTGGGCGCGCGCATGATCATCGAAGGGCTAAAAAATAAGCCGGAAGATAACCTGACAACGGCAACCCGTCACGGGTTCTGGATCCTGGCTGCAACGGCTATCGGCACCAGCCTTGATGCTCTGGCGATCGGCGTCGGTTTAGCTTTTCTTGAAGTGAACATCATCCTTACCGCGCTGCTCATCGGTATGGCGACCATGGTGATGTCAACGCTCGGGATAATGGTCGGGCGTTTTATCGGCCCGCTGTTAGGCAAATGGGCCGAAGTTTTAGGAGGTACGGTTCTGATAGGAATTGGGTCGAGCATCCTGCTGGAGCATCTGGGTTATTTACGCTGACGCACGCTGATGTATCCTGATGAGGAAGTCTGTCTCGCATTCAAAGGCTGTCTGAGCCTTTAAGTTGGCCATCACTTCTTCTGTCGCCCGCCATGCAAATGGCGTCATCTGCAATAAATCAAACGCCTGCTCTCCGGAAAGCATCATGTCATAGGCGAGCGCTTCCGTACTTATCCGGTCAAAACCTTCCAGCTGCTCATCGAGATCAGCATGCAGTTGTACATCCTGGTATATCAACCCTTTCAGCTGATATAAATGACGTGGTCCCGGTGCCACCGTAACCACCAGGCCGCCCGGTTTTATCGCCCGGTACAATTCCTGCGCCTTACAGGGTGCATAAATACGAATGACCGCATCCAGTGAACCCTCAGCAAAAGGTAAGCGATGGCTGGAAGCCACACAAAATGACACATCGCGATAACGTTTGGATGCATAACGGATGGCCACTTTCGAGACATCCAGCCCAAACACTTTCAGCGCACGTTTTTGTGTGAGCCTCTCAGCGAATGCGGCGGTGTAGTACCCTTCCCCGCAGCCAATATCCAGCAATGTGTCCGCCGTTTGCGCGATGACGTCGTCCAGAATATCTGTCAGACGGTCACGCAAAGGCTGGTAATGGCCTGCATCAAGAAAAGCACGACGCGATATCATCATTTCCGGGCTGTCACCCGGCTGCTTTGAGCGTTTGTGCTGTACGGGCATCAGATTGACATACCCCTCTTTCGCGTTATCAAACTGATGGTTGGCGGGACAACACCATTGCTGACCGGCCAGCGTAAGCGGCTGGAAACAAAGCGGGCACTGATAAGTCATGCGGAAAACCTGCAAGAAAAGTCTGAGGGGGCGAAAATTCGCAATAGTGTTAAGTCTAAAGAAGGTGCTCAGGGGTTGCAACTGCTGGAAAATCCCGCTCAAAGGCGGCTACACTGGTTGCATAACATTTTCTAACGAGACACAAGATGAGTGACCACTCAGCTTTACTCAGTCAAATCCCCGGTATTGTGCATGGCTTCGGCGATAAACAGGCGTTGCTGCCTGAACATCTGCAAAGCTATGAAGCGACCTGTCCCGGAAAAAAACAGGTACACGGCACACGGATTGTCGATGTGACAGTCGCAGGCCAGGAATGCGGTGAGGCGGATGGCTTCATCACCGCTATGCCGGGCATTCTTCTTGCCGTTTTCACTGCAGACTGCTTACCGGTAATTTTCTGTCGCAAAGATGGCAGAGAAGTTGCGGCAGTGCACGCAGGCTGGCGCGGGCTGATTGACGGCATTCTGGAGCAAATGGCACAGCGGATTAATCAGTCGGGTGATACTTCTGACTGGTTTGTGTCTGTCGGCCCGTCCGCAGGAGCCTGCTGTTATGAAGTCAGTCAGGAACTGATTGATACTTTTCTGCAACGTCTCGATTTACCCCCTGCACTCATCTCACCAAGCCACCGCCATCTTGATCTGGTTGCCATTGCTGAAGCCAAATTGCGGGCGTTAGGATTTGCAGGCGTTGATCGCGCAGGCCGTTGCACGATTTGCTCGCCCGATGCAGCCGGAACCGGATTCAGGTACACGAGTTTTCGCCGTAACAGCCATCAGCGGGCGCAGGACCCGACACACCCGGGTATCAGCGGACGTAACCAGCAATCAGGGATCATGATCCTCTGAGCCTGAACGGCTGACACAAAAAAACCCGCCTTGGCGGGTTTTTTTACAGCTAACGCTGCTTAGATTGCAGTTACGTTAACTGCTGACGGGCCTTTCTGGCCGTCTTGGATTTCGAACTCTACGTTCTGGCCTTCAGCCAGAGTTTTGAAGCCGTTACCCTGGATTGCAGAGAAGTGTACGAACACATCTTTGCTGCCGTCAGCAGGAGTAATGAAACCGAAACCTTTAGACTCGTTGAACCACTTAACTTGACCTTTGATCTTTGCCATCTTGAGTATTTCCTTTGGATTGTTTAAACCGCCCAGCGGCGTTACATAGACAAACTAGAGTCGTTACTGCTTGAGGCACTAAGATTAGAATCGGCAGAGAAGCGGTATTCAACGTGAACGTCTTTACTCAGAACTTCTATACTGAAAATGCCACACATATACAGAACTGTACCTCGTTTTACCCAGATGCGTTATCACATACTCTGAATTCGATGGCAAGCCATTTTTAATCAGTGATGGACATGTCGCACATATTTGAGCCGGTTAAAGGCACTTCGTGTTCAGTTAAGCTGAAATATGTTGATAGACATGCTTTTTTCTGCTTTGCAGTTTTACCTGCATATCAAACAAAACAATAACGACCTGTTTCGATTATTGATCATTTAATGCAGAACCGTAAGCGTAAAACACACCTTTATTTGAATTTTTATTGCGGGAGCCAGCTAAAACTCTCCGCTTCTGTGCCCATTCGGCACCGCTTTACAGGCCTTACAGCGTGAGATCAGGTCCGGTGACAGCGCATCACACGGCGTTTGCGGCACTTGTGCAACAGAACGGGTATATGCACAACGTCAGTGCCTCCCAATATGACTGGTTATGCAATAATCAATTACGCCATAGACGGATAAAATGGTGCAAAACAAACAGTGAAAATCAATAAATGCACCTTAACTGTGCGCCTGTACTTCCTGCCTGATAATAGCCCAAACCCAACCGGCTTCAGGCAAAATGAATTCCAAATTACGACACCCGGTAATGACTATTTTTTATCGTGGTGATTTTGACAATATAATGAATTAAAGTTTGCGAGTTGGTTAAAACAACATAACAGTTTGCCGATACTCCCGGCCGCCTTATTCAAATACTAAATATCCATATGAAAAACTAATATTAATTACCGTGATCAAAATCCCATATCAGCTTTCTATTCATACTCAGATCACGCTGAAATCGTCTCATTACCTGCCAGAAGCCAACCACGATAGTCTGACAGACAACCCGCCTGCGTTGCAGGCAGGCGAAGCGCAGTTCAATGCCCTGTTTAGCAACAAAAAAATCCATTTTTTCTGACAAAAAGAAGTCTCTCCGCGCTTACAAAAAACATTCTGTTTTGATAAAGATGAATTGAGCAGGTAATTAATCTATCTGACCTAATAATTAACATTCACATAACACACACGAAGTGTAAGTGTTATAAAAAATGTCACCCAACTGATAATACTTCTCATTTCATAGGTGAAGTAGCTACTTATATATTCCCAATACCGGTGGAAATGATATTCAATCTTTAGAAATGCTTGCGCCAATTTTTAATGGTTTAAATTCCATTTCAGGCGATTCACTTTGACTTATGGCTTCCGCTAATTCAATCAGTGGCTGATCCAGTGATTCATCGGCTAATTCAAAAACCCCCCAATGAATGGGAACCGCCTTTTTACAACACAGCTCAGTAAACACAGCCACAGCCTGTTGAGGGTCCATATGTTGCGCACGCATGAACCATCTTGGTGCATAGGCGCCGACAGGAATTGCGGCTAAATCGAAAGGTCCCAGACGTTGTCCAATTATTTCAAACTGATTGCTGTACCCGCTGTCGCCGGAAAAAAAGAACCGCAAACCGGGATGGCTGACCACCCATCCACACCAGAGAGACCGGTTTCGATCCCATAATGTCCGCATACTCCAGTGGCGCGCCGGCACAGCTGAAAACTTCAGCTCACCAAACTGCTGCTCATCCCACCAGTCGAGTTCCTCGATGTATCGTGCCCCGCGCCGCTCCAGCCAACGCTTTATGCCCAAAGGCACCATAAATTGCACTTCCGGGAAACGTCGCAATAGCTTGCGGACCGTCGCGCTGTCGAGATGGTCATAATGATTGTGGGATAACAGAACAACATCAATCGGTGGAAGTTCTTCTACCGTCACAGCAACCGGCGTTTTTCGCTCAGGCCCGTAGAAACTGAATGGCGAAGCACGATGAGACAATGCAGGATCCATCAGGATATAGCGCCCGGCAACACGCAGCAATAAACAGGCATGTCCTAAAAACCATAAACGATCATCAGACCCGCTGAAGTCGGCAACCTGCCACCACTGGCTGACAAAATGTTCGTAACCTTTCGCCGGAGGCGCAGGCAGGCGAAGTTCCTTGCGCTCTTTCCTCCAGCGCTTGAGATCACCCTCCTGCCGGTCATGGGGTTCGGCATTGGTAAAACCATCCGGTGTGTGATGTGTTTTTGACGGGTCGTAAAAGGGATTTTTACCTGACATAAGGCTCCATGAGATCACTATTTTATCGGCGGCAGCGTAAAGCCATGAGGCAGATTAATTAGCATACTTATTGAGCGCACTACAGATCGAAAGTGAAAAATTATGTGGCAGTTCAGCCACTACGTGGGGTTAAGAAAATCTTAATAACTTCATGTTTAACTGATGATGTTCAAAAAGGAGATTATTTATGACCAGGAACACAACAAAAGACCGCAAAACCTTTGCGTCAAGGCTGACCCATATTATGCAGATCCAGGCACAATATGGACGTTTATGGCTGCGTTCCCGCTTTCGCCGGATGACCGTTCCGACCTCAGTAAAGATTTTCCTTCTCGCCCTGCTGGGGCTGACGGCGTTAGCCATCACCGGAACATTGCTGTTGATCCTCGATGTCATCGCACTGATGCTATCTGTTATGAAACGGCCTTTTCAGCGGGGTAACCTCCGGCAGCGTTATCTGATGAGAAAGCCTGTATAACGAAAAACCGTGGCGGATATCTCCGGCACGGTTTGAAGTTACAGGAATACTTCCCGATTATCAGGCAGGCATACCACAAAGTTTGGTGAGATTTCTGGCACCGATCATGAGGGTGGCAACATAGGATTGTCTGCGGGTCACAACTTCGACCGCAACACGCGCATCTTTATATTTGATGAGATAGGTGGAAGGCCAGCCCTGCCGGCGTTTGCCGTAGGCTTTTTCATGACTGTCGATAGCTGCATGAGCAACCACCAGATGGGAGAGAGTTTTATCACCTTTAATGATGCGCTTCATAATGGACTCCGCCTTAGACACAACTGTCAAAATGAGGAAACATTAATCACTTGATACGCATCGCTTTATGCGACGCTTATTCGAATCACTTCTTTGCAAAACTTTGTCACTATCTGAGTATCTCTGCGCTTTTGTTTATACGCAAGTCTTACTAAGCAGGAAACATACCATAGCGGCACGAAGGGGACGTTTGCTTTGCGCCTGCCATTGGCCTTGAGGACTGCTGATTTCAGCAAGCCAGAGAGGATTGCTTTGCAACTCTTTAAAATTAATGCTGATTTTGTTGGCGCAAATGATCGGCCACGCATCGGAGGGGTTGTTGCAATAATCTTTGCCTTTCATTCCGCCATAGGGATACCACTTCTCAGGTTCCTCTCCGGTCAGTAAGGCTATGTTGTGGTTCACTTCACTGTCGTTTTCTTCAGACCATTTGATCATCAGTTATTCCATCCTGCAAGGCACATGCGTGGAGACTACCGGAGGAATAAGACAGTTTTATGAAGGAAGATCAGAGAGGAAGAGAAGGAAAGATATGCACGCCGCGTATCAACGAAAAACCCGCCGGAAGGCGGGTTAACAAAACAACATTATCTTTCAGGAATAAAACCACGCAGGCTGAGCGCAGAGTCATCGTCTGCCTCAACAGAAGACACATTGCCCTTTGCCTGTGCAGCCAGAATTTTAAGTAATTCGGTCTGCTGGCGTTGCTGCTCAGCGATCTCCTGTAACAGAGCAATCTGTTCATTTGCCCTGACACTGGCACGGCTAACGAAAAACCATACCAACAGAAATAACAGTGCTGAAAGTGCACACAGCACCAATGAGGCCAGGCTGTTTTGGCCCATTGCGAAATCAAACATTGACTACCCTACCACTGAATGTTCAGAGCGTTCATCTTACCATCCCCGACAGGCCAGGGAAGCTATTCGCAAAAAAACAGGGTTTTCTTACTCCCCCGCAATCAGCGCAAGCATTGAGCAAAAAGACATTCAGGCAGGCATCCGCTAAAAAGGAATGAATGAGGTGATGGCACATACGCCCAGATCAAAGTTGCCCCCCTGATCACAGTAACTGTTTAACGCCAGCAGATACAGGCCGATGCAGATGAGCAGAAAAAGAACGAACGTAATGATCCTTCGGACATTGAAAACAGGCTTTTTCAATTTAATGGCAGGTCTCTTTTGGTTTAAAAAGCGTCTATCAGGGCTCAAAGGCGACGTCCGGCATTTGACTGAACAGAAGGACATAGTACGACGAATATCCTAAACAACGATATAACGAAAGTACGGCTTTTACAGGTGATACAACGTGTAATAATCACCTACGTAAATCAAACAATAAAATGTATAAACTTTATCTATAAATAGCAGGTAACGCTTGTTTGATCCTGGTCAAGCAAAGTAATGTTTACTCCGCTGCATTTCTGATAACTCTCATTCAATAATTTCTATAAAATAGACATTTTAATAAAAACCATAACCCTATTTATTAAGAAAGGAACAGAACGTGAAATAATGCATTAATTCTCGCAAGGCTCATGACAGAAACCTGACTCCTGTTTCGGGTGCTGACAAGATAAGCGGGATTACGCCTTGCGTTATATCCACAAGGCCGGAAGAACACAAGCCTAATAGCAGTAAAATTATATAATGACTTTATAATTATTATTCAGAAACCGTTAAAGAAATTACTTTCATTATGGTTGCCAAATAAATCCAATAATATTACTCCCGCCGTTAAAATAATTTAATTTTAGTGAGTATTCTCAGGAACTTCTTTGTTGAATTATACCACCTATTAAAATATCATCCCGCCGTCGAACAGTTCTTCTGTCTCTTCGGTTATATAAATGAAAGCATAGTGGCTGAATTAATTTCAGCTGATTCATGCTGACTATTTTTTGTTGAGGGATTAATAAATGCATGCATGGAATAAAAAGTTCTTCGTTTCTAAAATAGCGCTGGCCTGCGCTGTTGCAGTAACAGCACCTGCCGCAATATCAGCTGATATTTCTGGCACCGTATACGATACGTTCTATCATGACTCCACTCTGGCGGGTCATATCGGCTATCGTGGATATGTGGATAACGACGGCGCAGATAACGGTTACGTTGGCGGAGACATCTACTCTTCAATCAATAACGCTGTGGTTAACGGCGTTATTTCCACTCATTATCTCGGTTTTGATAGCAATAACAGCAACACGCTGAATATCACCAATACTACTGTCAACGGCATGATCACTTCTGAGTGCATGACGAGCGATTGCGGTACAACCCGCAATGAATATGATCAGTCACCTTTGCAGTTGACTATTGATAACTCCACCATTAACGATACTTACGAACACTTCGATTACGACGTTACTGATGCTAACAACGTTCGGGATCATGAAACCCTGAACACCTTTGACAAGGGCGTTGCGGTGACATTGGATCAGGAAAGTGACATCGTTATTAAAAATAACTCTCACGTCGCGGGCATTGCGCTGACGCAAGGCTACGAATGGGTTGATACTGACGTAAATAATGGCAATACTTTTGATAATACCCTGACAGTTAATGATTCCGTGCTGACTTCAGGTTCTTATACAGAATTGCAGACCAGCGGTTTCTACGGCCAGTCTGATAAGCCAAGCGATTACGGTAATATCAGCGCTGCCGGTACTCAGGCTGACGATATCGCGTTATCTGTTGTTGCCAGTGCCACCGCAGATAACGCAATGAAAACCCATGCCGTATTCAATAATTCAACCATTACCGGTGACGTCGCTTTTGTCAGCACCTTCGACGAGAACTATTACGTCGGCGGTCATGACAGCAATGCGGATGGCGTGCTGGATACCAATGGCTGGGATGATACAGACGAACTGAATCTGACGCTGGATAATGGCAGCAAATGGGTTGGCGCAGCTATCTCAAATGTTCAGATGGATTCAGCCCTCTATAACCGCAGCACCAACAGCATCTGGCCTTACTCTGTCTTCAGCAGTACCAATGGCTATCTGGTTGGCGATGACGTTTATCAAAGCGGATTGTTTAATGTCGCGCTAAACAACGGTTCCGAGTGGGACACCACCAAATCATCCAACATTGACGATCTGACTGTTAACAACCGGTCTCAGGTGAATGTTGTTGAATCTGCCCTGCTGGCAGATCACATCTCCCTCACCAATGCATCAACCCTGAAAATTGCCGCGCGCGGCGGCGTTAAAACCGATGTGTTGAACCTGAACTCAGGCAGCCAGGCATCATTGACCGAAGAAACTGCGTCTCTCTACGCCAACACCATCATTGTGGGCAGCGGTTCTGAGCTGAACTTAGGTTTAGGTCAGGTTGATACACATAACATGGTTCTGACCGATAACGGTACTTTCGATATCGGTAGCCGTGAATATGTTCTCAACTCTGATTTGAACAACGCACGCGACAAAACTGCCGCTGACTATGTTTATGATCAGGGCACTATCGGCATCAACTCAGACGGTCATCTGGCCGTTAATGGCGTGACCAACGGTAATTATCAGGTACGCATCGATAACGCGACAGGTGAAGGCCAGGTTGCTGATTATCAGAATAAAGAGCTGATCCGCATCTACGGCGGCAATGCAACCTTTGACCATGCTAACACCGCTGATCTGGGTGCTTATAAATATCAGGCTGAGCAGTACGGCGATACTGTGGTGCTGGCAAAACAAGGCATTACCTCTACTGCAAATGCGGCCCTGAGCCTGCCTTCTTCCAATGCGGCAACATGGCATATGGAACAAGACACCTTAGAAAACCGCATGAACAGTTCGCGTCACACCCAGGGCAATGATAAAGGCGGTGTGTGGGTTAACTACTTCGGCGGTCAGCAAAACGGTGACAACGGCGTGATTGATTACGATCAGGACGTTAATGGCATCATGGTGGGTTTGGATAAAGTGACCGAAGGTGGCGGTGAACGCCAGTGGCTGGTCGGTATGGCGGCAAGTTTCGCAAAATCCAGCCTGTCTATGGATGATGCCGATGCGGATACTGACAGCCAGTCAGCACGCGTTTACTCAAGCCTGGACTTCAATAATGGCGCATTCTTCGATACTTCTCTGAGCTACAGCCACTTCAGCAACTCAACAGAAAGCACCATGAGCAACGGTCAGCAAGTATCAGGTGATAACTCGACTGATGCATGGGGCTTTGGTCTGAAACTGGGTTATGACTGGAAATTCGCTCCTCAGGCTTATTTGACACCATACGCAAGCATTACTGGCGTGTTTATCGGCGATGACGATTACAGCATGAGCAACAACATGCATGTCAGCGATCAGGCTTATGACAGCATGCGTTATGAGCTGGGTGGTAATCTGGGTTATACCTTCGACCTGGGTGCAGATCAGGCAATTAGCCCGTACGGCACACTGGCGTATGTGTATGAAGATGCTAACAACGATGCAAACATCAATGGCGACCGTATCGACAACGGCGTTGATGGTTCTGCTGTCCGCGTTGGTTTAGGCGGTCAGTTCGACATGAGCAAAAACTTCACCGTTTACGCAGGGGCTAACTACCTTGGCGGCAGCGATGTTGACCAGCCTTGGGCAGCAAACCTGGGTATGAAATACCGCTGGTAACTTGCCGGTCTGAATAACACTCTTCAGTAATTTTTTGGCCCCTTTTCAGGGGCCAATTTTTTTGGCATCTTCACGACTTTGCTGATTAGGATTCTGCTGCAGTGACATTTTCTGAAAAATAACTTCTACTATACTTATCAATATCCTGAATCGTTCAGGACGAGATGTTTAGGGAGTTACAGAATGGGAATAATTAAAACCGTTATCCTGCTGGCCGTCATTTACGCGATTTTTCTTTTTTCGGGTTATGGCGTGACGGTAGGCAGCAGTGAGAATGCCGCAGGACTGGGACTGAAATGCCAGTACTTAACCGCCAGAGGAATTGTAAGTTCGCAATATATTCACTCTGACAGTGGCGTCATCGGTGTTGCAAACTGCCCGATTTTCAAGCGGGTGGATGAAGTGGTCGACAACAAATAAAACAAATATTTTACCGCACTACATTATTGTCATGCCCGCGGATGCAGGCATGACAATTATTTATCAGCTGTCGTGCCTGGTAAATTTCAGCTCGATCAGTGAGATTGCTTTCTCGATAGCGCGCTTCGTCACAGGATCTGCACCGGCAGGATGCTTGCTGAAATCAATGCTTTTCAACTGATGAGACATCTTCTCGCGCACTTCTGCTGGCGCAATAATTTCAATCACATCCAGAATTTGTTTAATTACCAGCTGGCATGCAACCAGATCGGATTCGATTTCCTGTTCTCTGTTCAAAGACTCAGACATGAGCTGCTCCTTCCATAATGGTCATTCATAAAAATTATGGCCGCGAGGATATCACGCCCTTTCCTGAAATTCTCTTTTCTGCCACTTCACATTTTTTCGTCCGATAAAGACGGACAAATAAGCAGCAAACGCACCGCGTCGGATGTTGCCAGGGGCATAATGGTTCTATGCTTAACAGGATGACAAAAATGGAGATGCGCTATGTTCGCACTTGTTTTGACTATTTGTTATCTGGGCGGAGGATGTGAAGACTTAGTCGTTGATGCCTTTAATACTCAGAAACAATGCATGGTCGCGATGCATCAGCAAGGTTTACGCCAGGCTGGCTGTTACCCAATCGAAGATTTTATCGACGGCTACTGGATCCCTGCACATGAGAACGCTGACTACTGAACATTTGTGTCAGCATTCACACAGCGCGACAAAAAATGCCATAACGATTGCCAAAGTGTTCGAAGAACGGTATGAATACCCTGTTACTCATTGATATTTAACCATATTGACAGGGCAGGAAATGGCAATGACGATACGTAAAACTTATGGGTGCTTCAAAAAACTTCCTCTCGCACTCCTTTTCTCCGGCTCTTTCATGGCTTCTTTTGCTACCTACGCTGCGACCGTTCCCGCAGGTGTTGAACTGGCAGCCAAACAGGAAATTGTCCGCAACAACGGTAGCGAACCCGCGTCACTTGATCCGCACAAAGTGGAGAGCGACGTTGAATTCAATATCCTCAGCGATCTTTTTGCCGGACTGGTCACGGTAGATAACAAAGGCAATGCGCAACCTTCTCTGGCGGAGAGCTGGGAAACTAAAGATAACAAAACCTGGGTTTTCCATCTGCGCCCTGGAATCGTCTGGTCTGATGGTTCGCCCATCACCGCGCAGGATGTCATTTTCAGCTGGCAACGCCTTATAGACCCGAAAACGGCTTCACCTTATGAAACCTATCTTAGCAGTATGCATGTAATGAACGCCGGCGACATCATCAACGGCAAAAAGCCTGCTGAGCAACTGGGCATCAAAGCGCTGGATAAGCAGACGCTGGAAATTACCCTGGATCAACCGCTTTCCTATTTCCTTGGTATGCTGGCACACCCTTCTCTCTCCCCGATCAGTCAGGCAGATGTGGAGAAATACGGCGATAAGTGGACTCAGCCAGGCAATCTGATCAGCAGCGGTCCGTTTAAGCTTGATACATGGACGGTTAACGAACGCATCACGGCTGTCCGTAACCCGAACTACTGGGATAACGCACATACTGTCATCAACAAAGTCACTTATTTACCGATCGCTTCGGGGACTGCGGACGTTAACCGCTATAAAGCCGGTGAAATCGACATTACTTATACCGTCCCTTCCCCGCTGTTTGCATCGCTGAAAAAAGAGCTGGGTTCGCAAGTCCATGTCAGCCCTTATCTGGCCGTTTATTACTATGCAATGAACACGCAGAAGCCACCGTTTAACGATGTTCGCGTGCGTAAAGCGCTGAATCTGGCGATTGATAAGTCAATCATTGCCGATAAAGTCATGGGTCAGGGACAAACGCCAGCCTGGCATCTTTCTCCGGATAACACCGGCGGTTTTACTTTCGCCAAACCTAAAGAGGCCAGCCTGACACAGGAACAGCGTAACGAAGAAGCTAAAAAGTTGCTGACAGAAGCAGGTTTCGGTCCGAACCATCCGCTGAAATTCAACCTGTTGTATAACACTTCTGAAGCGCATCAGCGCATTGCGATTGCCGCCGCATCAATGTGGAAAAAGAATCTGGGCGTCGATGCTGTTTTACAGAATCAGGAATGGAAAACCATGCTGGATACCATGCATCAGGGCACATATGAAGTGGTGCGTTATGCGTGGATTGCAGACTATAACGAGCCGTCCACTTTTCTGAATACCCTGCGCACGGGTAACAGCGAGAACACGCCAAAATTCAGCAATGCCGCCTACGATAAGGCACTGGATGATGCGTTAAAAGCCACGGACAAAGCGGATGTGGGCAAAGCCTATCAGCAGGCGGAACAGGTGTTAACCGAGCAGTCGCCGGTCATTCCTTTGTATCACTACGTCAGCGCCCGTCTGGTCAAACCCTATGTGGGTGGTTTCAACGACAGCCTGCTCAATTACATTTATACCAAAGATTTGTATGTAATTAAGCATTAAGCTGCCTTCCTCTCCTTGCGGCGTGACTGCCTGAGGAGAGGCTTTTCAAATGCTACGCACCGCCCTTCTTCCTCTAACCCACTTGCCACGCGCCGCCCAGATGATAGATTGTACGTAAATCACACAAACGGGAGCCGTTATGAAATTCTCGGAAAGTGAGATCCAACCGCTCTGGGATGAAGTCGCGCGTATTATCGGTGATGGTGTCATTAAGATGCGCCACAGAGGAGAACCTCTGAGTGCCGATGCGCTGATTAGTTATCTCGACGAGCAACTGGCCTGCGCGACGGGGGTCCAGCGCCGTATTATGCTGGGTGCAGCGATTAATATGCTCAAAGCCGACCGGCGTTGCTGATTGTGCGACACAACAAAACCTCGCAGCCTTTTCAGGCAACGAGTTACTTATCAATGATCCGTCAGTCGCTACTTAGATTGTGCCGCACGTCCCTGCGCAAATAAGAAAATGCGCTGGGTGATATCATCAGCGCCCAGAATATTCCCTTTCTGCTCCAGATTAGCTCTGGCATATGCCACATCATGAGCCTGATCGACCATGCTGATCACCCGGTCACGGGTTGGTTTATCCAGTATTCCCAGTAATGTTGTTAAAATCGCCTGATAAGCATTTGAAGCATAAGTCAGTTGTCTTTCACGTTGTTCCAGCGCGTCAATGCGAACCATCAGGGCCTGCAATTGCTCTTGATGCGTCATAGCAGCATCCTTCTTCACGGGTGGAAAATAACCGGAGACAGCGGAGAAAGCAGACCTCCGCCGGTTACTGAATATAAGTTTAGCAGACTTAAAAAAAGTGCAGTCCCTCGCCTTCCATATATAAAGTAAACCTTTGGTCAATGAGCCGTTAACTGCCTCGGCAGATGTAACCGGGATAAGCCACTCATGGCCGTCGGCAACCAGTTTCTCTTATCTGAGAAGTAACAGCAGCAGTACCTGCTTACAGATAGCAAAATGACAAACCGGGGCTGTTATGACATTTTCTGCCACAGCACTATGTGTTCATTTGGGAGAATTCAGTTGAAAAAAACGATGTTGAGTGCAGCCATTTTCAGCATGATGTTAGTGAGTTCATTTGCTCAGGCAGAAGGATGTATCAAAGGGGCAGTGGCGGGGGGTGTAGTCGGTCATCTGAAACATCACGCTGTTCTCGGCGCGGTGGCAGGATGCGCTATTGGGCATCATCTCGCAGCACAAGCTAAAAAACAGCAGGTCGCGGCCGCTAAATAAACAGCATCAGGGCCGCAGAATCCCCTGATGAAATAAGTTTCTGGTTATTCCTGAGCAGCGACCTTTTTCGGGATACCATTAATCGTCATCTTCATATTAGTTCAAATAAAAAGCCTCGCTAATGCGAGGCTTAAAAGAATGCTATGTCATTTTTAATCAAATACGCCATTGATAATCGTAGTGACAATTGCAGTACTCAGGGCAATGAGAACTAAATCATCCCCCACAGCTCGCCATTCATAACCAGGATAATACGGCAACTCGTTCAGCATTGAGGCCGGAACCGCTTTCCTGGCAATGCCCGGAGGCAATGGTTTGCCACGCATTAAATTTTTTGCGATTCCTGGTGGTAGAGCCTGATATCCGGTTAATCCATAGTTAACTGCGAGTGAACGGGCACGTGAGAAGCTTATATCTGACGAGACATGGTCTGGCTTACCATAATTTTTGCGATTCCCGGAGTGCTCAGATGATTTACCATTTCCCTGACCTTTATTGGCGTGGCCGTTGCCGTTGCCATTGCTATTGCCATTGCTATTACCGTTGCTATTGCCGTTACCATTACTATTCCCATTCCCGGGATTAGCAAAAACGGGCGCTGACAGCACTGTCAGAGAAATAACCGCCGCCAGAGCAATCTGGAGTGTGCGACGCTTAAACATGATGGTTGTTCCTTGAGGTGAATGACACTTTTTAAATCTATGTGAGAAAACGCCCTTTCACAATCTCATGTATTCCTATTTTATATTTTTAAGACGATGTAAAGCTTAATAACGCTGTTCTCATTATTTATCAGGATCATCGCCCAAATTATTAATCAAATAGCTCTCATGTTTTCACGGACAAAGACTGCAGGAAAGGTTTGTGGTTCTGACTATTTAAATCAGGTGTTTTCAGTCTGGGTTTGCAGAAGATTTTACAGGGGTTTTGCAGAAGAATTTTTGAAGGGATGAAAAACAAAGGGGGCGCGATGCCCCCGATGTCGATTTCAACAATTTCGCAATTACATATTTGCGATCATGTCGTCGGCAAACTCGCTACATTTGCGCAGCTTAGCGCCTTCCATCAGACGTTCGAAATCGTAAGTCACAGTTTTGGCAGCGATTGCGCCTTCCATGCCTTTGACGATCAGGTCTGCGGCTTCGAACCATTCCATATGACGCAGCATCATTTCTGCGGACAGAATGATTGAACCCGGGTTCACTTTGTCCTGACCGGCATATTTCGGTGCAGTGCCGTGAGTGGCCTCGAACAGTGCACAATCAGAACCGATGTTTGCGCCCGGTGCGATACCAATGCCGCCAACCTGCGCCGCCAGAGCGTCAGAAATGTAGTCACCGTTGAGGTTCATACAGGCGATAACGTCGTATTCAGCAGGACGCAGCAGGATTTGTTGCAGGAATGCATCCGCAATCACGTCTTTAATAATGATGTCTTTGCCGTTATTCGGGTTCTTGATTTTCACCCACGGGCCGCCGTCGATCAGCTCACCGCCGAACTCTTCGCGCGCCAGTTGGTAGCCCCAATCCTTGAAGGCACCTTCGGTGAACTTCATGATGTTGCCTTTATGAACCAGCGTCAGTGAATCACGGTCATTGGTGATGGTGTATTCAATCGCCGCACGAACCAGACGTTTGGTGCCTTCTTCGGAGCAAGGTTTGATACCAATACCGCATTCTTGTGGGAAACGGATTTTCTTCACGCCCATTTCTTCTTGCAGGAACTTGATCACTTTATCAGCTTCAGCAGAACCGGCTTTCCACTCGATACCTGCGTAGATATCTTCAGAGTTCTCGCGGAAGATCACCATGTCGGTATCTTCAGGACGTTTCACCGGGCTTGGTGTGCCGGTGTAATAACGTACCGGACGCAGACAGATGTACAGGTCGAGTTGCTGGCGAAGTGCCACGTTCAGGGAGCGAATGCCGCCGCCAACTGGAGTTGTCAGTGGGCCTTTGATAGCAACACGGTAATCACGGATCAGATCGAGGGTTTCTTCTGGCAACCAGACATCTTTGCCGTACAGTTCTACGGATTTTTCGCCGGTGTAGATTTCCATCCAGGAGATTTTACGCTCACCTTTGTAGGCTTTCTGAACAGCCGCATCAACGACTTTGATCATGGCAGGCGTCACATCAACACCGATGCCATCACCTTCGATAAATGGGATAACAGGATTATTAGGAATGACCAGTTTACCCTGAGCGTCTACTGTAATCTTTTTACCTTCAGCCGGAACAACTACTTTGCTTTCCATTAACCTCTCCTTCGAGCGCATTTTTGTTAAAAATTTGTAAGATGCCGGTCGATATTACTCGAATATTTCTCGCTAGCCAATCCGAAACATTTTTCAAGTATAATGCGCTAATTCTCTCTAACTTCAATGCCTATGAACCCGCTATCTTTTAAAAATCACAACGTTAAACGTTTCAGCAAAAGGCCGTCTAAAGCACAATCTGCCCCAAAAGGGCCAGTAAAGGTGATTCTTTTCAATAAACCGTTTGATGTGCTGCCACAATTCACTGATGAGGCGGGTCGTGCGACACTTAAAGATTACATTCCATTAACAGATATTTATGCCGCAGGCCGTCTGGATCGGGACAGCGAAGGTTTACTGGTGTTGACCAACGATGGCAAACTGCAGGCTGCGCTGACCCAACCCGGCAAGCGCACCGGTAAGATTTACTATGTCCAGGTCGAGGGCGAACCGGATGACGCCGCAGTGAAATCATTGCGTGAAGGCATCACGTTGAAAGACGGCCCGACGCTGCCCGCAGGTGCAGAGATTGTGCCAGAGCCGGAATGGCTGTGGGCGCGCAATCCGCCGATCCGCGAACGTAAATCTATCCCGACAGCGTGGTTAAAAATCACGTTATACGAGGGAAGAAACCGTCAGGTGCGCCGCATGACGGCTCATGTCGGTTTCCCGACATTGCGTCTGATCCGTTACAGCATGGGCGAGTTTACTCTCGGCGATTTACAACCCGGCCAATGGAAGGAAATTCCACATGTTTAAACCGCACGTTACTGTCGCCTGCATCGTTCAGGCACAGGGAAAGTTTCTGGTTGTCGAAGAAACCATTCACGGCAAAGTCACCTGGAATCAACCTGCCGGACATCTTGAAGCCAATGAGACCTTAGTCAGCGCCGCAAAACGCGAGCTGTATGAGGAAACCGGCATCCACGCCGAGCCGCAGTTTTTCCTGGGTTTACATCAGTGGCAGGCGCCGGACGATACGCCGTTCCTGCGTTTCGCTTTCGTGATTGATTTGCCTGAAATGCTGGAAACTGCGCCGCAGGACGATGATATCGACCAGTGCCGTTGGGTCAGCGCCGAAGAAATTATCGGCTCTGCGCAATTGCGCTCGCCGCTGGTGGCCGAAAGCATTCGCTGTTATCAGCAATCGCCGCGCTATCCTCTGGAAATCCTGCATAATTTCAACCTGCCGGAATAACACCCTCCCCCGGTTGTTGCCACGCGGTGAATCAGCGATGCAGCAACCGGCCCGACGTGATAAAATTTTGCGCTTCACGATTTACCTCGTGTAAAGCAGTACCTCTCTGTTCGGGTTTCTGTGGTGTTCGGGTTTTCTGTGAACTATGAGTTGCGCGCGGCCTTCATCCTCGTGGGACAAGCTTCAGAAAAACACCGTCAGTACCGGGCAATTAATTCATGCGTTTCGGGACTATTATGTCTGACAACAGCCAGAAAAAAGTGATCGTCGGGATGTCCGGCGGTGTCGATTCCTCTGTCTCTGCGTACCTTTTGCAACAGCAGGGTTACCAGGTCGAGGGCCTCTTCATGAAAAATTGGGAAGAGGATGATGACGAAGAATATTGCACAGCAGCCACCGACCTTGCGGATGCGCAAGCCGTGTGTGACAAGCTGGGTATCGAACTGCACACCGTGAATTTCGCGGCGGAATATTGGGACAACGTGTTCGAATTATTCCTTGAGGAATACAAAGCCGGACGCACGCCAAACCCGGATATCCTGTGCAACAAAGAGATCAAATTCAAAGCCTTCCTGGAATTTGCGGCTGAAGACCTGGGCGCGGATTATATCGCGACCGGCCACTACGTGCGCCGCCAGGATATCAATGGCGTCAGCCATTTGCTGCGGGGCATTGATGGCAATAAAGACCAGAGCTATTTCCTCTACACGCTCGGTCACGAACAGGTCGCACAAAGCCTGTTCCCGGTCGGTGAGCTGGAAAAACCGGAAGTTCGCCGCATCGCCGAAGAACTGGATTTGATCACCGCGAAGAAAAAAGACTCTACCGGCATCTGCTTTATTGGTGAGCGTAAATTCCGTGATTTCCTGGGCCGCTATTTACCGGCGCAACCGGGCGTGATCAAAAGCGTTGACGGTCAGGTGATGGGACAACATCAGGGTCTGATGTATCACACACTCGGTCAGCGTAAAGGTCTGGGCATCGGCGGGCAGAAAGACGGCAGCGAAGAACCGTGGTACACCGTCGAGAAGGATGTGGAAAACAACATTCTTTACGTCGCACAGGGCCACGAGCATCCGCGCCTGATGAATGTCGGTCTGATTGCCCAACAGTTGCACTGGGTGGATCGCAAAACGCTGACCGGCCCGCTCACCTGTACCGTGAAAACCCGTTACCGCCAGGAAGATATCCCGTGCGTAGTGACACCGCTCGGTGACGACCGCATCGAGGTGCGTTTCGATGCACCCGTTGCCGCCGTCACGCCGGGTCAGTCAGCGGTGTTTTATCTCGGGGAAGTGTGCCTCGGCGGGGGCGTAATTGAACAGCGTCTGCCGCTTCAGGCCTGATATCGGGTCAATATGTGATTGAATAAGGGACGCTTTCGGGCGTCCCGCTTTATTTCTGCCCGACTGTGACGCCCTGCACTGATTCCGAACTGTGTTTAGGGGCAGTTTTATGGCATGATCTGTCGCCATGAATTTGGGCTATTTCATTGTCACTGCGTCTCATCGTTTCAAAACGCTTACAGGAGTAAACGTGGCTAAAAATTATTACGACATTACGCTGGCTTTGGCGGGGATCTGTCAGGCAGCACGCCTGGTTCAGCAACTGGCACATGAAGGCCAATGCTCACAGCAAGAAATGTCAGTGTCACTGCGCAGCCTGCTGGAGATGAATCCGGCCTCGACGCTGGCAGTTTACGGTAATAATGAAGCCAATTTGAAGATGGGGCTTGAGACGCTGCTGGGCGTGCTGAACGCTAACCGCCAGGGACCGGGCGCTGAGTTAACGCGTTATGCGTTAAGCCTGATGGTGCTGGAGCGCAAGCTGTACGCCAACAAAGCCGCCATGAATCAGCTCGGTGAACGTATCGACCAGCTCGACCGTCAACTCGCGCATTTCGAACTGGAATCTGAAACGATGATCAGCTCTCTGGCCTCGATTTATGTCGACGTAGTCAGCCCGGCCGGTCCGCGTATTCAGGTGACCGGTTCACCGGCAATTTTGCAAAATTCGCAAGTGCAGGCAAAGGTCCGCGCCATTTTACTGGCCGGGATCCGCTCCGCGGTGCTGTGGCACCAGGTCGGCGGTGGCCGCCTGCAACTGATGTTTTCCCGTAATCGCTTGTTTGAACAGGCGAAGAATATTCTCGCTCATTGTTAATAAGATCCCAGGAGTTGCTACCGATGGAATTATCCTCACTGACCGCCGTTTCCCCCGTTGATGGACGCTACGGTGATAAAGTCAGCGCGCTGCGTACTATTTTCAGCGAATTTGGCCTGCTGAAATTCCGTGTGCAGGTTGAAGTACGTTGGCTGCAAAAACTGGCAGCCTGTGCAGAAATCAAGGAAGTTCCTGCTTTTGATGCCGACGCAAACGCTTTCCTCGACCAGATTGTGGCAAATTTTGATGTTAATGACGCACAGCGCATTAAAGATATCGAAAAAACCACCAATCATGATGTCAAAGCCGTTGAGTATTTCCTGAAAGAAAAAGTGGCTACGCTCCCTGCCCTGCATGCGGTGTCTGAATTCATTCACTTCGCCTGTACTTCTGAAGACATCAATAACCTGTCTCACGCACTGATGCTGCAAACTGCACGTCAGGATGTCGTGCTGCCGTACTGGAAACAGATTATTGATGCCGTGAAAGACCTGGCACACAAATACCGCGACATTCCGCTGCTGTCCCGTACCCACGGCCAGCCTGCTACGCCATCCACCATCGGTAAAGAACTGGCTAACGTCGCTTACCGTATGGATCGTCAGTTTAAGCAACTGCAAAACGTCGAAATCCTGGGTAAAATCAACGGTGCTGTCGGCAACTACAATGCTCACATCGTGGCGTATCCGGAAGTGAACTGGCACCAGTTCAGTGAAGAGTTCGTTACCTCTCTGGGCATTACCTGGAATCCGTACACTACCCAGATCGAGCCACATGACTACATCGCCGAACTGTTTGACTGCGTGGCGCGTTTCAATACCATCCTGATCGACTTCGACCGCGACATCTGGGGTTACATTGCCCTGAACCACTTCAAGCAGCGCACTATTGCAGGCGAAATCGGTTCTTCTACCATGCCGCACAAAGTGAACCCGATCGACTTCGAAAACTCCGAAGGCAACCTCGGTCTGTCAAATGCGGTATTGCAGCATCTGGCCAGCAAATTGCCGGTTTCACGCTGGCAGCGCGACCTGACGGATTCTACTGTACTGCGCAACCTCGGCGTGGGTCTGGGCTACGCACTGATTGCTTATCAGGCAACCATGAAAGGCGTCAGCAAGCTGGAAGTGAACGAAGCGAATCTGGCGAACGAACTGGATCACAACTGGGAAGTACTGGCTGAACCTATCCAGACCGTGATGCGTCGTTACGGTATTGAAAAGCCTTACGAGAAGCTGAAAGAGCTGACACGCGGCAAGCGTGTTGATGCTGCCGGTATGCAGGCATTTATCGATTCGCTTGAATTACCCGAAGACGAGAAAGTGCGTCTGAAAGCCATGACACCGGGCAACTACATCGGCCGCGCCACCACCATGGTTGACGAACTGAAGTAAGTTTTTGCTCTGCACGTCAAAAGGCGACCTTCGGGTTAATGCCGGTCACTTAAGGTGACCGGCATTGTTTTTTAAGGGATATTTTGACCTTTTTTCTCTCACTTCCCTCGCATATTCACGCTCACGCCTCGAGGGCAGCTTTAGCATCGCTGCGTTGCTGTAAAAATGCTTCAGATGACCCGGGATGGCTCCCGCTGATGCCCACGGCAGCCCGATTAACAACCGTAATATCTCCGACACTGCACCGCTAAAACTCAGCTGATAAG
>NZ_JAHXYO010000023.1:0-78354 GCF_019969905.1 Rahnella sp. GSA61A | reverse complement strand
TCGGAGATATTACGGTTGTTAATCGGGCTGCCGTGGGCATCAGCGGGAGCCATCCCGGGTCATCTGAAGCATTTTTACAGCAACGCAGCGATGCTAAAACTGCCCTCGAGACGTGAGCGTGAATATGCGAGGGAAGTGAGAGAAAAAAGGTCGAAATATCCCTTAAAAAACAATGCCGGTCACCTTAAGTGACCGGCATTACCCCGGCTTGCCGGGGTTTTTTATTGCCTGTAACATCGCGATTAACGCCTGGAGATTTGGTCGAAAATTCCGTCTGTCGCAAAATGGTCTTTCTGCGCCTGAGCCCAGGTACCTGCAACCTGATCAATGGTGAACAGTTTCAGTTTCGGGAATTCAGCCGCGAATTTCTTCTCCACTTCCGGATCACGCGGACGGTAATAATTTTCTGCCGCGATAGTCTGGCCTTCCGGCGAGTACAGGTATTTCAGGTAAGCATCCGCCACTGTACGGGTATCACGCTTATCCACGACTTTATCAACCACAGAAACCGTTGGCTCCGCCAGAATCGATTCGCTTGGCGTGACGATTTCGAACTTATCTTTGCCGACTTCTTTTGTTGCCAGCAACGCTTCGTTTTCCCAGGCAATCAGCACATCACCGATACCACGTTCAACGAAAGTATTCGTTGCGCCACGTGCACCGGAGTCCAGCACTTCGACGTTTTTATACAATGCTTTCACGAAATCCTGAGCCTTCGCTTTGTCATTGTTGTTGTGATGCAACGCGTAACCCCAGGCTGCCAGATAGTTCCAGCGTGCGCCGCCAGACGTTTTAGGGTTCGGCGTAATCACCGATACACCCGGTTTGATCAAATCATTCCAGTCATGAATTTGTTTCGGGTTGCCTTTGCGCACCAGGAACACAATGGTGGACGTGTAAGGCGCAGAGTTGTCCGGCAGGCGGGTGATCCAGTTTTTATCGATACGGCCGCGTTCTGCAATAGCATCAACGTCATAAGCCAGCGCCAGTGTTACCACATCCGCTTCAATGCCATTAATTACTGACGTAGCCTGTTTGCCTGAGCCACCATGCGACTGGCGTACGGTGACGGTATCACCGGTTTTGCCCTGCCAGTATTTACTGAATGCCTTGTTATATTGTTCATAGAATTCGCGGGTTGGATCGTATGACACGTTCAGAATCTGAATATCTTTGGCAATTGCTCCGGTTGCCACCAACAGCAATCCCAAACCTGCAGCCCATTTACGCATCGTACTCTCCCGAAATAGTTTCTATGGATTTCATTTATTTGTTCGTTAAAGAGAGCGTGCCAGATAAAAACGAAACACATAAAGAATAAAAGGTTTTTTTCTATTACTTTATGGAATAAACAAAAAGAGTGGCGAAAAAAAACCTCCCGCAAAGGAGGTTCTTTTAAACACGCAATAAGCTGAATCAGAAAAGTTTTTTCGCCGTGTCGTACCAGTCTTCTTTAAATTTGCTTTTCTTGTTCTCTGGCGCGATACAAATTGAGATGAGTTCGTGAACCATTTTCTCGTTTTCAACACCCACGCAGAAACCGCCCTGAGAATAGTCACGATCTTCTTCCAGCAACAGGTCAACAGCATACGCACCCATGCGGGAAGCCAGAATACGGTCATAAGCGACAGGTGCGCCGCCACGCTGAATATGACCTAATACCGTGCCACGCGTTTCACGACAGGTTTCTTTCTCGATGTATTTAGCCAGTTCTTCAATGTCATCTAACTTCTCGGTGATGGCAACGATGGCATGTTTTTTGCCTTTCGCGATACCGGCTTTGATTTCAGCAACCAGATCATCACGTTTGAATTCAACTTCAGGGATAGCGATAAATTCGCAACCCCCGGCAATCGCTGCTGCTAAGGTCAAATCACCGCAATAACGGCCCATCACCTCAACAATAGAGATACGCTGGTGTGAAGAGGAGGTATCACGTAAACGGTCAATGGCTTCAACCACTGTACCCAGCGCCGTGAAGAAACCGATAGTGTAGTCAGTGCCCGCAACGTCGTTATCGATTGTGCCTGGCAGGCCGATGCAACGGATGCCACCTTCTTTGGTCAGCAGGTCTGCACCGGCATATGAACCGTCACCGCCGATAACCACAAGGCCATCGATACCACGGTCTTTCATATTCTGCAGCGCAACTTTACGCATTTCTGGATCACGGAATTCCGGGAAACGTGCTGAACCCAGGAAAGTACCGCCACGGTTGATCATATCGGAGACGCTGTAGCGATCCAGTTTGCGCATGCGGTTTTCATACATGCCGAGGTAGCCATCTTCAATACCGTAGACTTCCAAATCTGCAGATAAAGCGGCGCGGACAACGCCACGGATCGCAGCATTCATGCCTGGGGCATCGCCACCACTTGTCAGTACACCAATTTTTTTGATCATGACTACCTCTGAACTTGTAGATGCAATTTCTTAAGAATCTTGAGCCAGCCTGTTGGGCGAATTTTTTTTATGCAGCCAAAAGGGCTTATTAGCGTTTGAGCCTATAGTATAACAAAACACCGGTGCTGAATTGATTCAAGTCAGCAAGAATACGCATACACCGCTCGGTACATCGCAATTTACTGATTCATACGGCTTTTACAAGATATTTCCAGTTCGTTACGATCACATTTCCACCTTGTTAATTTCCTGTTCTGCAAATCCAACCCAAATTGAGGACAAAAAAAACCCCACCTTTCGATGGGGGAAGACAGGGATGGTGTCTATGGCAAGGAAAAACAGGGATCTTACTCGGTCGTGCTGGTACTACTCGTCTTCTGGGCAGAAGAGGGCTGTAATCCAGATAACTGCATTTGCATCTGTTTCATGCGCTGCTCATGTTTCTGGTTCAATACATCTTTTTGCTCAGGGGTCAGCAGATTAAACATCTGGTTGCGGATGCGGGCCATTTCGACCTGACGATCCACCTGCTCCTGAGCCATTAATTCAGCTTGTGCTCGCACGGCGGCCTGATCAAACTTTTCGGCGGTAACCAGCCTGTGCATCGTTTCTATCTGTTCTACATTTACATGGGGTAGATCTTTACGAGCCTGGTGCATCAGGTCACGCATTTGCTGGCGCTGTTGCTCAGTAAGATTTACACCATCAAACATGGTGTTGCGTTCCTGAGGCTTATCCAACATCGTGCTATCATGTTCTGCTGGCATCGCCGACACTGGTTTCGCACCATCTGCTAAAACGACACCTGAACTCAGCGTCAGAAGCGTGGCCAAACCGAATGAAGCTGCCTTAAACATCACATACTCCTAAAGTCTTTATCGCTTCATCGCGAATCATTGAAAAGCAGTCTAAACCTGCTGCTGCAAACAAGCGTCAGTGCTTGTAAAAGTACGTAAAGTCATGGAATAGCGGCAATTGATGACGTATTTTGCGTCTAGAGGTAAATACAATGAATAAAATTTTGTTAGTTGATGACGACCGTGAACTGACTTCACTTTTGAAAGAATTGCTCGAAATGGAAGGCTTTAATGTTGTAGTGGCTTACGACGGTGAGCAGGCATTAGAGAAAATCGATAATACCATCGATCTTCTGTTACTTGACGTGATGATGCCGAAGAAAAACGGCATTGAAACCCTTAAAGAATTACGCCAGCGCCATCAGACGCCAGTGATTATGTTAACTGCTCGTGGCAGTGAATTAGACCGTGTCCTCGGCCTCGAACTGGGTGCCGATGACTATCTGCCAAAACCGTTTAACGACCGCGAGCTCGTGGCACGTATCCGGGCCATGTTGCGTCGTTCTAACTGGAGCGAACAGCAGCAAACCAATGAGAACAACGGTTCACCGACGCTTGAAGTCGATGGCTTACAACTGAACCCCGGCCGTCAGGAAGCCAGCTTTAACGGTGAAGCGCTGGATTTAACCGGCACTGAATTCACCCTGTTGTACTTACTGGCAAAACATCTCGGACAGGTCGTTTCCCGCGAACATCTGAGTCAGGAAGTGCTGGGTAAACGTCTGACGCCGTTTGACCGTGCTATTGATATGCACATCTCGAATTTACGCCGTAAATTACCCGATCGTCAGGACGGACATCCATGGTTTAAAACCCTGCGTGGACGCGGTTATCTGATGGTTTCTGCTTCATGATAAACAGTCTTACGGCACGTATTTTTGCCATTTTCTGGTTCACATTAGCCTTAGTGCTGATGCTGGTATTAATGGTGCCGAAACTCGATTCACGCCAGATTACGCCGTTGCTTGATAACGAGCAGCGGCAAGGCCTGATGATTGAACAACACGTTGAAGCTGAACTGGCGACCGATCCTGCCAATGACCTGATGTGGTGGCGCCGGTTGTTCCGTGCCATCGACAAATGGGCACCGCCGGGTCAACGCTTGTTGCTGGTGACCAGCGAAGGGCGCGTTATTGGCGCTCAGCGCAATGAAATGCAGATCGTACGTAACTTTATCGGCCAGTCGGATAACTCAGATCGTCCAAAGAAGAAAAAATATGGTCGCGTCGAAATGGTGGGGCCTTTCTCCGTTCGTGATGGCGAAGACAACTACCAGCTTTACCTGATGCGCCCCGCCAGCAGTTCTCAGTCTGATTTTATCAACCTGATGTTCGACCGTCCGCTATTGCTGCTAATCGTCACCATGCTGATCAGCGCCCCGCTGTTGCTCTGGCTGGCGTGGAGCCTGGCAAAACCTGCACGTAAGTTGAAAAACGCCGCAGATGACGTTGCACGCGGCAATCTCAAGCAGCATCCGGAGCTCGAAGCCGGACCGCAGGAATTCCTTGCGACAGGTGCCAGTTTCAACCAGATGGTCAGCGCACTCGAACGAATGGTAACAGCACAGCAACGGCTGATTTCGGATATCTCACACGAGCTACGTACCCCACTGACGCGCCTGCAACTGGCCACCGCGTTGATGAGACGTCGTCATGGTGAGGGTAAAGAGCTGCAACGTATCGAAAATGAGGCTCAGCGCCTTGATGGCATGATCAATGACCTGCTGGTGTTATCACGCAGCCAGCATAAAAATGAATTATCGCGCGAAACCCTGAAGGCCAGTGAATTGTGGGCGGGTGTGATTGATGATGCACAGTTTGAAGCCGAACAGATGGGTAAAACCCTTGAGGTCACGTCGCCACCTGGCCCGTGGAAACTGATCGGTAATGCTGCGGCTCTCGACAGTGCGCTGGAAAACATCGTCCGTAACGCCCTGCGTTATTCGCATCATCACATTGTCCTGAACTTCGCCCACGACAGTGAAGGGATCACTATCACCGTTGATGACGATGGCCCTGGTGTGAGTGAAGAAGATCGTGAACAGATTTTCCGTCCGTTCTACCGCACTGATGAAGCGCGTGATCGGGAATCCGGCGGCACCGGCCTTGGGCTGGCGATCGTGGATACCGCGGTTCAGCAGCACAGAGGCAAGGTAAAAGCCGAAGACAGCCCGCTGGGCGGCCTTCGTTTGATTATCTGGCTGCCGCTGCACCAGCGTTAAGATTCTGCTATTCTGCGTCCCTCTATCAGGGGGACGCATGCTTAACATTGTTTTATTTGAACCAGAAATCCCGCCCAACACCGGCAACATTATCCGCCTGTGTGCCAACACCGGATGTCAGCTTCACCTCATCGAACCTTTGGGCTTTGGCTGGGACGATAAACGTCTGCGCCGTGCCGGGCTCGATTACCATGAATTCGCCCATATAAAGCATCACGCTAATTATGACGCTTTCCTCAGCAGCGAAAATCCACAACGTCTTTTTGCCCTGACGACCAAAGGCACGCCAGCGCACAGCGCCGTGAGCTATCAGGATAATGATTTCCTGCTGTTTGGCCCTGAAACTCGCGGCTTACCGGCGTCTATTCTGGATAATCTGCCCGCACAGCAGAAAATTCGCATTCCTATGCGCGCAGAAAGTCGCAGCATGAACTTGTCGAATGCTGTTTCTGTGGTGGTTTATGAAGCCTGGCGTCAACTGGGATATCCGGGCGCATTGCTGAAAGAATAGCGGAATGGAAGTGAAGAAGATGGCATGCAGATTCATGCCATCTGAAAACCCGTCAGATACCGTCGCCGAATTCAAAACCCTGCGCAATACCGTTGAAATGCTGATCCATATCCATGGAAGGACGCTCGCTTTCCGGACGCCCGACAATTCGCGCCGGAACGCCTGCAGCCGTGGTGTGCGGAGGAACTGATTGCAACACGACTGAGCCCGCACCGATTTTCGCACCAGCACCCACTTCAATATTGCCGAGGATTTTCGCACCGGCACCAATCATGACGCCTTCACGGATTTTAGGGTGGCGGTCACCGCAGGTTTTTCCTGTACCACCAAGCGTCACAGATTGCAGAATCGATACGTCATTCTCAACCACGGCCGTTTCACCGATGACAATCCCGGTGGCGTGGTCAAACATGATGCCGCAGCCAATACGCGCCGCCGGGTGAATATCTACGCCGAATGACACTGAAATCTGATTTTGGAAATAAATCGCCAGCGCTTTACGATCCTGCTTCCACAGCCAGTTACCGATACGGTATGCCTGCAGCGCGTGGAATCCTTTCAGATAGAGTAACGGGGTGGAATATTTGTCGACTGCCGCATCACGCTGATGCACAGCCAGAATGTCACGGGCAGCAGAGAGGATCATTTGTTCGTCGTTGCGATAGGCTTCTTCGACAACTTCACGGATCGCCATCGCAGGCATAATCGGATTGCCCAACTTGTTGGCCAGAATGTAGCTCAACGCGCCGCCCAGCGTTTCATGTTTTAGCAACGTCGCATGGAAAAAACTGGCCAGCATCGGTTCACACTCAGCCAGCGCTCTCGCCTCTGATTTAATGTTATTCCAGACCAGTTCTAATTCTTCTAGCGACATCACTTTTCCTTACGACTTTGCAAGTTCGGGTAATAAAAAGCCGCCCTGTCGGGAATACCAACAAGGTGGCTATTCTGCAGATGCCTTTCAGTGGCTGTGTTTTTCATCCTTGCTCGCACGGGCAAGCAAACTGATCGCCGCTTCACGCGCATCTTTACCGCAGTACAAGACCTGGTAAATCTGTTCAGTGATTGGCATTTCAACGTTATTACGCTGCGCCAGAGCCCGTACTTCTTTCGTATTGCGATAGCCTTCAACAACCTGACCGATGGTGTCCTGAGCAGTCTGAACATCCTTGCCTTGCCCCAGCATAATGCCAAAGCGACGGTTACGGGACTGGTTATCTGTGCAGGTTAACACCAAATCACCCAAGCCTGCCATGCCCATAAATGTGGCCGGATCAGCGCCTAAAGCGGAACCCAGGCGGGTCATTTCAGCCAGACCACGGGTAATCAGCGCGGTTCTTGCATTAGCCCCAAAGCCGATACCATCAGACATTCCGGCACCAATCGCGATAACGTTTTTAATCGCACCGCCCAACTGAACCCCGATAAAATCGGGATTGCTGTAAACACGGAAGCTTTTGCCACAGTGCAGCAATTGCTGCAGATCTTCGGCAAAACTGGCATCAGTGGCGGCCAGTGAGATTGCCGTTGGCATACCTGCCGCCAGTTCTTTGGCGAATGTCGGCCCGGAAACCACCGCTAACGGAATGGCATCACCGAGTTCTTCGCGTGCGACATCCTGCAACAGACGGCCGGTTTCTGCTTCCAGCCCTTTCGTCGCCCATACCACACGCGCATCAGGGCGCAAATGGGGTTTCAGCTGACGCAAAACGTCACCAAATACATGGCTGGGTACCACAACCAGCACATTACGGCTGGCCGCTAACGCGACAGACAGATTGGTTTCGAGCAACAGATTATCGGGGAACGGAACATCAGGAAGGAATTCCTGATTACAACGGGCACGTTGTAATGCGTTGATGTGGTCGGGATTATGTCCCCACAGCACAACGGGATGGCCATTTCTGGCAAGAGTAATCGCTAAAGCGGTGCCGTACGAGCCGGCACCGATCACTGTCATTGACGCATTGACGGTTTTCATCAGGCATCCTGATGCGGTTCAGCACCTTCGCCTTCAGCTTGCTGTTGCAGATAGTTCATGAACAGAGCGTCAAAGTTAACAGGTGCAAGGTTCAGTTGCGGGAAGGTACCGCGGGAAACCAGGCTGGTGATGCACTCACGGGCATACGGGAACAGAATGTTCGGGCAATATGCACCCAGGCAGTGCGCCATCTGGTTGCCATCAATACCGGAGATAGTGAAGATACCACCCTGCTGAACTTCGCACAGGAACGCAGTTTCGTCGCCCAGTGAAGAAGTTACCGTCACACGCAAGACGACTTCATATACGCCTTCAGCCAGCTGGCTGGAAGCGGTATCAAGATCCAGTTTAACTTCTGGCTGCCAGTCTTGCTGGAAAACCTGAGGCGCATTTGGCGCTTCAAAAGAGATGTCTTTGGTGTAGATACGTTGGATCTGGAAAGCCATCTCGGTGTTATTTTGTTCTGACATGTGAGTAGTACCCTCGGGTTAATAGTCCTTTTAAACACTTAATGAAAAACAGCCGCCGCCTTTATTAACCCAGCATTGGGTCAAGGCCACCGCGTGCATCAAGTGCATGTAAATCATCACAACCGCCGACATGCTGCCCGTCGATAAAGATCTGAGGAACGGTTGAACGACCGCTGCGGGCGATCATTTTTTCACGTTTATCTGCATCGCCGTCGATAGCGATTTCATCGAATGAAGCTCCTTTGCTATTAAGCAGAGCTTTCGCACGATGGCAATAAGGGCAGGTTGCCTTGGTGTAGATTTCAATTTTTGCCATGGGTTCCACCTCAGAGTCGTAAAATTGAGTGCCGTAGCAGTTGGCTTAATGTCTTATTTACCGCGCACTAAAGGCAGGTTTTCACTGCTCCAGCCGCTGATACCTTCTTTGAGTGTAAACACGCGCTCAAAACCAGCAGCAATAAGGCCTTCAGCCGCAGTGCGGGAAGTTTGTCCTGTGGCACAAACCACGATAACAGGCTGTGCTTTATGTTTGGTCAGCTCACCCAGGTTGTTGTTCTTGATGTCAGCAGACAACACATTCTGTGATTCAGCGATGTGGCCTTTGCGGAATTCTTCACGCGCGCGAACATCGACAACGATGGCATCTTCTTTGTTAATCAGGCGGGTTGCTTCGCCACGGGTGATCTCTTTCACTTTAGAAAAACGTGTTTTAAAGGTGGTCACAATTACTGCAATCAGTAACGCAACCCACGCCAGGCTGAGAACCGGATGCGCACTGATGAATGGCATAATATCTTGCATGGGGTGTAGCAACTCCCGTCAGTTGGGGGAAAATTCAAGGCTTCAGAGTATACCTGCGCGTCGGAGCAAATACAGCCAGTAAGCGCGGGTGAATGCCACAATCTGCGGCACATCCTGGAAAATTAACACGGCTTTATGCCGAAAGTTAACCCTCACCCCGCCTCATCTTTGATCTCCTCGGGCTATTCACACACGGCGCTGGGGTAAAATCAGCCCGCCTGAGTGCATTTAGCCGCGCCTGTTCATGCCGTTGCAACTGGCGAGCCTATTGAGCATTTCATCTTTTAAACTGAGGTCAATTGACATGTCGAGCAACAAAAAACCGATGGTTCTGGTGATTCTGGATGGCTACGGGCATCGTGAAGAACAACAAGATAACGCAATTCTGAATGCCAAAACCCCCGTCATGGATAATCTGTGGGCCACTCACCCGCATACCCTTATCGCCGCATCCGGGCTGGACGTCGGTCTGCCTGATGGCCAGATGGGAAACTCCGAAGTAGGCCATGTCAATTTAGGTGCCGGCCGCATCGTGTATCAGGATCTCACCCGTCTGGACAAAGAAATTAAAGAAGGCGACTTCTTTAATAATAGCGTACTGACTGGCGCTGTTGATCGCGCAATCGCCGCAGGCAAAGCGGTTCACATTATGGGACTGTTGTCTGCGGGCGGCGTTCACAGCCACGAAGACCACATCATGGCGATGGTCGAACTGGCGCAACGCCGTGGTGCGAAAGCCATTTATCTGCATGCCTTCCTGGATGGTCGCGATACACCACCACGCAGCGCTGAAGCGGCGCTGAAACGCTTCTCAGAGAAATTCGCACAAATCGGTACGGGTCGTATTGCGTCAATCGTGGGCCGTTATTACGCCATGGATCGCGATAACCGCTGGGATCGTGTGCAACTGGCCTATGATTTGATGTCACAGGCAAAAGGCGCATTTACTGCCGATAATGCACTGGCTGGCCTGCAGGCCGCTTATGCCCGTGATGAAAATGATGAATTCGTGAAGCCAACCGTATTGCAGGCAGCAGGCGAAGAATCCGCAGCCATCAATGACGGCGATGCACTGATCTTCATGAACTTCCGCGCAGACCGGGCCCGCGAAATCACCCGCGCCTTTATCAGTCCGGACTTCGATGGTTTTGCCCGCGAAAAAGTCATCAACTTCGGCGATTTCATCATGCTGACCGAATATGCTGCAGACATCAACGCAGCCTGCGCCTATCCACCGGCATCACTGAAAAACACGCTGGGTGAATGGCTGATGGCGCACGGCAAAACGCAGTTGCGTATCTCTGAAACCGAGAAGTATGCCCATGTCACCTTCTTCTTTAACGGGGGCATGGAAGATTCGTTTGAAGGCGAAGACCGTATTCTGGTGAAATCACCAAACGTGGCGACTTATGACCTGCAACCGGAAATGAGCTCTGCTGAACTGACGGAAAAGCTGCTCGGCGCAATCAGCAGTGGTAAGTACGACACCATCATTTGTAACTATCCGAATGGCGACATGGTCGGTCATACCGGCGTTTACGACGCAGCAGTGAGTGCCGTTGAAGCACTCGATAAATGTGTTGCTCAGGTTGTGGACGCAGTGAAAGCCGTGGGTGGTCAGTTGCTGATTACCGCCGACCACGGTAATGCAGAACAAATGCGTGACCCGGCGACCGGTCAGGCACACACTGCACACACCAGCCTGCCGGTTCCGCTGATTTATATCGGCGGAAATGCACAAGCGGTTGAAGGCGGTAAATTATCTGATATCGCGCCAACCATGCTTTCACTGATGGGCATGGAAATTCCGCCGGAAATGAGCGGCAAGCCGCTGTTTATCGCGCGTTAATTTCTGTTAAAAACCGTCAAAAAAGGCGTACTGACACCCGTTGGTACGCCTTTTTTGTTTGTGCATCAGCGGGTTGATTAGTGTTACGATACGAAAAGGGACAGCCATATTGTCTATCATCCACGGTCGACAAGCGGAAAAAAGTTTGAGCAAATTCAATCATTTCAGCCTGATGAGAACCCGCCTTTCCGCTCAGGACAAGGCCGTATCTGCCTTCCCATCTCCAGCCTTACTACTTTGCGTTTCCCTGCTGTCTCTTTCTGTGAGTGTGCATGCTGACGACAATAAAGATCAGCTCAAAACCATTCAGCAAAACATCGCGGAAAAAGAGAAAAGCGTAAAACAGCAGAAACAGCAACGAGGCACGTTATTGCAGCAATTGCAGGCGCAGGAAAAAACCATCGCCTCAGCCAGCAGTCAGTTACGCAGCACTCAGTCAACCCTCGCCACGTTGGGAAAAGACATTTCCGGGCTGAATGCGTCCATTGATAAATTGCAAAAACAGCAAAAGACGCAGGAAGCTATTCTGGCAAAGCAGCTCGATGCCGCATTCCGGATCGGGCAGCATAAAGGCCTGCAATTACTGCTGAGCAGCGAAGAGAGCGCACGCAGCGAGAGGATCCTGGCTTATTTTGGTTATCTGAATGAAGCGCGACAGAAAACCATTGAGGATCTGAAACAGACCCGAGCCACGCTGGCTGAACAGCGTGTTTCTTTGCAATCGAAACAAACCCAGCAAAAAAGCCTGCTGAGTGAACAACAAACCCAGCAGCAGAAACTCGAACAGGCTCGTGCCGCCCGTAAGCAAACGCTCACGGCACTGGAGTCTTCATTGCAAAAAGATGAGCAGAGCCTGACCGAACTGCGCGCTAACGAATCCAGCCTGCAAAACAAAATTGCCGCTGCCGAACGTGCTGCCAAAGCACGCGCAGAAAAAGAAGCGCGTGAAGCTGCGGCAGTCAGAGCGAAAGAACAGCAGGCGAAGAAATCCGGTTCCACCTACAAACCGACCCAAAGCGAGCAATCTCTGATGGCCCGTACCGGCGGTCTGGGCAGACCATCAGGTCAAAATATGTGGCCTGTTAATGGTTCGTTGATACATCGCTTCGGCGAACAGCTGCAGGGTGAACTACGCTGGAAAGGGATTGTTATCTCAGCAAGAGAAGGCAGTGATGTCCGGGCGATTGCTGACGGACGCGTCATTCTGGCGGACTGGTTACAGGGATACGGTTTGGTTGTGGTTATCGATCATGGCAAAGGCGATATGAGCCTGTACGGTTACAACCAGGATGCACTGGTCAGCGTAGGCGACCAGGTCAGAACGGGCCAGGCCATTGCTAAAGTTGGGAACAGCGGCGGACAAGGCCAGCCATCGCTGTATTTTGAAATTCGTCGTCAGGGCCAGGCCGTTAATCCACAGCCGTGGTTGGGAAGATAGCATTGCGATATAACAAGTCCGTTTTAGCTGCCCTTTGTGGTACTGCGTTTTTTGCTTGTCAGGTTCAGGCAGCGAAATTGTCCATCCTGATCGATGACTTTGGTTATCGCCAGCATGAGGAAAACCAGGTACTTCAGATGCCAAAAGCGGTATCCGTCGCGATTTTCCCCAACGCACCCGATTCACAGATGATGATGAACAAGGCTCACCAGCAGGGGCGTGAAATTCTGATCCATCTGCCGATGGCGCCACTTAGTAAGCAACCGCTGGAAAAAGACACGCTGACACCCTCCATGAGCGCCGCAGAAGTGAAACGTATTGTCGATCAGGCGATCAGCAATATCCCTTACGCGATTGGCATCAATAACCATATGGGTAGTGCTATGACCTCCAGCCTGACCGGGATGGAAAATGTCATGCAGGCAATGAATGCCCACAACCTGTTTTTCCTCGACAGCATGACCATTGGTAACACCCAGTCAGTCAAAGCGGCTCAGGGCACCCGGGTGAAAGTCATTAAGCGCAATGTCTTTTTAGATGATGTGCAGAATGAAGCGGAAATCCGCCGTCAGTTTGAACGCGCAATTCAGCTCGCACGCAAGAATGGATATGCCATCGCGATAGGACACCCGCATCCGACGACAGTGAAAGTACTGCAGCAAATGTTGCCGAATCTACCTTCCGATATCGTTCTGGTCAGGCCAAGTGATCTGCTGAACGAACCACAGCGCAGCACACCCGCCGGTAAGGTCACGATTACGCCCGTAAAATCATCACGTAAAGGCATCAGCATCTGCCGCCTCAGGCAACCTCTCCCGCAGATTTATGCCGACAGCATGTTTAAAATTCTGGGGGAAAGCCTGAAATCTTCACCCGCTGCGGCATTTGTTGAACGGCAGTATTCTGTGATAACAACTTTTACTAAAAAGTAGAAATCGCACACATTGGCGGTTTCCTGATTATATTGGTGGTACGCATATATTTGGCATCACCAAATAACTTATTGATATCAATTGATTTCATAGCCAAACTAAAAAGTAGAGCTTCTGGGTTTTGCCTCATATAATGGGCGCTGTATATTTTTTTGACCGGACTGAGCAAGGGCGCTAACCGATGGGACAAGATCGATCTAAAATTCTGCTACTGGATAGTGGCAAGGAATGGGGAGGCGGGACTAACAGCATGTTAGAACTGCTGAAAAGAATCGATCGTGAAAAATATGAAATCAGCTGCTGCTTTTACAACGATTACGCCCGGGACAACGGCGAAACTATCAGTCAGATTTTAAACTCACTGAATGTACCGGTATTTTTTATTCCGCAGGTTAAGCAACCTGCCTGGGCGAAAATAGCTAAAGAAGTATTAAGAACGCTGTTTTTCTTTAGCAGTAATTTGCGTCAGAAAGCCATTTACTCTATCGACAAAATCTGGCGTATTAATCCCAATATCCGCAAAATTCACTCCCTGCTTGAACTCGGTCAGTTTGACATTCTCTATATGAATAATCAGCCCAGCTCTAACGTCGAAGGCTATTATTCTACTGCCGGTTTACCCACAGAAATCGTACAGCATTGTCGCATTGAACCGGTGCTCAACCGGGAGGTTGTGCGCATCGTTAACCGGTTCTGCCACAGCATTATCTCTGTTTCTCAAGGCGTTCAGGAACAACTGCTCAAACGTGGTGTACGCAAAGAGTTATGTTTTACCGTTTTTAATGGCATTGATATCCATCAGCCATTGCCCGAAGGCACAAAAATCCGGGAAGAATTAGCAGCCGACAACGACACGTTCATCTTTGGCAGTATAGGTTCTCTGATTAACCGCAAAGCTCATCACTTCACATTACTGGCACTAGACAAATTTAATCGCGCATTTCCGGAAGCCAAATGGAAAATGGTGTTTGTGGGTGAAGGCCCGAATTTACGCCGTCTCATTCAGCAAACTTCGGCTCTGAATATGATGGATAAAGTGGTATTTACAGGCTTCCAGAGCAATGCGCTGGAATATCTGTCCGCGTTTGATGCCTTTATATTAGGCTCAAAAAGTGAAGGGCTTCCGCGGGTCGTGTTGGAATCCATGCTGCTGAAAACGCCGGTGATTGGTTCGAATGTCACCGGTACAGCCGAACTGATTAAAAATGCAGAAACCGGCATGTTATTTGAGTATGGCGATATTGATATGCTCTTTAATCATATGAAAACACTGTATCTCAATGCCCATCTGAGAAATGAAATTGCAGAGCAGGCAAATCTGACTGTTCGCGAAAAATTTGCAATTGAAAAATATGTCTCAGGCGTTGAAACCGTTTTAAGCAGTGTGAAAAAGAAACAAGGCTGAATATGTTCAAATTTCTAAATCCAAAATATCGTCACATTCTTTCACGCCATAATTTGCCGTATGACGGGACCGTCATGGCAGGAAAACCAAAGAACAGCGTGACGTCTGTGGTGATCCCTTCCGCGGGGGCTGACTATATTGAAGAAGCTTGTCTGTGTGCAGAGTTTGCCGATAAATTTGCGACCGCATTACAGGAAATCGTGATTGTTACCGATCAGGCTGCCAGCCAGTTTCGCCCGTTACCGGAGAAAGTCCGGATCGTCACGCTTCACCCTGAAACCAAATCCGGTGATTATCGTTATAAACAAATTTATCTCAGCCGCCTGATCAAACTGATGGCGCCTTTGCAGGCCAGAACTGACGGTATTTTGATGATCGATTCCGATCTTAATTTGCTTAAAATGCCGGAAATTCAGTTACATGAAAATCATATTTATTCAAGTTTCCGTCAGGGCAAGATGATTGCCAAACTGGACGGTTGTGATCCTGAGATCATCCCGGCGTATTACAAAAACAGCGTGCGTCCTTATATTGTCGATCACGTGAACGGCGCTTTCTTAGCCGCCACGCGTAAAACCTGGGAGCGTTTGTGCCCGCTGTGGATTATGTTTTTCATCGATACATGGAACATTCTGCCAGACAACCAGCCCCCGACAGATCAACTGCCTCTGGCGGCCATGCTGGATACGCTGGACATCAAAAGCGTCAATCTGGGCGACTGGATGAACTGGCCGGTATCGAAAAAAATTGGCGGCACACCGTCGGTTATCCCTAAAGAAGTGATCGGCGCTCATGGCGGCTTCCCGCTGACAGAATGGCAAAAGTATCTGGCTTCACCGGATAATGAACTGTTATTCAAAGGTCAGGATTACACCCGTAAAGTGCGTTATCTGACGGATGACGAGAAACAAATGGCCGGTCCTGCGGCGTAAAGACTGCGCCCGCTATCAGCAAAAGCCCGCTATTTTCAGCGGGCTTTTGCATTTTCAGAGCGCCAGATTACCAGTTAAGTATCACTTTGCCGGAATGCCCGGAGCGCATCGCATCAAACCCTTTCTGGAATTCATCAATCGGAAAATGGTGCGTAATCAGAGGTGTAAGATCTAATCCTGACTGGATCAGGGCGGCCATTTTGTACCAGGTTTCGAACATTTCCCTTCCGTAAATCCCTTTAATAAACAGTCCTTTGAAAATCACCTGATTCCAGTCGATTGCCATCTCGGTCGATGGAATGCCCAGCATCGCAATCCGGCCGCCATGGTTCATGGCGTTAAGCATGCTGCGAAATGCCGCAGGTGCACCTGACATTTCCAGCCCGACGTCAAACCCTTCCGTCATGCCCAGCTCATCCATCACATTCTGCAAGCTTTGCTGGCTGACATTCACCGCCCGCGTCACACCCATTTTGCGCGCGAGTTCCAGACGGTATTCGTTCATATCCGTGATCACCACATGGCGGGCACCGACATGTTTGCAAATGGCTGCCGCCATGATGCCAATCGGCCCGGCACCGCTGATCAGAACATCCTCGCCGACCAGATCAAACGACAATGCGGTATGCACAGCATTACCAAAGGGATCAAAAATGGCAGCCAGATCATCAGAAATATTGTCCGGGATTTTAAACGCATTAAAAGCAGGCAATACCAGATACTCCGCAAAAGCGCCCGGACGGTTTACCCCCACGCCCTGTGCGTTGCGGCACAAATGCGTACGTCCTCCCCGGCAATTACGGCAGTGTCCGCAGGTAATATGCCCCTCGCCCGACACCCGGTCACCGATACTGAAACCTTTAACTTCCTGCCCGATGCCCACCACTTCGCCGACATATTCGTGTCCGACCACCATTGGTACGGGAATGGTTTTTTGTGACCATTCGTCCCAGTTGTAGATGTGCACATCGGTTCCGCAAATGGCGGTTTTACGGATTTTGATCAGCAAATCGTTGTGCCCTAATTCCGGCACGGCCACATCCGTCATCCAGATGCCTTCTTCACGTTTGAGTTTTGCTAAAGCTTTCATCGACATTCCTCAGGCGATCACGCCAAGTTTTTTGCCAATACGGGTGAAGGCTTCAACGGCCTTTTCGATTTGTTCCGTGCTGTGCGCTGCTGACATTTGAGTACGGATGCGCGCCTGCCCCTGAGGCACCACCGGGTAAAAGAAGCCGGTGACGTAAATCCCTTCCTGCTGCAAAAGCGACGCAAACTCCTGAGCCAGACGAGCCTCGCCAAGCATCACCGGGATAATGGCGTGATCAGCCCCCGCCAGCGTGAAACCCGCGGCGGTCATTTTCTCGCGGAACAATTTTGAATTGCTGAGCAAACGCTCACGCAGTTCGCTGCCTTCTTCGAGCATGGAAAGCACTTTCAGGGAGGCAGAAACAATCGACGGTGCCAGGGAATTAGAGAAGAGATAGGGCCGCGAACGCTGACGCAACCAGTCGATCACTTCCTGACGCGCAGCGGTATAACCGCCGGAAGCCCCGCCCAGCGCTTTGCCAAGCGTGCCAGTGATGATGTCCACGCGCCCCATCACATCGCAATATTCGTGCGTTCCCCGCCCTTCGGCACCGACAAAACCTACCGCATGGGAATCATCGACCATCACCAGCGCGTCGAACCGTTCGGCCAGGTCGCACACGCCCTTCAGGTTGGCTATCACGCCATCCATTGAAAATACGCCGTCAGTTGCCACCAGAATATGACGGGCACCCTCATCTTTTGCCTGCTGCAAACGGGTTTCCAGTTCAGACATATCGTTGTTGGCATACCGATAGCGTTTCGCTTTGCATAAGCGAACACCATCGATTATTGAGGCATGATTCAGCGCATCCGAAATGATGGCGTCTTCTTCACCCAGCAGTGTTTCAAATAACCCACCGTTGGCATCAAAGCAGGAGGAATAGAGGATCGCATCGTCCATACCGAGAAAGTCAGCCAGACGGTGTTCAAGTTCTTTGTGCGTATCTTGTGTGCCGCAGATAAAGCGGACCGAAGCCATGCCGAAACCGTGGCTGTCGAGACCGGCTTTTGCAGCACGGATCAGTTCGGGATGATTCGCCAGGCCAAGGTAGTTGTTGGCGCAAAAATTGATGACCGGACGGCCGCCAGCGACGGAGACTTCAGCCTGCTGGGGCGTGGTGAGAATGCGTTCTTCTTTAAACAGCCCTTCAACCCGGGCCTGCTCCAGCTGATCTTCCAGCTGGCGATAAAACGAAACAGACATACAGTATTCTCCTGAAATGACTCATTCACGGAATACCTTACTAATCTGCATATAAAATAACGATGGAAGTGCTCACAATATCTTTGTTTTGCAGCATAGTTCACGCCTTACGCTCTGAAACATAAGAATCCCTGTTATCGGACACCTTCCCAATGTGAGCTTCATAATGAAGTGTTATGATATTACCCAATATACAGGCTGTGCATGGTGCGCAGTTCTTCAAATGATTAAAGGTGAATCCCATGATAATCGTCACTGGCGGCGCTGGTTTTATCGGCAGCAATATTATTAAATCGCTCAATGATATGGGATACCGCGATATTCTGGTGGTGGATAATCTGAAAGATGGCACCAAGTTCGTCAATCTGGTGGATCTGGATATTGCGGATTATTGCGACAAAGAAGATTTTATCGCCAGCATCGTGGCCGGCGACGATCTGGGTGATATCGACGCCATTTTCCACGAAGGCGCATGCTCTTCCACTACCGAGTGGGACGGCAAGTACATGATGGATAACAACTATCAGTACTCTAAAGATGTCCTGCATTATTGTTTAGATCGCAGCATTCCCTTCCTTTATGCGTCTTCCGCAGCCACTTATGGTAGCCAGAGCACCAGCTTTGTTGAAGAGCGTAAATACGAGCAACCGCTGAACGTCTATGGTTACTCTAAGTTCCTGTTTGACCAGTATGTTCGCGAAATTCTGCCGCACGCTGAATCTCAAATTTGTGGTTTCCGTTATTTCAACGTTTACGGACCGCGTGAAGGCCATAAAGGCAGCATGGCGAGCGTAGCGTTCCATCTGAATAATCAGATCAAGGCCGGGGAGAACCCAAAACTGTTCTCGGGCAGCGAAGGCTTCAAACGCGATTTTATCTACGTGGGTGATGTGGCAGCCGTGAACCTGTGGTTCTGGCAAAACGGTGTTTCGGGCATTTTTAACTGCGGTACCGGACGTTCGGAATCCTTCCAGGCTGTGGCAGATGCTGTCGTGGCATACCACAAGTCGGGCGATATCGAATACATTCCATTCCCGGAAAAACTCAAAGGCCGTTACCAGTCCTTCACACAGGCCGACATGACGGCCCTGCGTAACGCCGGTTACGACAAACCGTTCAAAACGGTTGCCGAAGGTGTTACGGAATACATGAGCTGGCTTAACCGCACAGTTTAAGCCCTGCACATTGAGGAATGGATTAACGGTATGAAAATACTGGTAATTGGGCCGTCATGGGTCGGTGACATGATGATGTCACAAAGTCTTTATCGCACCCTGAAAGCTGCGCACCCCGACGCTCAGATTGACGTGATGGCACCTGCATGGTGCCGTCCTTTACTTGATCGCATGCCGGAAGTACATCAGGCGCTGGCCATGCCGCTGGGCCACGGTGCGCTGGAATTGGGCGAACGTCGTCGTCTGGGTATTTCATTGCGCAATGAGAAATATCAGCGTGCATTCGTTCTGCCTAACTCGTTTAAATCGGCGCTGGTTCCTTTCTTTGCCCGTATTCCGCAACGCACCGGCTGGCGTGGCGAAATGCGCTATGGTCTGCTCAATGATTTGCGGGTGCTGGATAAACCCGCTTTTCCACTGATGGTTCAGCGTTATGCTGCTCTGGGCTACGATGCCCGGCAAATCAAAACTGCCGCTGATCTTCCACAACCCATTCTCTGGCCTAAATTAGAGGTCGGCGACGCTGAAGTCACCGCGGTTAAAACCTCATTCTCTGTGGATAACACCCGGCCGCTGATTGGTTTCTGCCCTGGCGCAGAGTTTGGTCCGGCAAAGCGCTGGCCTCATTATCACTACGCGGTGTTGGCTGAAAAACTGATCAGCGAAGGCTATCAGGTGGTGCTCTTTGGCTCTGCAAAAGATAACGCAGCAGGTGAACAAATCCGCCTGGCACTGACAGAAAACGCGCAACCTTTCTGTCTCAATCTGGCGGGGAAAACCTCATTGGATCAGGCGGTGGTGATGATTGCCGCCTGTCATGCGGTCGTCAGTAATGATTCAGGCCTGATGCATGTTGCCGCCGCGCTGGATAAACCGCTGATAGCACTTTACGGGCCCAGCAGCCCGGACTTCACACCGCCCCTCAGCCATCAGGCAAAAGTTATACGTCTGATCACTGGCTATCATAAAGTCCGTAAAGGCGATGCTGAAGAAGGCTATCACCAAAGTTTAATTGATATTCAACCCGGACAAGTTTATCAGGAACTCACCCAGTTGCTGAGCGCAAGGAAGGAGCTTTAATGCGGGTTCTCATCGTCAAAACGTCGTCCATGGGCGACGTTCTGCATACCCTTCCGGCGTTGACGGATGCTATGCAGGCCATTGCCGGGATCCGCTTTGACTGGGTCGTGGAAGAAGGATTTAGCCAGATCCCCGGCTGGCATCCTGCCGTTGATCGCGTGATACCTGTCGCCATCCGCCGCTGGCGTAAAAACTGGTTCGGCTCTGAAACCCGTCAGCAACGCTGTGATTTCAAACGCGAAGTTCAGTCTCAAACCTATGATGCGATCATCGATGCTCAGGGTCTGATTAAAAGCGCGGCACTGATCACCCGTGTCGCAAAAGGTGAAAAACACGGTCAGGATTGTAAAAGTGCCCGTGAACCATTCGCCAGCTGGTTCTACAATCAGCGTCATGAAATCGATAAAAAGCAGCACGCGGTAGAACGTACCCGGGAATTGTTTGCGAAAAGCCTGGGCTATGAAAAGCCATCAGGCCAGGGAGATTATGCTATTGCAGCACGTTTCCTCTCCCATCTTCCTGCCGACGCGGGCCGGTATCTGGTGTTTCTTCATGCCACCACCCGCGCCGATAAACATTGGCCGGAAGAACACTGGCGTGAGCTGATCAGCATGTTCGGCGGGCAAGATATCCGCATCAAACTTCCGTGGGGGGCAGACCATGAACATCAGCGCGCATTGCGTCTGGCGGAAGGTTTCCCTTATGTCGAGGTGTTGCCTAAGTTGAGTCTGGAAAAAGTTGCTGAGGTTTTAGCCGGTGCGAAAGCGGTCATTTCTGTTGATACGGGGCTGAGCCATCTGACTGCCGCGCTGGATCGTCCAAATATCACGCTTTACGGACCGACCGATCCGGGATTGATTGGCGGGTATGGAAAGAATCAGTTTATCCTCAAAGCCGAGAACAATTCACTGGAAAACTTACCAGCCAAAACCGTCTTTGAGCGTCTGAGTGATCTGACCGCTGCGAAAGAGGAAATGAACCGACCATGAGCTACGTGATTATTTTCATCTTGCTGTGGCCGTTCAAAATGCTGATGAAGCCTTTTCATCAGGGCAAAGGGCGAAATCTGGTCATACAAACCGCCAAAATTGGTGATTTCGTCAATATCACGCCTTTACTGAAGCATTTAAAAAAATCAGATGTCTTGATCAGTAAAACGGTTTTGCCTTTGGCTGCACACGATTCGACGATCGATTCTATTTATCTCATTGAAGATTACAAAAAATCTTTAGTCAGTAAAATTGGTCTCGCCTTTCGCCTGCTCAACCGCTACGACAATATTTATCTGCTACAACCTAACAGCGTTAACGTTTTCTATGCCGCCTTCTGTAATGCGAAGCATAAAGCCTTTCTGATCGCTTATACCCGCAAGTGGTATCACGGGATTTTTTATCAGACGGCCGACGTTGTTCGTTTGCATCAGAAAACCGATTTTACGCTGGAAAGTTATCTTAAGCTGGCAGACCCCAGCCTCAGCGCAGAAAGCTATACTAAACATGCCACCCTTCCCTTGTGGATACCTGAAAAAACCTTGCCGGAGCTGGCGGCAAGCAAGCAGGTCAAAATTGGTATCAGCATTTCGGCAGGCAATAAAGCTAAAACAATTCCGACAGCGGTATGGATTAAAATCCTTAATACCCTGGCTGGCCTTCCTTGTCAGTTTTATGTTTTTGGCCCGGAGAATGAGCAGAAATACCTTGATCAGTTGCTGGAAAAACTCAGTGCTCGCGAAAACATCATTAACCTGATCGGTAAGCTAAAATTGCATGAAGTCCCACATGCCATTTCTCAGATGGATATGTATATCGCCTCAGATTCTGGAAACGTGTATATCGCAGATGCGGTGAATATCCCAGTGGTATGTTTAGCGGGTCCTTGTGACTTAACCGAGCAGCATCCAACCTATGCGCCACTCATCCTGACGCCTGAAGATAAAAAACTCGCGCCTGAATCTTTTATTTTCTCAGCACCTTATCAATTCCGGCACAGTGCTGAAGAACTTTTTTCACTCAGTGATGCTCAACTGGAGAAAATACGTTCATTTGTTATAAGCAAAACAAGTCAGGTACAACATTATGTCTGACCATAAATATATGAGCTATCTCGAGCATAAAGAAGAGCTCGTGAACAATTTAGGGGATTCATCACTCCCGGTGGTCCATATCGCATTCGGAATAAATAATGCCTATGCCCGTGGTATGGGGGTCACTGTCTTTTCTGTTCTGAAAAACAATCCTGACTTAGCTTTTCATATTCATATATTTGGCAGTGCGCTCGATGAAATATCAAAATCCCGGCTGCTTGAGCTGGCGGCAAATCATCCGCTGGCCATCACCTGTTACGTTTTTAAAGAATCTGCGTTCACTGCTTTACCGCTGATGGGGCGCTATCCTCAGGCTATTTATTATCGGTTATTCACTCCCTACATCCTTTCTGGCGTCACATCAAAATTACTCTACCTTGACGCGGACACATTATGTTTAGGCAGTTATAAAGAACTGAGCGAGATGGATATCAGCCCTTATACGCTGGCAGCCGTCAATGATACGCAACGGGCAAGAAATAAACTTTGTTCACAGTTAAGTCTGACAAAGGGAAATTATTTCAACTCAGGATTCTTATACATCAATATCCCTCAATGGCTTGAGAAAAATACAACTGAGCGGATCATCCGGACACTTAGCCTTCAGGAAAGTGAATTTAAATTCCCTGATCAGGACGCACTTAATATTGTCCTGGAACAGGAAGTTCTGCTGCTTCCTAAAAGATATAATTTTGTGTGTGACATCATTTTAAATAAAGTGGGAAAGAGAGTTGATATCCCGAAAGATACCATCCTGATTCATTATACGGGTAAATGTAAACCCTGGCACCTTTGGGGAATGGGAGAACTGGCCGATATTTATGATCAATATTATGCGCAATCCCCATGGCACGCAGTCCCACATGACGTGCCGGTTTCCTATAAAGAGATGAAACGCTATGCCCAGGCACTCTGGCATAAGGGTCGCTACCTGACCAGCTTGCGCTGGATGACCAAATATATGAATAATAAGATTTTCAGGAAAAGCTCTTTATGAAAAGTAATCTGATGGCACAGATAAAAAAATCGTCTTTTGACGATAAACTTGCATCTTTACTATTCTTATTGATTACCATTTCCATTTCTTTCTTTATGTACTCTGGTGAAATAACCCGGAATTTCTTTTATATCGCAACGTATATTGCTGTCCTGTATTTCATCTACGTCACCCTGCGTGTTGATAAGAAAATTAAATTCTACCCGGTTGCCTGCACAATTCTACTTCTGGGTATCAGCAAGTTGCTTTGGGTTATGCTCACCGTAAACCATCAATATCCGCTCATTGCCTATCATTACCAAATTAGCGGTAAGAGACTCATATTAGCTTCATTTATTCTGTATGCCATTGAACATAACATTCACAAATGGAAAATCCCTGCACTGACAGTGCGCACGGGGATAGCTATTATGACGATTCTTTTTATCGTTATATCCGTCATACGAATCATTGTTTATTTAAAGACAGGCGAAAGAATGAAAATAAATTCTGACGCTCCGACTTCCGGCGCCTATACATTTACTATTTTTTCTTTGCTGGTGATGTACAGTCTTAAATATCATGCGTTAAAGCATTACAGGCTCATTTGTCTGATTGTGATGACGCTAACTTTTGCGGTTCTCGCTGCCACAGAAACCCGCTCTGCAATAATACTCTTTATACTTATTAGTGCAGGCAGCATTATTTACGATTTCACCAAAAGCTCGCATACGTCTAAAATCATCTACGGTTTTGCCATTGCGGTCTTAATTATTGCCGCCGTGACTTCTGGTCATCCTTATTACAATAAAGTCCTCACCCGCTTCGATAATCTCCAAAACGAGGTTACCTCTTACAATGACGGGGAGCGTAATACTTCAGTCGGTGCGCGTTTCTCAATGTGGCGAGCCGGAGTGGATGCTTTCAAACATCACCCGTTTGGTCAGTCCGCCGACAGCCGCAATGCACTTGCCACCACGTTCATCGATGAGCATGAAGGCGGAAACCCGGAAGCGTTACGCAATCTTCAGTTCCATTTGCACAATGATATTATCGATACAATGTCATTACAGGGAATTTTAGGCGCATTGATTATGGTACTTTTCTTCGCCGTATTATTGCTCTATCCCTTCAGGCTGGTGCCCAAAGGTTACGAATTTTTATTACTGTCGGTCCCGGTAATTTACTTCAGCATGGGTGATACCCAGTTTTACAATCGCGAATCACCGTATTTTATTGTGCTGGTATTTGCCTACCTGATGATGCTCAGGATGAGGCCACATCCCGCGATAGAAAAACAATGATTTTTTCCGGGCTGTGAAACTTACACCGGCCCGGTTGATTGCCCTCCTTATCAGTGGAAATTGTGTGATATGCCCCTTACAACGACATCCGACAACATTAAGCTCAGCGCGATTATCCCTCTGTATAACGCAGGGGAAATGTTCCGAAACTTTATGGATTCGCTCGTCGCCCAGACGCTGACAAACTTCGAGATCATTATCGTCAATGATGGTTCGACAGACGGTTCCGAGTGCGTTGCGCAAGAATATGCTGAGAAATACCCGCATATTCGCGTCATTCATCAGGCTAACGGCGGCGTATCGCGTGCGCGTAATGCTGGCCTGGATATCGCCAAAGGTCAGTACGTCACTTTTCCGGATGCCGATGACATACTCTATCCGAACATGTACCAAACGCTGATTGAACTGTGTGAACAGGATGATCTGGATGTCGCACAATGCAATGGTGAACGTTATTTTGTCGGCTCAGAAAAAGTTAAACCCATCATCCCCACCGATCGTTTAACGTCGACTGCCGTGCTGGATGGCCCGCACTGGCTTAAAATGGCGCTGGCAACAAACCGTTATTTGCACGTAGTGTGGTTAGGTGTCTATCGTCTGGAACTTATTAAAAAGCATCATCTGTATTTTGAACCCGGCCTGCATCATCAGGATATTCCCTGGACAACCGAATTCATGTTCAACGCACGCCGCGTGAAATACACCCAAGAGGTGCTTTATCGCTATTACATTCATGGTCAGTCAATCAGTAACCAAAAAAGAACCGGAATGAAAAACGTTGAATATCAACGGCATTACCTGAAAATCGCCAAAATGCTTGATGAATTAAATAAGCGATATAAAGACCGGGTAAAAATCTATGCGGAGTTTCCGAGACAGGTCACCCGGGAAGCCCTGACGGTTTGTCATTCTGTTCGCCGCGAGCCTGTTCAGGCCGCTCAGAAAGCCATGATCGACGATATTTACACCTCCGGCACACGCAGGATAATGCTGCGTAACGCACGCGGACCGAAACAATGGTGGCAACTGTTACTGTGGCTGTATCGTCTCCATAACCTGCGTAAAAAACTCGGTTAAGTTGTTTCAGAAAGAGACGATTCCTTTATTCGTTTAAGTGGAATCTAACTATTTCATAAATGAAGTTATTTATCTTTCTATATCAGGAAGATAAATAACTTCACAGCATACGATTCTTCACCTAAAATCAACTCACTATATTCTACTATCAGATAATAGAATGCCTAATTCAGAAGCCAAATACGCAGCGTTCAGACCCCAAAGAATTCTTCTGGTGAAACTCCGTCATCATGGAGATATGGTGCTGACCACGCCGGTGATAAACAGGCTACGCGAGCATTACCCCGATGCTGAAATTGATGTGCTTCTGTATAAAGAAACTCGCCCTATTCTCAGTGAACATCCAGCGCTATCTCATATCCATGTCATTGACAGAACATGGAAAAAACAAGGTGTCCGCTATCAGTTACAACAGGAATATCAGTTACTCAAAGCTGTTCGCGACCGACATTATGATCTGGTGATTAATCTTGCCGATCAATGGCGCAGTGCTTTGATTTCCCGATTTAGTGGCGCGAAAGTTCGTTTAGGATTCGACTATAAAAAACGACGTTCTGCTTTCTGGCGGGCAGGTCATACGCAGTTAGTGACGACCGAAAATCACAGCATTTTGCATACTGTCGAACAGAATATGTCGATTTTGTCACCGCTTGGTATTTCCACCGATAACGCTCTGACATCAATGCATTATTCAGAAAGTGACAAGTCATTTTGTCAGCAATTACTTCTGAAAAATCAGGTGTCCGGCGAATATATTGTGATTCAGCCAACGTCCCGCTGGACGTTCAAATGCTGGGATGATGACAAATTCGCCAATGTGATTGATGGACTTGCTGAAACCGGCCTGACGATCGTGATGACCTCCGGCCCGGATAAGAAAGAGCTGGATATGGTGAGCAAAATCCAGGATCTCACGCACAATCCGCAGGTGATCTCTGTCGCCGGTCAGTTATCACTGACCCAGCTGGCTGCAATGATTGACGGTGCAAAACTCTTTATTGGGGTGGATTCTGCGCCGATGCATATGGCCGCCGCGCTTAATACGCCTTGCGTCGCCTTATTCGGCCCGACGAAAATGCAACACTGGCGTCCATGGGGCAAAAATAATACCACTCTCTGGGCGGGGGACTACGCGCCGCTACCCGCACCCGATTCGATCGATACAAAAACTCAACAACGTTATCTGCATGCAATCCCTGTCAGTGATGTGATTGATGCAGCCAGGAGTTATCTGCATGACTAATGCCGCCAGTGGGAAAAACATCCGTTTAGCGATTGTCAGACAAAAATATCGCCCGGATGGCGGCGCGGAACGTTTTATTTCCCGCGCCCTGGAGGCACTGGATGACCAAAATATTGATCTGAATATTATTACCCGCCAGTGGGAAGGCAAGCCAAATCCGCAATGGAAAATTCACCTGTGTAATCCGGCAAAGTATGGCCGTGTTTCACGTGAGAAGGGTTTTGCCGCTGCTGCGCAACAATGTTGGAAACAGGAACATTTCGACATAGTGCAAAGCCACGAACGTATTCCGGGTTGCGACATTTTCCGGGCCGGCGATGGTGCACATCGTGTCTGGCTGGAACAACGGGCGCGTGTCATTTCCCCTCTTCAGCGTTTTCTTACAAAAATCAGCCCCTACCACCGCTATGTCCTGCAAGCCGAAGAAGAGATGTTCCACTCCCCGGCATTGAAAAAAATCATCTGCAATTCTGAGATGGTAAAACGGGATATCATCCGCTGTTACGGAGTTGATGAGAGCCGTTTTGAAGTGATCTATAACGCCATTGATTCCCAAAAATTCGTACCGGCGACAGATGCACAGCGCCTTGCTGCGCGTGAAATGCTTTCAATTCCTGCGCAGGCCGTGGCACTGATTTACGTAGGTTCAGGTTTTGAACGCAAAGGGCTGAAGCCTGCCATTGAAGCGATCGCTTGTGGCGATCGCTACCTCATTGTCGTCGGACAAGATAAAGACCAGAAAAAATATGCGTCGCTGGCTCAGCAATCAGGATGCGCTGACCGGGTCCGCTTTGTCGGGGTACAAAACAATGTACTCCCTTATTACCATGCGGCTGATGGCATGATTCTGCCGACATTATACGACCCGTTCCCGAACGTGATTCTTGAAGCCATGGCCTGCGGATTGCCCGTTATCACCAGCGAAACCTGTGGTGGCGCAGAGTTTATTATGCAGGGGCGCGAAGGCTTCGTTTGCGATGCGCTGGATGTGATAAGACTTAGCGAATACGTCAATAAAATTCCTTCACGTCAGGAAAATGACCAGATGGGAAATGCGGCAAGAGACCGGATTTTACCTTACAGCCCTAAAAACCTTTCAAAACAGTTGGTTACACTTTATCACTCGTTACTGGTCTGAGGACGCAGGCGCTGACATGATGAGTCGATCACACTTATCTGATAACATGTGCCCATCTATCCGCCGGGACTATTTTCGCTCTATGAAATTGACTTTCCCTTATGCAACGCCTGATAAAAGATGAATATTTTTTATAATATAATCATATATTTAATTCAGCCATTGATTTGGATCCGTTTACTTTTGCGCAGCCGCAAGTCGCCCGCCTATCGTAAACGCTGGGCTGAACGTTATGGCTTCTGCAAAGGAAAGGTTGTCTCCGGCGGCATTATGCTGCATTCCGTTTCCGTTGGAGAAACGCTGGCAGCGATCCCTTTAGTCCGCGCATTACGTCATCGTTATCCTTCCTTGCCAATTACCGTCACCACCATGACACCGACAGGCTCAGAGCGTGTTCAGTCCGCTTTTGGCAAGGGTGTGCACCACGTCTATCTGCCTTATGATCTGGCCGGATCCGTAAATCGTTTCCTGGATGAGGTTAACCCCAAGCTGGTAATCATTATGGAAACCGAGCTTTGGCCGAACCTTATCAGTGCATTGCATCGTCGCAAAATTCCACTGGTTATCGCCAATGCCCGTCTTTCTGCCCGTTCAGCGAAGGGATACCAGAAGCTAGGCAAATTCATTCGCACCATTTTGCAACGCATTACACTGATCGCCGCACAGAATCAGGAAGATGGTGAACGCTTCTTGTCTTTAGGACTCAAACGCAACCAGCTTGCGGTGACCGGTAGCCTGAAATTCGATATCTCGGTCACGCCGGAACTGGCGGCAAAAGCCATTGCACTGCGCAGCCAGTGGGCATCACGCCGTCAGGTGTGGATCGCTACCAGTACGCATGAAGGCGAAGAAACTTTACTGCTGGAGGCGCACAAAGAGCTGCTGAAAGCGCATCCGAACTTGCTGCTTATTCTGGTGCCGCGCCATCCTGAACGTTTCCCGGTAGCTTGTGAGCTGACGCGCAAAGCTGGCCTCTCTTTCATTCAGCGCAGCTCAGGGGAAGTTCCTTCTTCGGCCACTCAGGTCGTGATCGGCGATACGATGGGCGAATTAATGTTGCTGTATGGCATTGCTGACCTGGCATTTGTCGGTGGCAGTCTGGTCGATCGCGGAGGCCATAATCCCCTGGAAGCGGCAGCCCACGCAATTCCGGTGCTGATGGGACCCCATACCTTCAATTTCAAAGACATCTGCGCCAAGCTGGCTCAGGACGACGGTCTGATCACGGTCACTGATACTGCATCGCTGGTGAAAGAAATTTCTACACTGTTGACCGATGAAGACTACCGTTTGTATTACGGTCGCCATGCCGTTGAAGTTCTGCATCAAAATCAGGGGGCGTTACAGCGCCTGCTGCATTTACTGGAGCCTTATCTGCCCATCCGGAGTCATTAATGGCTGATAAAAAACGTTTATCCGTCGTGCTGATTGCCCGTAATGAGGCGGATTTATTGCCGGAATGCCTTAAGTCAGTAGACTGGGCAGATGAAATAATTCTGCTCGATTCCGGCAGCAACGATGCGACGCAGGATGTTGCCCGCCACTTCGGCGCTAAAGTATTCCAGAACACAGAGTGGCCGGGTTTTGGCAAACAGCGCCAGCTGGCGCAAAGTCATGCCACCGGTGACTACATTTTGATGATCGATGCCGACGAGCGTGTCACCCCTGAATTACGCCAGTCGATTGAAACCGTGCTGAATTGCCCGCAGGAAAATACCGTTTATAGCCTCGGACGCAGTAATCTGTTCCTCGGAAAATTCATGCGCCACAGCGGCTGGTATCCTGATCGGGTCAACCGCCTGTACCCTGCTACATTCTGCTACAACGACGATCTGGTGCATGAATCACTGAACACAGGCAATGCGACTGTCGTTGCTTTGCAAGGTGACCTGCTGCATCTCACCTGTCGCGACCTTTTCGCCTTCCAGCGTAAACAACTCAGCTATGCGCAGGCATGGGCAGAGCAACGCCATCAGCAAGGCCGCCGTTGCAGTTTTTCCTCAATTCTTTCGCATACGCTGGGCGCATTCGTCAAAACCTGGATCCTGCGGGCCGGTTTTATGGATGGAAAGCAGGGGTTGATCCTGGCAGGCGTCAATGCACAATATACGTTCAATAAATATGCCGCCCTGTGGGCACTCAGCCACCAACTGCAAAAGTGAGCCGTCATGAGCACTAAGGCAATTTATCCCGGTACGTTCGACCCGATGACCAACGGGCATCTCGATATCGTCACCCGTGCGGCGCTGATGTTCGACCAGGTCATTCTTGCGATTGCGGCCAGCCCGAGCAAAAAACCGATGTTTTCGCTGGATGAACGCGTGGCACTGGCGACCCAGGTCACATCCCATCTGGATAATGTTGAAGTCATTGGTTTCAGCGATTTGATGGCGAATTTCGCCAAAAATCAGGGCGCAAACGTGCTGGTACGGGGATTACGTGCGGTGTCTGATTTTGAATATGAGATGCAACTGGCGAACATGAACCGACATTTGCTGCCAACGCTGGAAAGCGTGTTCATGATGCCCTCAAAAGAATGGTCGTTTATTTCTTCTTCGCTGGTCAAAGAAGTCGCCCGCCACGGTGGGGATATCACGCCTTTCCTGCCGCAAATCATTACTCAGGCACTGATGGAAAAAATCAGCGCCTGAATCATGCGTTAGCGCTGACAGCGCGGGCAGAAAAACGTGGTGCGCTGAGCGTGTTTCTTACTCTCAATGGGCGTACCACATGCGCGGCAAGGCTCGCCCGTTCTGCCGTATACCTGCAGTTCTTGTGCAAAATATCCTGGCTTCCCATCTGACTGTAGAAAGTCTTTCAGCGTCGTCCCGCCCTGTTCAATAGAGCGCAGCAATACCGCTTTGATGGTTCTCACCAGTAATTCCGTCTCATCACGTTTGAGCGAATGTGCAGGTCTGTCAGGTGAAATACCGGCAACAAAAAGGGATTCGCTGGCATAGATATTCCCGACGCCGACCACCAGTTTGTTATCCATCAGCCAGGGTTTGATTGGCGATTTCTTCGTACGGGATTTCTCAAACAGATAATCTGAGTTGAAATCCTCGCTCAGCGGTTCCGGCCCCAGATGGGCTAAGACATTACTGGCCGCCAGATCAGAAGACCATAACCAGGCACCAAAACGTCGCGGATCGGTATAACGCAGCACATGGCCGGTATCCATCACCAGATCAACGTGGTCATGCTTACCTGCTTCAGTTTCTTCCGGCAATACCCGCAAACTGCCGGACATGCCCAGATGAATGATAATCCATCCGGTTTGCAGCTCAACCAGCAGATATTTCGCCCGACGCTGCACACTCAGAACCGGCTGATCGCTTAACGCTAAGATCTCCGCCGAGACAGGCCAGCGCAGGCGCGGATTACGCACAATGGCATGCAGTATCGTGTGACCTTTCAGATAGGGTTCAATCCCTCTGCGGCTGGTTTCAACCTCAGGTAATTCCGGCATAATTTCCCCTTGAGCAAAATCGTGTTCAAAGTGTGTCGCAGACACCGACATCAGGCAAATAAAAGTCGCACTAAATGGAAATCACGAAATTCAGGCAATAAAAAACCCGGCCGGAGCCGGGTTTTAGCAATCCACTAAAATTATTTAATTTTAGCTTCTTTATAGATCACGTGTTGACGGACAACTGGATCGAATTTCTTCAGTTCCAATTTTTCCGGCTTAGTACGCTTGTTCTTCGTGGTGGTATAGAAGTGACCAGTACCAGCAGAAGAAACCAGCTTGATCTTCTCGCGAACACCTTTAGCCATGATGCAGTTCCTTAATACTTCTCACCGCGGGCACGCAGATCGGCCAAGACCGTCTCAATACCCTTCTTATCAATAACACGCATACCTTTAGCAGATACACGCAGAGTTACAAAGCGCTTCTCAGCCTCAACCCAAAAACGGTGGGAGTGCAGGTTCGGCAGAAAACGGCGTTTGGTCGCGTTCATTGCGTGGGAACGGTTGTTACCGCTCACCGGGCGCTTGCCAGTAACTTGGCAGACTCGGGACATGTCTATTCTCCAAAAATCAAATCAGCTCGAGCTTCGTATAGGGTATGGCCGCCTCGTCAGGCTTTTAGAGCCCATCTCAGCAAACTCCACTGAGAACCGACTCACTGTCGTCGGGTAAAAAACCAATTCATCAGGTCAGAAACCTGCTGAGATAGGCTCTTAACGCCAAACCCAAGATTCTCAAAGGTGGCGTAGTATACGCTCTGTAGCGTAAGTGCTCAAGTCCCGAACAGCTAAAGATCCCTAAGGATCTTCAAAAAACGAAGTTAAATCCAGCCGCGTTCGGCAAAAGATACCGTTTCTCCGTGGCCTACAACCAAATGGTCGAGGACACGAATTTCCAGCAACTGGCACGCTCGAATAATCTGTTCAGTTACTTTTCTGTCCATCAGACTGGGCTCAGCCCGACCGGATGGGTGATTATGCGCCAGAATTAGGGCTGCCGCATTAACCTTCATCGCACCACGAACAATTTCGCGGGGATACACTTCTACGTGCCCAATAGTACCAGCAAACATCTCCTCATGGCGAATAACGCGATGCTGGTTGTCGAGAAAAAGTACCAGGAACACCTCTCTTTCCCGAAAAACGAGTAAATTCTGCAAATATTCACGGATAACTTTGGGGCTGAGCATCGCATTTTCGGCACTCAGGTGGCGCAGATAAGCGCGGCGGGATAATTCGGACACCGCCACAAGTTGCGAAAACTTGGCAACCCCCATTCCTTTCGTGCGCGCCATGGCGTCAAAATCCGCCATCAGTAACTGATGCAATGAACCGAACTCTTCCAGCAGATTCTTTGCCAGGTCCATCACATGCAATCCCCGGCATCCTGTACGCAGGTAAATCGCCAGCAATTCCTGATCCGTCAGCTCTTTTGCCCCTTGCTGCAATAATTTTTCGCGCGGTGGCATCACTCCCGGCCACTGGTTTTGCTGTTTCGTCATCCTGACTCCTTTTTTGCGGCGATTGTGTCACAGCATTCTCCCTGTCATAACGTCCGGTATGTCAGCTTGCGAGATGTTACGCAGAATTTTTATTCCTCAACTTTCGACGCATCGCCAATAGCTGTCATCATTCCCCGTTATGCTAAAATGTCGCTTCTTTCAGCTTTCAACCAATCGGACAATGATGATGACGGGACTTTCCGGCAAACATATTGTGCTCGGTATCAGCGGTGGTATCGCTGCCTATAAAGCACCAGAACTGGTACGTCGCTTACGTGAAAGAGGCGCTGAAGTTCGCGTCGTCATGACAGAAGCGGCGAAATCTTTCGTGACTCCGCTGAGCCTGCAGGCTGTTTCTGGCTATCCGGTTTCTGACGACCTGCTTGATCCGGCGGCCGAAGCGGCAATGGGACATATCGAGTTAGGGAAATGGGCAGATTTAGTCATTATCGCGCCTGCCACAGCGGATTTGCTGGCTCGCATGAATGCTGGCATGGCAAATGATCTGCTGACGACGGTGTGTCTGGCGACAGCGGCACCGGTCGCGGTACTTCCTGCGATGAACCAGCAAATGTATCGTGCGGCCATCACGCAAGAAAACCTGCAAAGCCTGGCAGCACGGGGCACATTGTTGTGGGGGCCGGACAGCGGCAGTCAGGCCTGCGGCGATGTTGGCCCGGGACGTATGCTGGACCCGCTGGTGATTGTGGATATGGCCAATGCGCATTTCTCTTCGCGCAAGGATCTGGCGCATCTGAATATTATGGTGACCGCAGGCCCCACCCGTGAGCCGCTGGATCCTGTCCGCTTCATCAGTAATCACAGTTCCGGCAAAATGGGTTTTGCCATTGCCAAAGCCGCCGCTGAACGTGGTGCCAAAGTAACGCTGATCGCCGGGCCGGTGACGCAACCGACGCCTGCCCGTGTTCATCGTATTGATGTGGAAAGTGCGCTGGAAATGGAGCAAGCCGTCCAGCTTTCGGCAGCTTCTCAGCATATTTTTATTTCCTGCGCTGCCGTGGCAGATTATCGCGCAGAACGTATTGCTGATGAGAAGATCAAAAAGCAAGGCGATGAAATCACTGTAAAAATGATTAAAAACCCTGACATCGTCGCTGGCGTCGCGGCCATGACAGAAAACCGGCCTTACGTCGTGGGGTTTGCCGCTGAAACCCAGAATGTGGAAGAATACGCGCGGCAAAAAAGGATCCGTAAGAATCTGGATCTGATCTGCGCCAACGATGTTTCACTTGCCGGGCAAGGTTTCAACAGCGATTCCAATGCCTTGCATCTTTTTTGGCAGGACGGGGATAAAATCTTACCACTCAGCGATAAGTCCCTGCTTGGCCAACGTTTATTAGAAGAGATTGTCAGCCGTTATGATGAAAAAAATCGACATTAAAATTCTCGACCCGCGCATCGGTTCGACTTTCCCTTTACCGGCTTACGCGACACCGGGGTCTGCGGGTCTGGATTTACGCGCCTGTCTGGATGCTTCTGTAGAACTGAAACCGGGCGAAACCACACTGCTGCCAACAGGTCTGGCTATCCATATTGGTGATGCTAATCTGGCGGCGGTGATTTTGCCACGTTCCGGTCTGGGTCATAAACACGGCGTTGTACTGGGCAATCTGGTTGGCCTTATCGATTCAGATTATCAGGGCCAACTTATGGTGTCCGTCTGGAACCGTGGTCAGACAACATTTGTTATCGAACCGGGCGAGCGCATTGCTCAGATGGTGTTTGTGCCTGTCGTTCAGGCAGAATTCAATCTGGTGGAAGATTTTGACGCCAGTGAACGCGGCGAAGGGGGCTTTGGCCACTCAGGTCGCCAATAAGAACCTGTTCAGCACCGCTGATTTTGACGCGATATTGAACAGATCCTTATCACTATCAGACCGTAACAACGCGAAGGGAACGAAATAAGCCGCAGGATCACAGCGATTCATGCGGCAGTTGTGCGGTTTCTCCATGATTTTAGCCGTTTTTTAGCAAGGGTCTATTCAGACATGGCAGAGAAAGAAACGACAAAAAGGAACAGGCGCGAAGAGATTTTGCAGGCATTAGCGCAAATGCTTCAGTCCAGCGACGGCAGCCAGCGGATCACGACTGCAAAGCTCGCCGCCAGCGTGGGGGTTTCAGAAGCAGCTCTTTATCGTCATTTTCCCAGTAAAACGCGGATGTTTGACAGCTTAATTGAGTTTATCGAAGACAGTCTGATCACCCGTATCAATCTCATCCTGCAGGATGAAAAGGATACGCTAAACAGAATACGTCTGATTTTGCTGCTGATTTTAGGGTTTGCCGAGCGTAATCCGGGATTGACCCGTATTATGACCGGCCATGCCCTGATGTTTGAACAGGACCGTTTGCAGGGCCGCATCAACCAACTTTTCGAGCGGATTGAAGCGCAACTGCGTCAGGTACTGCGGGAAAAGAAAATGCGTGAAGGCAGCGGATTCATCAGCGATGAAACTCTACTCGCCAGCCAGTTACTGGCATTTTGCGAAGGGATGCTGTCACGTTTTGTACGCTCTGAATTCAAGTACAAACCGACTCAGGACTTCGATACCCGCTGGCCACTTATCTCTGCTCAGCTGCAATAAACGCGCAGGGACAAACGTCAAATCTAAAAAGGGCCGAAAGGCCCTTTTTCATATTATGGCTGAATCATTTTCCCATTTTCATCCAGCATCGCGGTCAGTAACGCTGTGCCGTCATCACCTACCCGAAATGCACCATAACGCGCACGGGCGAAACGTTCACCTTGCCCTTCCTGGAAAAAATACGCATTAGTTCCCACCATCAGTGTTCCGGCATTCATATGATAGTTAACCCGTAATTCATCGGGCTTCAGCGGGTCACCGCTATCAAACCGCGCCTGAGTGACCTGCCGGTGCTCATTAACTGCCACAATAATTTTGCCACTAACAGGAAAACAAGGCGTCTGTGGAAGAGAATTACAACCCTGACGTTGCTGGTATAACTCCTCTTGCAAAGATCGCGTGATGGCATAATTGAGAGCCATGTAATCCCCCTGCATCAAAGAACGCGGATCAACCGGCGCAAGCTGCAATATCATTACCGCACCCTGTTTAAGCACCTGCTCTTTTTGCCAGATACCCGCATTCACTGCGATCAGTGCCAGCAGTATCACTACTCCTGACAGCCATTTCCTCAGATTACGGGTTTGCATAAGCTTCCTCCTTACGCACGGGGATCAGTTTTTTGGCTGCAAAGGCCAGCGCCAGCAACACCACGCCTGTGACAAACATCAGAAGGGATTTCTGCAATAAGCTGACGCCGAGGAAGTAATACCAGTCGATAACATACAGCGCGAGGAAACAGCCGCTCGCGGCTAAAACCCCCTGATTTCCCTGATAACGCGCCATCAGTAATAGCCACAGCCCCAGGCCAATTCCCGGCGCATAAAAGGCTGCGACGCCACACACAACCGCCGCCACCAGATACAGCATTGCTGATGGCGTCTTTTTCACCACAGTCTGATACAAACACACCAGTACTAAACCTGCGGCAATGCCTGCGCCAGTTCCTCCCGAAAGAGGAAAATACCCCGCTGGCCGCCAGAAAACATCGAAGAGAAGCGAGGTGTTAATGGCGGAAAAACACTGCAATATCAGGCCGGAAGGAATACCCCAGAGGAGGGGGAAAACAGCCTCAGCCCATGATGTGGCTTTTAAGTTAATTTGTTCTCTGATAATCCACAGCCAGAAAATCACAATGACAGTAACCAGCGCGGAAACCGCCCAAAAACGGGTGACCGGCGGTAAATACATCCCTGTCAGCAAATTGCCGGAAAGGATCAGCAAAAATGTCAGCGCCGTTATCGCCATAAAGCGGAAAGTACGATCGCGCATTGCCAGCGCCATCAACGTAAGCACCGGTAATGAACAGAGCGAGCCCACCAGGAAGGACATTTCCCAGTCGGGTTCAAAGAGAAGATAGAAACCAAAACAGAGGCCGCAGGTCGCGGCTATCGCCCATGCCAGCCCGATATGATGCTTACTCACGCCCTGCATGCGCAAAAGCCCACCCGCGACAATTGCAAGGAGCAGAGAAGGGATAATCACCGTGGCTGCATTGGGGTCATTGAGCAGGTCGACAACATACAGCACCAGAATCAGCAGAAATAAAATAATCATCGCGGCGACCCAGCCACCGATACCCAGTGTCAGTCGCAGGTACCAGGGAAGATGAGAGGAGTGATCGTATTGCTGAATCTCTTCAATTTGCACCTGACTAAGCAAATCATTTCGGCGTAGTTGTTCCGTCAGCACTGCCATTTCCGTGGAAGAAACCTCGACCGGCTGGCTCTCATAGAGTTTACGCCGCCAGTAGAGCATCAGGGCGCCACATCCCGCCAGCCATAAAGCCATCAGGCAGCCCAGCATAAACAGGCCGCCAATATCGTAAGAACTGTCGAACATCTGCACGATCAGCACACATCCCACTGCCGCTGCGCTGGCGGTTCCCAGAGTCAGCATGCAGAGATCAGGATAGCGATAACGATAAAAGAAGTAACTCACCACTAAGACTGCCAGCCATAAAGCGGTGACGAAGGGGTGAGGGGTATCGTATCCCCAACCGGATATATTTTCGGCAACAATGCAAGTCAGCACTAATAGCAGGAAGCCAGCCATCACCCGGGAAAACCAGCGGCTGGCAAGCCAGGCGTGGGGATTGTGCTTAATGACCCGTATGGCCAGAACTTCGCGAATAATCAGGCACAACGTCTGCGCAATCAGATAGCTGTAGAGCGCAGTTGTGGGAAAATAGTCGAGACCGTCGAATACGGCGCTGTCCATCAGGGACATAGACACCGTGGCGTAATAGAGCTGAAACGTCAGATTGGCAAGTAACCAGGAGCAGAACCACAGACTGTTCTGTCGGGCGATTAAGGCTAAAGGCAGGAAAACAAACAGCCAGGCCCTGAACAGCTCCCAGCTGTCGGCCCCCGTCTGATAAATCTGGCCATAAAGGGCAAACAGAGCACCAAAGCCGAGACCCGCAGCCAGCAAGGCACTGCGTGCAATCCCGTCATACCAGCGCCACCAGACGACGACGGCAAGCGCAACGATCAGTAACTCGGCCAGCGCAAATTTTGCCATCTTTGGCATATCAGCCCAGTTCCAGGCTACAAAGAATACGGCACCGGCCACCAGTGATAACAGACCCAGCAGGGAGAGTAAGGGAACCAGAAATTTCTGCCATTCGGGATAACCCGGCCGGACGCCACAAAAGTCATAAATACGCTGACATGCGGCCGGCGTCAGGCTACCGCTTTTGACCAGACGCTCCGTCTGGCGACAGAGAAACTCTGCCGCCCGCGAAGGCATCCATTCTTTGCTGCCGGCTTCATTTTGTGTCATGACATCCCTGCCTTTGAGGTTTTACCCGATATTAAACACCATACTCCTGCCGGTAAGCCCGCACAGCAGCCAGATGGTCAGCCATTTCCGCCTTTTCTTCCAGATACTCAATCAGGTCGGCCAGCGTAATAATTGAAATCACTTTGCAATGATAGTCGCGCTCAACCTCCTGAATAGCGGAGATATCTGCGCGTCCACGTTCCTGACGGTCCAGAGAAATCAATACGCCAGCCAGAGTGGCTTTGTTCGCGTTGATGATTTCCATCGATTCACGGATGGCAGTACCGGCGGTGATCACATCATCGACCAGCATGACACGCCCCTGCAAAGGGCTGCCGACCAGCAAGCCGCCTTCACCATGGTCTTTGGCTTCTTTGCGGTTAAAGCAGTATGGCACATCGCGCTCATGATGCTCAGCCAGTGCAACCGCGGTGGTCGTCGCGATTGGAATACCTTTGTAAGCCGGGCCAAACACTAAATCGAAATCAATTTTGGAATCCACCAATGCTTCGGCATAAAAACGTCCCAGTAACGCCAGATCACGGCCAGTATTAAATAGACCAGCATTGAAGAAGTAAGGGCTGATGCGCCCGGACTTCAGGGTAAATTCACCGAATTTCAAAACCTGTTTGTTCAGTGCGAACTCAATAAACTGGCGCTGATAGGCTTTCATTGATGGTCTCCTCTATAACGTCTTATTTCTTATTGTCAGCCCGCAGGCCATAAAAAAGGCGACTTCTCAGTCGCCTTAAAAAATTATTCCGCCAGCGCCGCTTTCTGCGCCTGGAAGATAGTGTCGATGCCCCCTCTGGCGAGAGCAAGTAAACCGAGTAACTCTTCGTGGCTGAATGGCTCACCTTCTGCGGTGCCCTGCACCTCAATCATGCGGCCATCTTCCATCATCACCACGTTCATGTCGGTTTCTGCCGCTGAGTCTTCGACATACTCGAGATCACACAGCGCTTCGCCTTTCACGATGCCTACGGAAACCGCTGCAACCATGCCTTTCATCGGATTAGCTTTCAGTTTACCTGCAGCTACCAGCGCATTCAGTGCATCCGCCAGAGCAACGCAAGCACCAGAAATGGACGCAGTGCGCGTGCCGCCGTCCGCCTGCAACACATCACAGTCGAGCGTAATGGTGAATTCACCCAGCTTTTTCAGATCCACCGCAGCACGCAGGGAACGGGCAATCAGACGCTGAATTTCCAGAGTACGACCGCCTTGCTTGCCTTTTGCGGCTTCACGCGCATTACGCGTATGGGTAGAACGCGGCAACATGCCGTACTCTGCGGTGATCCAACCTTGTCCCTGACCTTTCAGAAAACGCGGAACACCTTCCTCCACCGTCGCGGTACATAGCACTTTAGTATCACCAAACTCCACCAGCACGGAACCTTCAGCGTGTTTAGTGTAATGGCGGGTCAGTGTTACGGGGCGCACTTGTTGTGCATTTCGGCCTGCTGGACGCATGGATACTTCTCCGGGTCACGAATCATGTTTGGCTGCGCATTATACCCAAAAACATTCAGGTTGCATCAAGGCGGCAAGTGAATGAACTCCGCGAGCTTACTCAGGTAAGCGACCGGAATGAGTAAACGACGCCAACGCAGAGGCAGCCTGAAGGGTGACGGGGATACGGACTTCAGGAGGTTATACCTATCATGACTGGCATGGCACGGCTATAATCGCTGCATCTTTACATTAACAGGTACGCATACATGATCAGAAGTATGACCGCTTATGCCCGACGCGAAATTAAGGGTGACTGGGGCAGCGCAGCGTGGGAACTCCGCTCGGTAAACCAACGTTATCTCGAAACCTACATCCGTCTGCCCGAGCAATTCCGCAGCCTGGAGCCGGTTGTCCGTGAGCGCATTCGCGCCCGGCTTACCCGCGGTAAAGTCGAATGTAATCTGCGTTTTGATCTCGATCCGGGCGCACAAAGCACGTTGCAGCTCAATGAAAAACTGGCGAAACAGCTGGTTGAAGCCGCGCAATGGGTGAAAATGCAAAGTGATGAAGGCGAAATTAATCCGCTGGAAGTCCTGCGCTGGCCGGGCGTGATGCTGGCTGAAGAACAGGATCTGGATGCCATCAGCACCGAGTTGCTGCTGGCGCTGGAAACAGCACTGGACGATTTCATCAGCGCACGCGAAAGCGAAGGTGCCGCACTGAAAACGATGATCGAACAGCGTCTCGACGGTGTGAGTGCAGAAGTGGTAAAAGTCCGCGCCCAGATGCCAAATATTCTGCAATGGCAGCGCGAGCGCCTGGTCAGCAAACTGGAAGATGCGCAGGTTCAGCTGGAAAATACCCGTCTGGAGCAGGAACTGGTTCTAATGGCGCAGCGTGTCGATGTAGCTGAAGAGCTGGACCGACTTGAAGCGCACGTCAAAGAAACACATAAAATCATGAAGAAAGAAGAAGCCGTGGGCCGTCGTCTTGATTTTATGATGCAGGAATTTAACCGCGAATCGAACACACTGGCATCTAAATCTATCAATGCTGATGTCACGACGTCAGCCATCGAGTTGAAAGTGTTGATCGAACAAATGCGCGAGCAGATTCAGAACATCGAGTAAATCCTCTCCCCCGCATAATAAAAAACGCCTCCGGTCATAAAACCCGAGGCGTTTTTTTATGCGTCAGCGAAGAAAGAAATTAGTCTTCCCAGCGTTTCAACAATACACAGGCATTAACGCCACCGAAGCCGAAACCGTTTGATAAGGCATAGGTGATGTCATGTTTCTGCGCAGTATTACCGACGATGTTCAGACCGGCAGCCGCTTCGTCTTTGTTTTCCAGATTCAGCGTCGGAGGAACGATTTGGTCACGTACGGCAAGAATGGTGAAGATCGTCTCCAGCCCGCCAGCCGCGCCCAACAAGTGTCCGGTCGCAGATTTGGTAGACGTAACAGCCAGTTTGCCGTCAGTGCCAAACAGGGTTTTAATCGCATTGATTTCACCCAGATCACCCACCGGTGTAGACGTGGCATGAGCATTCAGATGTTGCACGTCTGATGGCTGAATACCCGCCTGACGCAGGGCGATTTTCATCGCGCGGCCCGCACCGTTGCCATCTTCCGCACCGGACGTCATGTGGTAGGCGTCACCGCTGGTGCCGTAACCGACAATCTCAGCCAGAATTTTGGCGCCACGTGCCTTCGCATGTTCCAGCTCTTCGATCACCAGCATGCCTGCGCCTTCGCCCATGATGAAACCATCACGCGCGCTGTCAAACGGACGGGAGGCTTTTTCCGGATGATCTTCATGACCGGTAGACATGGCCTTCGCTGCAGCAAAACCGCCCAGGCTCACGGTATCAATCGCCGCTTCTGCGCCGCCACAAAGCGCAACATCGGCTTCGTCATTGCGAATCAAACGCACTGCATCACCAATCGCCTGAACACCTGCCGCGCAAGCCGTTACCGGTGCGCCAATCGGGCCTTTGAACTGATGTTTAATCGAAACCTGGCCAGACGCCAGATTCACCAGGAATGAAGGTATAGTGAAAGGCGACAAACGCTTAGCGCCACGGCTGTCATTGGTGCGCACGGCATGGGCAATAGCCGGGAAGCCGCCGATACCAGAACCGATGATAGTTGCGGTACGTTCCTGTTGTTCCTGCGTTTCTGCTTTCCAGCCAGCGTCAGCAATAGCCATATCCGCAGCAGCCATCGCAAACAGAATGAAACGGTCCATTTTTTTCTGGTCTTTCGGTACCACGAACATATCCGGATCGAATCCTGACTCAGGGTCCTGTTCTTTAGTTTGTACCTGACCACCAATTTTCACAGTCAACGTTTCAACAATCTCTTCCGGCAAAACTCGGATACCAGACTGACCGGCCAGCAGACGCTTCCAGATAGTTTCGATATCACAGCCCAGAGGACTCACAGCCCCCATGCCGGTAATAACCACTCGACGATGAGTCATAAAACATTCCTCTCTGTCTGTATAAGACGTAAGTTTCTGCAGGCGATTACATGAACCGGCCAGAAACGGGTTTCTGGATAATAAAGCCTGACAGTATGTGACGAATTACGTTTTTGTAAACCCGTAACCCAAAATTTTATTGTGCCTACTTTGCGAGGCTACGCAACACCAGGCTGGTGATTGCCTGAACGCGTTCTTCCAGTTGTTCAGGTGTTTTTTGTTCCAGCAATAACGGATGCGAGAAGGGGGTTGTCACCGTGGTGATCGCCATACAAACCTCATCCAGCGGCGTTTTACGCTCAAATTCACCGGATTCCCGGCCGTCGGCAACCACTTTCTCAACAATGCTGTATATCATAGCACGATGATTTAATGTGGATTTCCATCGCTGAGCTGAGGCTATCGCGGCCAGATCATGTAATTTCCTGTCCAGGAAAAAGAGATCCAGACTACGTGTCAGCAGCGTTTTAAAAATAGATCTCAGGCGCAGAGTCGCACTTTGGTCACTTTGCGCAATCACCATGAGCGCTTCATCTATCTGCCCCACCCGCTGCGAGCAAATGGCTTCGCCAATAGCTTGTTTAGACTCAAAAAACTTATAAATATAAGCACTTGAAACGCCAATCGACTTGGCAAGATCCGCCACCGACGTTTTGGCATAGCCATAAAGACGAAAGTGCTCGAATGCCGCATCTATAATTTGTTCACGCCGTTCGTGCTCGGCAGGTCCACGCTGTGTTAACGCAACCGGAATATCGGGCTTCATACACTCCTCCGGGCAGATTAAACAATTAAGCCGTGCGTCAATGAGTGACGATTTTAATTAATCGTAACCTATAAGCGAAGAAAATTCACCTCTGATAAAAAACGGCGTCATGGATAAATGGAAAAGCACCGTCAAAACAAACGAGTAATCACCAATTTTCTAATCTAAAATAATGCAACATTTTCTCTTACCCTTTAGTAATGGCTGACACGAGAGAAATCAGCATTAGATAAAGTAATGTTAAAAGCCATGTAAAAGAAAAACTCAGTCGCCAGCTAATGGGAAACTCATTACTCTACGCGGCTACCGTTTCCTCACTGACTGATTTGTCTGGCGCACATCCATGTTACTCACCGTTCTTTATATTATTGGGATCACCGCAGAAGCCATGACCGGTGCTCTGGCTGCCGGACGTCGGAAAATGGACTCCTTTGGCGTCATTATTATTGCTGCAGCGACGGCCATTGGCGGCGGTTCTGTTCGCGACATGCTTTTAGGGCATTACCCATTGGGATGGGTTAAGCATCCGGAGTACATCGTGATTGTGGCTGTGGCCGCGCTAATGACCACCTGGCTGGCTCCTTTAATGCAACATCTGCGAAAGCTCTTTTTAGTGCTTGATGCCGTGGGGCTGGTGGTGTTTTCCATTATCGGGACACAAGTGGCCCTCGATATGGGACATGGCGCTATCATTGCTTCGGTTTGTGCGGTCATTACCGGTGTTTTTGGCGGCGTGCTGCGGGACATGATGTGTAATCAGATCCCGCTGGTCTTTCAGAAAGAAATTTATGCCGGCGTGTCATTTGCCTCAGCCTGGGTTTACATCGGGCTACAATATTTCTCACTGCCCCACAATCTGGTGGTTATTATCACGTTACTGATCGGCTTTACCGCGCGTCTTATTGCGCTGCGTTTTCGCCTTGGATTGCCTGTGTTTAATTACCCGCATTCGGACCACTAATGCGTCCTTCCTGTAGCCCGTTAGCGGAATGCAGGCAATTGCGCCTGCCTCAGAGCTTCGGTCAAAATCTCAACGTCCGGATGATGAATAAAATCAAAAACCTGAGCGGCCCGTTTTCTCCCGATCCCCTCAGTCATTTCCCAGTCGCGGGACGTCAGCTGTTTCAACCTGTTCCAGCTTTGCTGGCGTTCTGCAAATCCCAGGGCAAAAGAAGGAAATCCTATTGCTGACAGCCAGCGCCGGAAGCTCTTTTCGCGTGCAAGATGAATTTGCGCCATCAGTTTTTGCGCCTGTTTAACACCGATACCCGGAACCGCAGCCAGCTCTTTCTCGTTAAAGCTTAACCAACTGATCAGAGAATCCGCCGGGGAAGCATCCAGTAACTTTTGCCATGTGGCCCCGCCGAACCCCGCCATATCTAACGCTTCCGGCCCGCTAAGCCAGATCAGACGTGAGAGAAACTGCTGCATACAGCCCGGTTCAGGCGTAAAGCAGGAAAGTGCGTTATAGCGCGTTGGTTCAGGCAAAGGCATTTCCGTACGCTTACTTACCCGCCATGTCACTTCATCAAGGCGCGGGATCCCCTGTCCGGCCAGCGCGACAGCGACCTGATCGCCAGGAAGAACATCCCATTGTCTGAACCGGCTAACCGATCCCACACTCACCTTACTGACTAACTTATCGTCCAGCCTCAGGGGCTTCAGGTTGAGGATAACGGTCACTTTCCCGCTTCGTCCTGTGGTGGTGGTGATACCCGTGACATCGGTGAGCTCTCTGGCGGGCGGATATTTCCAGGCAACCGCCCAGACTGCGGGTTTATTTTGCCAGTATTTCCCGGCAGGCTCTTCTTGCTGACGAACAACCACACCATCCGTCGCAAAAGGCAGAGGCTGGTGAAACCAGTCTTCACGCCACTTTTCCACATCTTCGACAGCGCTCACCGCATGCGTGAACTGAGCCACAACCGGAAAACCGAACTGGCTCAGCTTCTCCAGGTGGTCAGCCATAAGCGTGGGTCCATCCGGCCATGACCAGATAAAAATACCCGTCTGCTTCAGCAGGTCAGAAGCAGAAGCAGAAGCACGCATCATTGCACCCGCAACTTTTGATCTTGCATTCATCCCGCCATCAGCACTTTGTTGATGACCGGTCATCAACAGATAAAGCTCGCCCTGTAATATCAACTCAGGGCTCATGTCCGGGATATGCAGCGGGATCGCCGGAATTGACGCGGCTTTTACCGTCCAGTTTTGTCCTTTCTCACCATCGCCACGACTTACCAGTGCGGCCAGCTGCCCATAACGGTAAATCAGCGACACCGCTACGCCATCGATTTTGGGCTGCACCCACAGATTCTTTCGCCCTTGCATCCAGTTTGCGACAGCATGTTTATCTTTCATTTTATGCAGGCCGGTATGAGCCACCGGATGCGTAAATTCAGCATCATCACTCGCTGGCACTGTTAGTTCAGGCACCGGCTGGCTGGCACACTGTAGCCAGAGACGTTGTTTCTGACGCAAATGATCATAGACCGAATCTTCTATCGGGCTGCTGCCAGACTGATGGTAGGCTGCATCCCACTGGGTCAGCTGAGCGGTGAGATGGTGGGTTTCCTGTGTCAGGCGTTCTGATGGCCAGACAGGGCAGTCTGGCGACGGCATATTCTTACCGTAAGCAGAGAAAGCAAAAGGGAACAGGCAGATGAGAAAAATAAACTGGCGCATTGGCACCTCCTTGTGAAGGCAAGTAAACGCCGGTGTAATTTTTCCTGCCAGTGGCATAACCCCTTCTTGCGAGATACCTTCCTGGTTATTTCATCTGTTGCTGCAACGAAGAAAAAATTTGGAATGCGGCACGTAAATCTGTCAGGAAAGGCTATTTTCTCTGGCAAAGTTGCGATGAAATACGTCTGGGCGCTGCACCGAATGCAGCGAGCGTGTATACTGTGCGAGAGATCACTCTTCGCATACTTCCTATCAACCCATTCAGTTGAAACGTCATCATGGTTCAAGGCACGCTATATATTGTCTCCGCCCCTAGTGGAGCAGGCAAATCAAGTCTGATTCAGGCTTTACTTAAAACACAACCGCTCTACGACACACAGGTTTCTATTTCTCATACGACCCGAGCTATACGTCCGGGCGAGAAAGATGGCGAGCATTACTTCTTTGTCGACAAAGAAGCGTTTCGCGAGATGATTGAACGTGATGCCTTTTTAGAACACGCAGAAGTTTTTGGTAACTATTACGGGACTTCGCGTGAAACCATTGAGCAGGTTTTAGCGTCGGGTGTGGATGTTTTTCTGGATATCGACTGGCAAGGCGCGCAGCAAATTCGGAAAAAAATGCCGCAGGCACGCAGTATTTTTGTCTTACCGCCATCGAAAGATGAGCTAGACCGTCGCCTGCGTGGCCGCGGGCAAGACAGCGAAGCCGTTATCGCAAAACGTATGGCACAAGCCGTAGCTGAAATGACACACTTTGCCGAATACGACTATTTAATTGTGAATGATGATTTTGATCTGGCTTTATCGGATTTAAAAACCATTATTCGCGCTGAACGTCTGCGTCTGAGCCGTCAGCGGCTCCGTCATGACGGATTAATCACCAAACTATTGGCAGACTGAAGTCACTTTCAGTATTATGCCCAGTCTTTCGTCACCCTGTGGAGTAGCACATATATGGCACGCGTAACTGTTCAAGACGCTGTTGAAAAAATTGGTAACCGTTTTGACCTGGTGTTGGTGGCTGCTCGTCGCGCACGCCAGCTGCAATCTGGTGGTAAAGATCCACTGGTCGCTGAAGAAAACGATAAAGTCACTGTAATTGCCCTGCGCGAAATCGAAGAAGGCCTGATCACCAATCAGATCCTCGACGTTCGTGACCGTCAGGAGCAACAGGAGCAGGAAGCCGCAGAGATTCAGGCAGTGACTGCCATCGCTGAAGGCCGTCGTTAATTAACGAAACGGATCTCACTTGTATATCTTTGAAAGCCTGAATCAACTGATTCAAAAATACCTGCCGGAGGAGCAAATTAAGCGCCTCGTGCAGGCTTACCTCGTGGCGCGGGACGCGCACGAGGGGCAAACACGTTCCAGCGGTGAGCCGTATATTACTCACCCGGTGGCCGTGGCATGTATTTTGGCTGAAATGAGGCTCGATCATGAGACTCTGATGGCGGCGTTATTACACGACGTTATCGAAGACACGCCTGCAACTTACCAGGACATGGAACAACTGTTTGGCAAAAGCGTTGCTGAGCTGGTTGAAGGCGTTTCAAAGTTAGACAAGCTGAAATTCCGTGATAAGAAAGAAGCGCAAGCGGAAAACTTCCGCAAAATGGTCATGGCGATGGTGCAAGATATCCGCGTCATTTTGATCAAACTCGCTGACCGTACTCATAACATGCGCACGCTGGGCTCTTTACGCCCGGACAAACGTCGCCGCATTGCCCGTGAAACGCTGGAAATTTACAGCCCGCTGGCACACCGTTTGGGTATTCATCACCTGAAAACCGAGCTCGAAGAGCTGGGCTTCGAAGCCCTTTATCCAAACCGTTATCGCGTCATCAAAGAAGTGGTGAAAGCTGCGCGTGGTAACCGTAAAGAGATGATCCAGAAAATCCTCTCTGAGATTGAAGGCCGTTTAACCGAAGCCGGCATTCAGTGCCGTGTCAGTGGTCGCGAAAAACACCTGTATTCTATCTATTGCAAAATGCACCTGAAGGAACAGCGTTTCCATTCTATTATGGATATCTACGCCTTCCGGGTGATCGTTAAAGAACTCGATACCTGTTATCGCGTGTTAGGACAGGCACATAGCCTGTACAAACCGCGTCCGGGTCGGGTTAAAGATTACATCGCCATCCCAAAAGCCAACGGCTATCAATCTTTGCATACATCACTAATCGGTCCGCATGGTGTGCCGGTTGAAGTACAGATCCGTACGGAAGATATGGATCAGATGGCGGAGATGGGGGTTGCGGCTCACTGGGCTTATAAAGAGAACAGTGAAACCAGCACCACCGCACAGATCCGTGCTCAGCGTTGGTTACAGAGTCTGCTTGAGCTGCAACAAAGTGCAGGCAACTCCTTTGAATTTATTGAGAGCGTGAAATCGGATCTGTTCCCGGACGAGATTTACGTCTTTACGCCGGAAGGTCGTATCGTCGAATTGCCTGCGGGCGCGACACCGGTCGACTTTGCTTATGCTGTGCATACCGATATCGGCCATGCCTGCGTTGGCGCGCGCGTTGACCGCCAGCCGTATCCGCTCTCGCAACCGCTGACCAGCGGACAAACTATCGAAATCATTACCGCACCGGGCGCCCGCCCGAATGCTGCCTGGCTGAACTTTGTCGTCAGCTCACGTGCACGCGCCAAAATCCGCCAGATGCTGAAGAACCTGAAACGTGATGATTCGGTTTCACTTGGCCGTCGCCTGCTGAATCATGCGCTGGGTGCCGGTAAAAAACTGTCAGACATTCCGCCGGAAAACATCAAAAACGAGCTGGATCGTATGAAGCTCGCCGCGATGGATGACCTGCTGGCGGAAATCGGTCTCGGCAATGCCATGAGCGTTGTGGTTGCCAAAAACCTGATGGGTGACCAGTCTTCAATGGCATCGTCAGGTACCCGTAATCTGCCGATTAAAGGCGCAGATGGCGTGCTGATCACGTTCGCGAAATGTTGCCGTCCGATTCCGGGTGACCCGATTATTGCCCACGTCAGTCCGGGCAAAGGGCTGGTGATCCATCATGAATCCTGCCGTAATATTCGCGGTTATCAGAAAGAACCTGAGAAATTCATGGCCGTTGACTGGGATAACCACCAGGAAACTGATCAGGAATTTATCGCTGAAATCAAAGTTGATATGTTCAACCATCAGGGCGCACTGGCGAACCTGACCGCTGCAATTAATGCCGCGCAGTCGAACATTCAGAATCTGAGCACCGAAGAAAAAGACGGTCGCGTCTACAGCGCCTTTATCCGCCTGACGACCCGCGATCGCGTTCATCTGGCGAATATCATGCGTAAAATCCGTATCATGCCGGACGTCATCAAAGTTACCCGCAACCGAAACTGATTGTTATGACCCCAGAACGTTATGCCCGCATCCGCGAAATGCTTGCGGCCCGACAGCCAGACCTGACGGTCTGTATGGAACAGGTGCATAAACCACATAACGTTTCTGCCGTCATCCGTACGGCAGACGCCGTCGGCGTTCACGAAATCCACGCTGTCTGGCCTACGACCCGAATGAAGACACTGGTCTCTTCGGCGGCAGGCAGCAACAGCTGGGTTCAGGTCAAAACACACAAAACCATTCAGGATGCCGTCGCCAAAATGAAGGCGAAGGGCATGCAAATCCTGGCAACCAACTTGTCAGAGAAAGCCGTCGACTTCCGCGCGATTGATTACACCCGCCCGACCTGCATTTTGCTGGGTCAGGAGAAAACCGGTATCACACCTGAAGCGTTAGCGCTGGCTGACAGCGATATCATCATTCCGATGATCGGTATGGTGCAATCTCTGAACGTCTCCGTTGCCTCGGCGCTTATCCTGTACGAAGCACAGCGCCAGCGCGAAAACGCCGGTATGTATCGCCGCGACAGCAGTCTGCTGAGCGAGAAGGAACAGCAGCGACTGCTGTTTGAAGGCGGCTATCCCGTTCTGTCCAATGTGGCGAAGCGAAAGAAGCTTCCCCGCCCTTTCATTGACGATCACGGGCAAATCATTGCCGATGATGAATGGTGGTCGGCGATGCAAATGACGGTCAAAAAAAGATGAAAGGCCGCCTGCTCGACGCCATCCCGCTGACGTCGCTTTCCGGCGTCGGAGCCAGTCAGGCAGACAAGCTCGCCAAACTCGGCCTTGAAACTATTCAGGATTTACTGCTTCATCTTCCTTTACGCTATGAAGATCGTACCCGCCTTTACACCATCAATGATTTACAGCCCGGCATTTTCGCCACCATAGAAGGCGAAGTGTTGCGTAGTGATATCAGTTTTGGCCGCCGCAGAATGCTGACCTGTCAGATAAGTGACGGCACTGGCATGGCGACGTTACGCTTCTTCAACTTTAACGCCGCGATGAAAAACAGCCTGGCAACAGGTCGCCGTGTTACCGCTTATGGTGAAATCAAACGCGGCACGATCGGTGCTGAAATCATTCATCCGGAATACCGCATTCAGGGTGAAAACAGCGAAGTCGTTCTGCAGGAATCACTGACGCCGGTTTATCCGACAACGGAAGGTATCCGCCAGGCGACCTTGCGTAAACTGACGGATCAGGCACTTGAACTGCTCGACACCGTACCTGTCGCCGAACTGTTGCCAGAGGAACTGAGTCGTTCGCTGATCCCGCTTCCTCAGGCGCTGCATTTGCTGCACCGCCCGCCGCCAGATATCCAGCTTGCAGACCTTGAAAAAGGTCATCATCCGGCTCAACGCCGCCTGATTATGGAAGAACTTCTGGCACATAATCTCAGTATGCTGGCTGTCCGCGCCGGTACGCAGAGTTATAAAGCTCTGCCGTTGCATCATGACGACCGCCTGAAAAATCAGTTCCTCGCGTCGCTTCCTTTCAGCCCGACCGGTGCGCAAGCACGGGTTGTGGCAGAAATTGAACAGGACCTGGCAAAAAGTTATCCCATGATGCGTCTGGTGCAGGGCGACGTGGGATCAGGTAAAACGCTGGTAGCCGCCCTCGCCGCACTTTGCGCTATTGCTCAGGGCCAACAGGTCGGATTAATGGCGCCGACAGAATTGCTGGCCGAACAGCATGCCAATAATTTCCGTCAGTGGTTTGAGCCACTGGGTATTCAGGTCGGCTGGCTGGCGGGCAAACAAAAGGGTAAAGCCCGGCAGGCACAGCAGGATGCGATCGCCAGCGGACAGGTGTCGATGGTGGTGGGAACGCACGCTATCTTCCAGGAACAGGTTTTGTTCTCGTCACTGTCGCTGGTCATTATCGATGAACAGCACCGTTTCGGTGTGCATCAGCGTCTGGCGTTGTGGGAAAAAGGTCTGCAACAGGGCTTCCATCCACATCAGTTGATCATGACCGCCACGCCGATCCCACGCACACTGGCAATGACGGCTTACGCTGATCTTGATACCTCTGTGATCGACGAACTCCCGCCAGGCCGCACGCCGGTGACTACTGTCGCCATTCCGGACACCCGCCGCAGTGACATTATCAGCCGTGTCAAAAGTGCCTGCGAGCAGGAAAATCGTCAGGCTTATTGGGTGTGTACGCTGATTGAAGAATCGGAAATGCTGGAAGCGCAGGCCGCTGAAGCCACATGGGAAGGCCTGAAGGAGGCACTCCCGGCGCTGAATATCGGACTGGTTCACGGTCGTATGAAAGCCCAGGAAAAGCAGGCCGTTATGCAGGCATTCAAACAGGGTGAAGTGCAGCTTCTGGTGGCAACGACTGTCATTGAAGTCGGCGTTGACGTACCGAATGCCAGCCTGATGATTATCGAAAACCCGGAGCGTTTAGGGCTGGCGCAGTTGCACCAGTTACGTGGGCGCGTTGGACGTGGTGCCGTTGCTTCTCACTGTGTACTGCTCTACAAAACGCCGCTCAGCAAAACAGCACAGAAACGTTTGCAGGTTTTACGCGACAGCAACGATGGCTTTGTTATCGCACAGCAGGATTTGGAAATCCGCGGGCCGGGTGAACTACTGGGCACGCGCCAGACCGGCAGTGCTGAATTTAAAGTCGCTGATTTATTACGTGATCAGGCGATGATCCCGGATGTACAGCGCATTGCGCGTTATCTGCAGCAACAATTCCCTGATCATGCCAAAGCCCTGATTGAGCGCTGGCTGCCAGAAAGAGTCCGTTACACCAACGCCTGATCTCTCTTTTCGCTCATTCACTTCATCAAAACATTATTAAAAAGGATGTTTTGTTTCCAACATATTCTCTTCTCTTTTCCCTATTGTGCCCCCAAAACCACTCTCCGCACTGGTTATTTGATAACCTTCACAGAGTGGGGAAAAGCCGGTAACCGGTTTCACATCCCGTCACTACACTGATGATAATTAAGGCAACCCTGTCTGATGTCCTCAACATAAGGCCAAATCATCATGAGTATCAGCCAATCCCTCTTCACTTTTATAGAACAGAAAATCAGCCCCTTCGCCGCACGATTATCCTCACAGCGACATGTCATGGCAGTGCGTGATGGCTTCATCTCAGCAATGCCCTTTATGATTGTTGGTTCGTTTTTACTGGTTTTTGTTCACCCGCCATTTTCGCCCGAATCTTCATGGGGCTTCGCCAGAAGCTGGCTGGCGCTCTCGGCAAAATATGAAGTGCAGATCCTGACGCCGTTCAATATGACGATGGGCATTATGTCCATCTACATCTCGGCATCGATTGCCTACAATCTGGCAAGAAGTTACAAGCTAGACCCGTTCATGACCGCAATGCTGGCGCTGATGTCTTTCCTGCTGGTCGCCGCACCGCAGATTGATGAAAAGATGTCGACGACGGCGCTGGGCGGCGTGGGGATCTTTACGGCTATTCTGGTGGCGATTTATGTCACCGAACTGACGCGGTTATTGAAAAAATACAATATCGGTATCCGTTTACCCGAACAGGTACCTTCAAACATTAAGCATTCGTTTGATTTACTGATCCCGATTGTGGCCGTGGTGATTACACTTTTCCCGCTGAGCTTACTGGTCCAGTCAGGGTTTGATATGTTGCTGCCACAGGCGATTATGGCGCTGTTCGAACCCCTGATTTCTGCCGCAGACTCACTGCCTGCTGTACTTCTCGCCGTGCTGATTTGCCACCTGTTGTGGTTCGCCGGCATTCATGGCTCGGCCATTGTATCTGGCATGTTGCAGGCTTTTTGGTTAACCAATCTCGGCCTGAATCAGACAGATCTCGCTGCCGGTTTACCCATGACGCACATCATGACCGAGGCATTCTGGAATTTCCTGATCGTGATTGGCGGGTCCGGCGCGACAATGGGACTGGTGCTGCTGTTTTGTCGCAGTAAGTCAGCGCATCTGCGCACCATGGGGAAACTCAGTCTGGTGCCAAGCTGTTTCAATATCAATGAGCCGGTGATTTTTGGCACACCTATCGTCATGAATCCGGTATTTTTCATCCCCTTCCTGCTGGCACCGATGGTCAATGCCGTTATCGCCTATCTGGCCGTATCGACGGATCTGCTCCCGCATATGATTTCACTGGTCCCCTGGACATCGCCGGCACCGATCGGGGCGGCCTGGGCGATGGGCTGGGATTTCAAAGTGTCGGTTCTGGTTATCCTGCTGATGGCACTGTCGATGGTAATTTATTATCCATTCTTCAAAGTCTACGAGAAGCAGTTACTGACGCAGGAAAAAGCCGCTGAGGCCGAACAGGTGTTCACTGAGAAGGCGGACGCGGCACAATAAACCCGACGGGAAGGAATCGTCAGGCACAGAAGCGATGTTTCTGTGCCTGTTTTTTTAGCTTATAGCCGGGAATACAGGCAGCATCAGGTAGAGTTTAATCACAATCGCATTGGCGATATCGATGAAGAATGCGCCCACCATCGGCACCACCAGAAACGCCAGATGCGAAGGGCCAAACTGGTTGGTGATCGCCTGCATATTGGCAATGGCCGTCGGGGTGGCACCCAGCCCGAAACCACAGTGTCCTGCCGCCAACACCGCCGCATCGTAGTTTTTCCCCATCACGCGATAAGTCACGAAAATCGCATAAAGTGCCATTGCGAGGGCTTGAACGATAAGAATTGCCATCATCGGCAAGGCGAGTGCCGCCATCTCCCACAACTTAAGGCTCATCAATGCCATGGCAAGGAACAGTGACAAACTGACGTTACCCAGCACGGATACCGCACGGTCGAAGACACGATAAAAACCGAGCCATGCCAGCATATTACTCAGGATCACACCAACGAAGAGCACGCAGACAAAGGTTGGGATTTCAAATGCCGAGCCTTGCAACAGACTGGCGGCATATGTCCCTGCCATCAGGCAAATCGCGATCAGGGCAATGGTTTCAACCATCACCAGTGGCGTGATCATCCTGCCAATCGACGGTTTCTCAAATGCGCTCGGATCGACCATATCCTCGGGGTTTCCGTTGGGGGTGGAAGAATGGCTGACCAGATAGCGCGCTACCGGCCCCCCAATAATACCGCCGAGCACCAGACCAAAAGTTGCGCAAGCCATCGCGACTTCCGTCGCATTTTCAAAGCCATAACGCTCGATAAACAGCTTGCTCCATGCCGCGCCGGTGCCGTGGCCACCTGAAAGGGTAATCGACCCCGCCAGCAACCCCATCAGCGGATCCAGCCCGAGCATTTTCGCCATTCCGATACCGATGGCATTTTGCAAAAGCAGTAAGCCCACGACGACAAACACCAGCAGAAACAGCGATTTACCGCCTGCCCGCAGACTTGCCAGATTGGCGTTAAGACCGATCGTGGCAAAAAATGCCAGCATCAGTGGCTCTTTTAAAGACATGTCGAAACCGACTTCCCAGCCGAATATCTGGTTGGCGATCAGTAACAATAAAGCGACCAGCAAACCACCGGCAACGGGTTCAGGAATGGTGTATTTTTTGAGGAATTTGACCGACTGGACGCATTTCCGTCCTAAAAGGAGCACCAACGTGGCGGCAACCAGGGTGCCGTAGGTATCGAGTTGAATCATTGACGAACTCCATTTTAAAATAAATCCAATAAAATTATCGAGTTATAAAAACTTCACTGACATGTTTTTTCCCAGAAGCTGAATTAGAAGTCATTCAAGCTGCGTCAGGCAAGAAAAACAGGCCATAAATCCCGTCCAATCCAAAACCAGTCGAGGAATATTGCCATTAGCAAACGATTGCTTTTGTCGTTAATTTCAATAAAAATGCCCGCTTTGCCGCTTATTGGAATGCCACAGCATGAGTTCGCAAACCGCAGAACAAGAAACACAGCAACCCGATCTTTCCCGCCAGCAAAAAAGTGAACTGATTTACCGGCTCGAGGACCGCCCGCCATTACCTCAAACGTTATTCGCCGCCTGTCAGCATTTGCTGGCGATGTTTGTTGCGGTAATCACACCAGCACTACTGATTTGCCAGGCGCTGGGTTTGCCTGCGCAGGACACGCAGCACATCATCAGCATGTCGCTGTTCGCCTCCGGCCTGGCTTCTATTTTGCAGATTAAAACCTGGGGACCGGTCGGCTCGGGTTTACTGTCGATTCAGGGCACCAGCTTTAACTTTGTTGCGCCGCTGATCATGGGCGGAATGGCGCTGAAAAATGGCGGTGCGGATGTGCCGACCATGATGGCGGCGCTGTTCGGCACCCTGATGCTGGCTTCCTGCACTGAAATCATTCTTTCCCGTTTCCTGCATCTCGCACGCCGCATCATTACGCCGCTGGTTTCCGGCATCGTGGTGATGATTATCGGGCTGTCGCTGATTCAGGTCGGTCTGACGTCTATCGGCGGCGGTTATGCGGCCATGAGCGATCACACATTCGGGGCACCGAAAAATCTGCTGCTGGCTGCCGTCGTGCTGGTAGTGATTGTTCTGCTGAACCGTCAACGTAACCCTTACCTGCGTGTCGCCTCTCTGGTTATCGCCATGGCGGTGGGTTATCTGGTGGCCTGGATGACGGGCATGTTGCCAACCGTTGCGCCAGCCGCGCAAAGCAACTGGATAACATTACCAACGCCGCTGTATTACGGACTGGGTTTTGACTGGAATTTGCTGATCCCGCTGATGCTGATTTTCATGGTGACATCGCTGGAAACCATCGGTGATATTACCGCAACCTCGGACGTTTCTGAGCAACCGGTCAGCGGCCCGCTGTACATGAAGCGCATCAAAGGCGGCGTTCTGGCCAATGGCCTGAACTCGATGCTTTCTGCTGTATTTAACACCTTCCCGAATTCCTGCTTCGGGCAGAACAACGGCGTCATTCAACTGACCGGCGTTGCCAGCCGCTATGTCGGTTTTGTGGTCGCGCTGATGCTGATCATCCTCGGGCTGTTCCCGGCTGTTGCGGGATTTGTGCAGCATATTCCTGAACCGGTACTGGGCGGCGCGACCATCGTGATGTTCGGTACCATTGCCGCTTCGGGTGTGCGCATTGTTTCCCGCGAGCGTCTGAATCGCCGCGCGATTATGATCATGGCGCTTTCTCTCGCCGTCGGTATGGGTGTTTCTCAGCAGCCGCTGATCCTGCAATTCGCACCGGACTGGCTGAAAACCCTTCTCTCTTCTGGCATTGCAGCGGGCGGCATTACTGCGATTGTTCTGAATCTGGTTTTCCCTCACGAGAAGTAAAAGCAGGATGTAATCCGCGTGCAACAGCGGCAGAGGGTCTGGAACCTCTGCCGCTTTTTATTGCCTCCATTTGGCTAACCTGTTGAGAAAATTCGCTGTTTGCGGCATAAACAAAGAATCTTTTTCCATTTTCCCGTTACAGGGCTCCAGACGATGAGATTTATCGGTAAAATTTTGCTGACGTTCGCCTTACTTCTGGTGCTGGCGATCGTGCTGGTGTACGTCCTATTACAAACCCGCTGGGCTGCTGGCTGGGTCAGCCGCTGGGTCAGCAATAACAGCGAGTACCGTCTCTCCGTGGAGAAACTCGACCATAACTGGTCGTCGCCGGGTCGGGTGACGTTAACCAATGTCATCTTCGGGCAGAAGAATCAGCCGGAAGTGCTGAATGCCGGTGAAGTTGATCTGGATTTAAGCTGGCGTCAGATCACCGAGCCACGCTTTTTCGATCGCGTCGTGCTGGTCAGCGGACGCCTCAATGTCAGTCCTTCGTCAATGAATTTGCCATTGCAGGCCAATACCCTGCAACTGAGTAAAATGGCGCTCACCGGCAATACCGCTGGCTTAGACATTCAGGGTCAGCAGATTAACGCCGGTATTTCGCCGTGGCAGCCAAAACCCAATCAGCTTTTAGGCGATAAGGCAGACTTCCAGCTGAGCGCCGCCAGCCTGACGGTCAACGGACTGCCGGCCGAAAATGTGCTGATTCAGGGCAACATCAATAATAAGAATCTGACGCTGAGTAATTTTGGCGGCGATCTGGCTCGCGGTCAGTTAACGGGTAAAGCGACGCAGGCCGCCGATGGCAGCTGGAACATAGAAAACCTGCGGCTGAGCAATGTGCGTCTGCAAACCTCCAAACCGCTTTCTGCTTTCTTCGACGACTTCCAGACCCTGCCAAAAGTGACTATTCAGCGACTTGATCTGATCGACGCGCGTTTGCAGGGAACAGACTGGGCATTCAGCGACGTTGATTTGTCCGTGCAGGATCTGACGCTCGAAAAAGGCGACTGGCAAAGTGATGACGGCGAAATCACCCTGAATGCGACGGATATGATTGATGGAAACCTGCATATTCAGGATCCGATCATCAGCCTCGACCTTTCGCCGCAGGGCATTGCGATCAAACAAGCTACGGCGCGCTGGGAGCGCAGTTTATTGCGCACGACCGGCAACTGGCTGCGCGCCAACAAACGCCTTCAGCTTGATGAAGTGTCTGTTGCGGGGCTGGAATACACCTTGCCGGAAAACTGGAAACAACTCTGGAATCAGGCACTGCCGGATTCGCTGTCTGAAGTCTTTATCAGCCGGTTCATTGCTAACCGGAACCTGATTATTGATATCAATCCGCAGTTCCCCTTCCAGCTGACTGCACTTGATGGCCTCGGCAATAACCTGTTGCTGGCGCGTAATCATCAGTGGGGGATCTGGAGCGGTAAGCTGAATCTGAATGCAAGTGAAGCCACATTTAACCGCAATGACGTGCGCCGTCCTTCCATCACCCTGGAGGCGAACGACCGTCAGGTGAATATTTCTGAGCTGAGCGCCTTTACCAAAGAAGGATTGCTGGAAGCCAGTGCGACGGTTGATCAGCAGCCGCAGCGTCATTTCTCTGTGAAGATGACCGCCCGCTCAGTACCGGCGAATCAGCTGGAAAACTGGGGATGGCCACATGTGGCGCTGGAAGGTAACGCTAATATGCAGCTGAATCTGCAAGGACAGATGCCGGCAAACGTGGATTACAAACCCACGCTCAGCGGGACATTGCAGATAAACGGCAGCCAGACAATTGACCAGAGAATGGTAAACGGGTTGGTTTCCGGTACGCCAGCATCTGCTACTCCTTAATCCAGGCATCACCAAAAATGCAAAAGGCACCGCAATGGCGGTGCCTTTTATTTTGGGTAGAAACCAATCAGTTAATTTCAGGCTCCAGCGGTGCGCCGGGCGCGGCGGGCAATACCAGATAGGTGCCTTCAAACACCGCGCCGTCTGTCTCATCGCCGTATAAATTCACTTCGAGTTGCACGCGTGCTTTCCGCCCGCGAGCCAGACGGTCGAGATCACCGCGGACAGAGCCCAGGTCGGCAACGGCACGCGGCCTGCCGGTCACCGGCATGCTGTAACGGATATGCGCATCCGCCAGCACAATGGTGCCGCCCAGATGGCGCTCACGCAGCAGCAGCCAGATCAGCCCCCAGCCGGTCAGCGTTGCCAGCGAAAACAAACTGCCAGCGAACAATGTATGGTGCGGATTCTGGTTGCCCGTTTCCGGCATCGTGGTGACAAATCGCTGGCCGGTGTACTGACTGATACGCACGCCCATTTTTTCACTGAGCGGGATGTGGTCATACCAGGCCTGCTGAAGCTGACCGCACCAGTCAGGGCGATGCAGAATATCATCCAGCGTTTCGATGGGTTTTATCATCAGGAAGTGGCGAACCGGGGTTGTTTGCGGCGTGGTGATTTCGCCCTGATTCACAAAGCCCAGTTTGGCAAAGAAATCCACGGCATCTTCGCGGGCGCTACAGACCACTCGTTTCACCCCTTCCTGACGCGCCACAGACTCCAGGGTCATCGCGACCAGCGTTCCCAGCCCTTTGTCTTGTACATTTGGATCAACCGCCAGAAAGCGGATAGAGGCTTCATTATCGGCATTGATGTATAAACGGCCAACCGCCACCGGTTCGCCCTCCTCATCAACTACCATCTGGTGATGTGCGATGGAATCGTAGGCATCACGCTCTGAACCCTCCGGCTGATGCAACGGTTTACGCAGCATTTCCCAACGGAATCGGTAATAGGCGGCCAGTTCTTTTTCGGTCGTCGGTACTCTCAGATGATACATAGATGCTTTCTCTCCGGCGTTATGCCTTATGGATCAGACTTGTAGCCAGAAGGTCACCGGCCCGTCGTTCACCAGTGCCACTTTCATATCCGCTGCAAAGCGTCCGGTTTCGGTAGCAATGCCCTTTTCCCGGCACTGCCCGCAAAAATACTGATATAACCGATCCGCTTCCTGTGGCTCAGCCCCGCGCGAGAACCCAGGACGCATGCCTTTTTGTGTGTCCGCCGCCAGCGTGAACTGCGACACCACCAGCAGGCTGCCACCGGCCTGCTGCACGTTCAGATTCATCTTGTCATTTTCGTCACCGAAGATTCGGTACCCGATCACCCGTTCACAAAGGCGTTTGGCTTTTTGTTCGTCATCGCCCTGTTCAACGCCCAGTAAAACCAGTAACCCCGGTCCTATCTGGCCACAGATTTCGCCATCGATCGTAACGCTGGCATTCAATACCCGCTGAATTAACGCAATCATACAAATCCTTCGGACTGATTATTCTTCTGCCCTATGTTGAGCAGACTGCAATTTTCTTAGAGAACGGTACTCGCCCAGCGTGACGGTAATTTCCGCCCCAAGAAGAACGATACACCAGCTGACATAGACCCAGAGAAATAAAATGGGGATCACCGCCAGTACACCGTAAATCAACTGATATGACGGGAAAAGCTGAATGTATAAGGTGAAGATTTTTTTACTCAACTCGAATAATACGCCGGAGACCAGTGCGCCGATCAGGGCATCTTTTGCCGGCACTCTGACCGTCGGGACTACCTGATAGAGCAGCCAGAATGTCACCCAGGAGATCAGCAAGGGCAGAATGCGCAGCGCGTGGTCGATCACCGAATGCACACCGCTGATGTTCAGCCAGTTCAGGGAGAGCAGATATGAGCTGACAGCCACGCTGGCCACCAGCAGAATTGGCCCGAGCGTTAACACCATCCAGTACACAGCGAAAGAAAACACAATCGGACGCGTGGTTTTGCTGTCCCAGATTTTGTTCAGCACGCTGTCTACCGAGGCTATCAGAAGTAGCGCGGTGACGATTAATCCACAGGTGCCCACGGCCGTCATTTTGCTGGAGTTGGCAACAAACTGTTCCAGATAGCGCTGGATAGTATTACCGGTCGCGGGCATGAAATTGGAAAAAATGAATGTTTTCAGCTGCATGCTGATTTCTGAAAAAACAGGGAATAATGCAAAAAGTGAAAATACCACGGCGATCAGTGGCACGAGCGATAGCAAAGAGACATAGGCCAGATGGCCCGCCAGAAGCGTCAGGCCATCTTTATCCGAACGCTTTAAAAGCAGGCGCGTAAATTTCCACAACGATTTTAGGTAGTGGCTCAGTGCCCTTTTCTGCATCCTTACATCCTTCAGGAAAAGTATTTCGGTACCGTCTGGTTATCTTCTACCCATACAGCCTCAATGCCAGCATTCCGGGCGGCTTCGATATTTTCAGCAACATCATCAAAGAACACGGCCTGATCGGCGGTGAATCCTTCTTTCTCCAGAACATGCCGGAAAATTTCGGGCTCCGGTTTGCGCATACCCAAATTTTGCGAGAGGTACATCGCGTCGGTATTGGCTTCGATTTCAGGATAATGGTGAGGCCAGAAATCCAGATGTAAGCGGTTGGTATTAGAAAGCACGACGACACGATGACCTTCTTCGCGCAGTTTCTGAAACAGGGCAATGACCTCAGGACGCAGACCAACAAACACCGCATGCCAGCCCGCACTGAATTGTTCAAAGCTTAGTGCGATACCCATTTCATGACATAAATCGGCAGCAAACTGTTCGTCGCTGATTTCACCACGCTCGTGTTTCTGGAACACCTCGCCCATTGAAAACCGCTCGGTCAGCGTCGCCAGCGGGGTGCCACTCAGATGGCTCCACACCCCAAGCACTCGTTTGAAATCAATATCAATAATGACGTTTCCCATATCAAAAATGTACAGCATTGCACGCTCCTGATTTCAAAGATGACAGTTAACTTTAGCGGTAAAACGTACAAGTGAACAGGGGCAACGCGACGGGGCGTAACGAACGGAGGAGAAAAAAACATAAAAAAAACAGGGTACCCGAAGGCACCCTGTTTCTGTGTAACGGCAAACGTTAAAGAAGATTAACCTTCTTTAGGACCACGCATTGCACGTTTACGATCGTTCTCGGTCAGGTGACGTTTACGGATACGCACAGACAGAGGAGTCACTTCGACCAGTTCGTCATCATCGATGAATTCCAGAGCTTGCTCCAGAGACATTTTGATAGCAGGAACCAGAGTCGTTGCTTCGTCAGTACCGGACGCACGCATGTTAGTCAGTTTCTTACCGGTCAAGCAGTTCACGGTCAGGTCGTTAGAACGTGAGTGAATACCGATAATCTGGCCTTCATACACTTCTGCGCCGTGACCCAGGAACAATTTACCGCGGTCTTGCAAGCTGAACAGTGCGAACGCAACCGCTTTACCCTGACCGTTGGAGATCAGCACGCCGTTCTGACGCTGGCCGATTTCGCCCGGACGAACGTCATCGTAGTGGCTGAACGTGGAGTACAGCAGACCGGTACCGGAAGTCATGGTCATGAATTCGGTACGGAAGCCGATCAGGCCACGTGCAGGGATCAGGTAATCAAGACGGATACGACCTTTGCCGTCTGGGATCATGTCTTTGACATCGCCTTTACGCTCACCCATGGCCTGCATAACAGAACCCTGGTGTTGCTCTTCGATATCCAGTGTCACGTTCTCGAATGGCTCTTGCATGCGGCCATCGATTTTACGGTTGATTACTTTAGGACGGGAAACCGCCAGCTCGAAACCTTCACGACGCATATTTTCGATCAGAACCGACAGGTGAAGTTCACCACGGCCTGAAACACGGAATGCATCAGCATCTTCAGTTTCTTCAACACGCAATGCAACGTTGTGCACCAGCTCTTTGTTCAGACGGTCAAGGATCTGACGTGAAGTCACATACTTACCTTCTTTACCACAGAACGGAGAGGTGTTTACGTTGAAGTACATGGTTACTGTTGGTTCATCAACGCTCAGCGCAGGCAGAGCTTCAACATTCGCCGGATCACAGATTGTGTCGGAAATGTTCAGTTCGCCCAGGCCGGTGATTGCGATGATGTCGCCCGCTTCAGCAACGGTGGCTTCGATACGCTCAAGACCCATGTGGGTCAGAACTTTACCGACTTTACCGTTGCGGGTTTTGCCTTCGCTGTCGATGACAGTGATTTGCTGGTTAGGCTTAACGGTACCGCGTTTGATGCGGCCGATGCCGATGACGCCAACATAGTTGTTGTAGTCCAGCTGAGAGATTTGCATCTGGAACGGTGCTTCCATCTCAACTTGTGGCGGAGATACGTGGTCAACGATCGCCTGGTACAGCGGGGTCATGTCTTCGGCCATATCGTTATGGTCGTTACCCGCGATACCCATCAATGCTGATGCATAGATGATTGGGAAATCGAGTTGTTCGTCGGTTGCGTCCAGGTTTACAAACAGGTCGAAGACCTGATCGACAACCCAGTCAGGACGCGCGCCAGGGCGGTCAACCTTGTTGATTACCACGATCGGTTTCAGACCATTAGCGAAGGCTTTTTTGGTCACGAAACGGGTTTGCGGCATTGGGCCATCCATTGCATCCACAACCAGCAGCACCGAGTCGACCATTGACATCACACGCTCTACCTCACCGCCGAAGTCGGCGTGTCCTGGGGTATCCACGATGTTGATGCGGTAGTCTTTCCAATTAATGGCGGTGTTTTTTGCGAGGATGGTAATCCCACGCTCTTTCTCCAAATCGTTGGAGTCCATTACGCGTTCAGTGGCTTCTACACGCTCTCCGAAAGTACCGGATTGTTGCAGCAGCTTGTCGACCAGGGTGGTTTTACCATGGTCAACGTGGGCAATAATGGCGATGTTACGCAAATTTTCGATCACAGCTTTGCCTCAGGCATTAGAAATAGCGCGCTATTGTACACGTATTAAGCGAGGTTCTAAACAAGATCACAAGGATCTTGTTGAAACAACTTATGGATGGCTACTTTGTGATCCCTTTCACGGTGCAAAAAGACCACTGAACCATTATGACGCACCATTGTAGTGCTTTCACTCTCACAGTTAGCACCATTTTAGTGCGGGAATTCCGTTATGGTGCATACTTGTCGAGTGCAAAAGCCCTGTAAAATGGCGTTGTTTGCATTTTCTCAAAGTTGGCACAGTTTTCGCTAATAGTTTTTAGAGTAAAAGTTTTTTAGGGTAAAAAATTTTTTACAGGGTGAAGAGCCTGACCAGACAAATAATAGCGCTGTTCAGTCTACACGCCAGTTCCAGTAAGGCTGTTATTTCCAACTAAAGACCAAAAATGGTTATTCGTTCCACGACGATAATGAGAAATTCGGGAGAACTAGTATGTCCGCTGAACACGTTTTGACGATGCTGAATGAGCATGAAGTGAAATTCGTAGATTTACGCTTCACTGATACCAAAGGCAAAGAACAGCACGTCACCATTCCTGCGCACCAGGTTAGCGCTGACTTCTTCGAAGAAGGCAAAATGTTTGACGGCTCTTCAATCGGTGGCTGGAAAGGCATTAACGAATCTGACATGGTCTTGATGCCAGATGCGAGCACTGCTGTTCTTGACCCATTCTACGAAGAAACTACCCTGATCATTCGTTGCGACATCCTTGAGCCAACCACGCTGCAAGGTTATGACCGCGACCCACGTTCTACCGCAAAACGTGCAGAAGATTTCCTGCGCTCTTCCGGTATCGCGGACACCGTTCTGTTCGGGCCAGAGCCAGAATTCTTCCTGTTTGATGATGTGCGCTTCGGCAGCAGCATCTCCGGTTCTCACGTCGCTATCGATGATATCGAAGGCGCATGGAACTCAAGCACCAAATACGAAGGCGGCAACAAAGGCCACCGTCCTGCAGTAAAAGGCGGTTACTTCCCGGTTCCTCCGGTCGACTCCTCTCAGGATCTGCGTTCTACCATGTGTCTGACCATGGAAGAAATGGGTCTGGTTGTTGAAGCTCACCACCACGAAGTGGCAACCGCTGGTCAGAACGAAGTGGCAACCCGCTTCAACACCCTGACTAAAAAAGCTGACGAAATCCAAATCTACAAATACGTGGTTCACAACGTGGCTCACGCATTTGGCAAAACTGCGACCTTCATGCCAAAACCAATGTTTGGCGATAACGGTTCAGGTATGCACTGCCACATGTCTCTGTCCAAGAACGGTAACAACCTGTTCGCTGGCGACAAATACGGCGGCCTGTCTGAAATGGCACTGTTCTACATCGGCGGTATCATTAAGCACGCTAAAGCAATCAACGCCTACGCTAACCCGACCACCAACTCCTACAAGCGTCTGGTCCCGGGCTACGAAGCGCCAGTAATGCTGGCTTACTCTGCGCGTAACCGTTCTGCATCCATCCGTATTCCACACGTATCAACGCCTAAAGCGATGCGTATCGAAGCACGTTTCCCTGATCCAGCGGCTAACCCATACCTGGCGTTTGCTGCACTGATGATGGCTGGCCTGGACGGTATCATCAACAAGATCCACCCTGGCGATGCGATGGACAAAAACCTGTATGACCTGCCACCGGAAGAAGAAGCAGAAATTCCAAAAGTTGCAGGTTCACTGGAAGAAGCCCTGAACGCACTGAACGAAGACCGCGAGTTCCTGACCCGTGGTGGCGTGTTCACTGACGACGCTATCGATGCTTATATCGGTCTGCGTAAAGAAGAAATGGACCGCGTGCGCATGACTCCGCATCCGGTTGAGTTCGAACTTTACTACAGCGTTTAATTTTTCGATTAAACCGGACTCAGCGCTCGTCTTCGGGCTGGCGCTGAGGGTAATACCCGACTGAAGGCCTGTGTTCACAAACCCTTCAGCGTCAAAATTAAGTAAGACGATTTATATTTGTTGCCGTGGAAACTTTCAGCCCATCTCCGGATGGGCTTTTTTCTCCACACTCTTTCCTGCTCAACCCCTCTGACCCGTGATTTCACCGGGTAGCGAGATAAAATGCACCAATCAGGTGCGGGAGACTGCGGTATGGCAACTGGCAAACTGCCCGATGCTGGGCAGATCCTGAATTCCTTAATCAACAGCGTTCTGCTGTTAGACGACGAATTGGCTGTGCATTATGCCAATCCGGCAGCTCAGCAGTTACTGGCGCAAAGTTCCCGAAAGCTTTTTGGCACCCCTTTGCCAGAACTGGTGGGATATTTTTCGCTGAACATCGAATTAATGCGTGAAAGTCTGACAGCCGGACAAGGCTTTACAGACAGTGAAGTGACGCTGGTCGTAGACGGCCGCGCGCATGTGTTGTCGCTGACCGCACAGATGCTGCCAGAAGGTTTCATTCTGGTGGAACTGGCGCCGATGGATAATCAGCGCCGCCTGAGCCAGGAACAATTACAGCACGCTCAACAGGTTGCTGCGCGTGATTTGATCCGCGGTCTGGCACATGAAATCAAGAATCCGCTCGGCGGGTTGCGTGGCGCAGCACAATTATTATCCAGAGCGCTGCCCGATCCGGCCTTGCTGGAATATACGAAAGTCATTATTGAGCAGGCTGACCGTCTGCGTAATCTGGTCGACAGATTGCTGGGCCCGCAACGTCCGAGCCAGCATGTGACACAAAGTATTCACCAGGTTGCGGAACGGGTTTGCCAACTGGTCTCGATGGAGAAGCCGGATAACGTTCAGCTGGTGCGGGACTATGATCCGAGCCTGCCTGAACTGGCGCACGACCCCGATCAGATAGAACAGATTTTGTTAAACATCACCCGCAACGCATTACAGGCGCTGGGGGAGGAAGGCGGCACAATTACATTACGCACGCGTACTGCTTTCCAGATTACGTTACACGGCGTGCGTTATCGTCTGGTGGCCCGTATCGATATTGAAGATGATGGCCCCGGCGTACCGGCGCATTTGCAGGACACCCTTTTTTACCCCATGGTCAGTGGCCGCGAAGGGGGCACCGGTTTGGGCCTGTCCATCGCGCGCAGTTTGATTGATCAGCATTCGGGTAAAGTTGAATTTAACAGTTGGCCAGGACATACCGAATTCTCGGTATTCCTGCCTATTCGCCAGTGAGGTTCTTATGCAACGAGGGATAGTCTGGATCGTCGATGACGATAGCTCCATCCGCTGGGTACTTGAACGTGCGCTCACTGGAGCCGGTTTAACGTGCACCACGTTTGACAGCGGCAATGAAGTGCTTGATGCCATTGCGACTCAAACCCCTGACGTTTTGTTATCAGATATCCGTATGCCCGGGATGGACGGTTTAGCGCTGTTAAAGCAGATTAAACAACGTCACCCGATGCTTCCGGTCATCATAATGACAGCACACTCCGATCTGGATGCTGCAGTCAGCGCCTATCAGCAAGGTGCGTTTGATTATCTGCCAAAACCGTTCGACATTGATGAAGCCGTGGCACTGGTTGAACGAGCCATCAGTCATTATCAGGAACAACAGCAACCGGCACGCAGCCAGCCTGCGAGTGGCCCGACCGCAGACATTATCGGTGAAGCGCCCGCTATGCAGGACGTATTTCGCATCATCGGCCGTTTGTCCCGTTCTTCAATCAGTGTGCTGATTAATGGGGAATCCGGTACAGGTAAAGAGCTGGTCGCTCACGCCTTACACCGCCACAGCCCGCGCGCCAAAGCGCCCTTTATCGCGCTGAATATGGCTGCTATCCCGAAAGACCTGATTGAGTCCGAATTATTCGGCCACGAGAAAGGGGCGTTTACCGGCGCCAACACCGTCCGTCAGGGACGTTTTGAACAAGCCGATAACGGCACGCTGTTCCTCGATGAAATCGGGGATATGCCGCTTGATGTGCAAACCCGTCTGCTTCGCGTGCTGGCAGATGGCCAGTTCTATCGTGTTGGCGGTTATGCGCCGGTGAAAGTGGACGTGCGTATTATCGCTGCGACTCACCAGAATCTGGAGCTACGGGTTCAGGAAGGGAAATTCCGCGAGGATTTATTCCACCGCCTGAACGTTATCCGCGTCCATCTGCCGCCGCTGCGTGAACGTCGTGAAGACATCCCGCGTCTGGCGCGTTACTTCCTGCAAGTCGCGGCTAAAGAGCTGGGTGTGGAAGCAAAAAACCTGCATCCGGAAACAGAAACGGCACTGACGCGATTGCCATGGCAGGGCAATGTGCGCCAGCTGGAAAACACCTGCCGCTGGCTCACCGTCATGGCGGCGGGTCAGGAAGTGCTGATTCAGGATTTACCCAGCGAACTGTTTGAGACCTCGGCCCCTGAAACCGGTGGTCAGAGTCTGCCAGACAGTTGGGCGACATTGCTGGCACAATGGGCAGACCGTGCGCTGCGTTCCGGTCATCAAAACCTGCTGTCAGAAGCGCAACCTGAAATGGAACGTACATTACTGACCACGGCGCTGCGCCATACACAGGGACATAAACAGGAAGCGGCACGGTTGCTGGGCTGGGGGCGAAATACCCTGACCCGCAAACTGAAAGAACTGGGCATGGAATAAAAGTCCTCGCACCAGACAGCAAAACAGCCGCTTATGCGGCTGTTTTTATTTGCAGAGCAGACTGTCAGATAACGCGGGAGAATTGTTGCTGGCGCACCTGACGTCGCAGATAAATATCAAAGCACATACAGATATTACGGATCAGCAAACGCCCGCGCGGTGTCACCTGAATATGCGTGCCACTCACCTCAACCAGCCCGTCTTCAGCCAGCGGCTTCAGCAGTGCCAGATCATCAGCAAAATAATCGGTAAAACGAATGTCGTAACGCTGTTCGATATCAGCAAAATTCAGCTCAAAATGGCAGATCAGAGATTTAATGACATCGCGACGAAGGCAGTCATCATTCGTCATTTCCAGACCGCGCCATAAGGCATGTCCCTGCGCTTCCACATGAGCGTAATAGGTTTTGATATCTTTTTCGTTCTGCGCGTAGGTATCGCCGAGCATGCTGATGGCCGAAACGCCCATTCCCAGCAAATCACTGTCGCCCTGCGTGGTGTAGCCCTGGAAATTGCGGTGCAATTTGCCTTCGCGCTGGGCGATCGCCAGTTCGTCATCAGGGCGAGCAAAGTGATCCATCCCGATAAAGCGATAGCCGAAACCGGTCAGTGAAGCGATGGTTTCCTGCAAAATTTTCAATTTCTCTTCCGCACCAGGCAAATCAGCATCTTTGATTTTGCGCTGAGCGGCGAACAATTTTGGCATGTGCGCATAATTGAACACACTCAGACGATCAGGGTTGAGCTCTGCCACACGCTGCAGCGTGTAAGCAAAACTTTCTGCCGTCTGTTTCGGCAGACCGTAAATCAGATCGATATTAGTCGAGTTGAAACCCAGCGCCCGGGCGCGTGCAATGAGGGCAAAGATGAAATCTTCATCCTGCTCACGGTTAACCAGAAGCTGCACTTCTTTGTTGAAATCCTGGACCCCCATACTCAGGCGGTTAAAGCCTTCGCTGCGCAGATGGTCAAGCACATCAAGCTCAATTTCACGTGGATCTACCTCCAGTGACATTTCTGCGTCGGGCAGGATATCAAAGTGTGCCCGCAGAAGGCCCATCAGACGGCTTATCTGCGCTTTATCGAGGTAAGTCGGAGTACCACCGCCCCAATGCAGCTGACTGACCTGACGACCTTTAAAGAGCGGTGCACGGTGACTGATCTCTTTTTCAAGCACGTTGAGATATTCTTCGGCTTTATGCTGCTGGCGGGTCACCAGTTTATTGCAGCCGCAGAAGTAGCAGAGCTTATGGCAGAAAGGAATGTGCACGTACAATGAGAGCGAGCGTGCCGGATAACGGGCAGCCGCATTTTCGAAAGCGGTATTATCGTAGCGTTCACTGAACTCAAGTGCTGTTGGATAGGATGTGTATCGCGGACCCGAATAATTGTATTTCTGGATCAGCGCTAAATCCCAGACGGTAGTCTGTTCTGACATGGGGTACTCACTCCTTCCGGCGTCGGATGCGACCGGTTCGCTTTACAGGCAGGCTTTGAGCCTGCCGTGCAAAGGTCGCTCTGCGCAAACGTGCTTTGGTTTTCGATAACCGGCGTAGTTTACCGAATAACCAAAGCAGATAACATGCAAAGAGTAAGGCTATTGCCGGGATGACCCAGCGCATAGCTTAGAAACCTTCTTTTGGATTTCCGCGCTTGAGCAACTGCATCATGTCTTCGTTTTTCTCTTCTTCTTCGTCATCTTCATCTTCGCCGAGTTCGATGCCGAGGATTTCCATCAGAACGTCGATGCGATCAAGTGTCTGATCAACATAAGCCTGATCTTCTGCGCTTAATGCTTTGCCATCGTCGATGAGATCCAGCAAAGAATCCAGACGCTCATCATTTTCGAGTAACGTCAGTTCTTCTTCCGGTGTCATCTTAGGTTTTGCATCTTGCTTCGGCTGTGCGGCTTTTTTAGCTTTCGCTGCATTGTTCGTAACGGTCTCAACGATCAAAGGCACGGCTTTTTTGCTACCGATACGCGGATCGGCTTTTTTCGTGCCCGCGCCGCTTTGGTTCTGGGCCGCATCCGGATTGGCGCGTGAGCCTGCTTTATGGCCACGGCGCTTGTTGTCACGCTTGCGTTCGCGCGCTTCGATATCAAGCTCGACACGACTTTTCTTCTTCGTTTTAGCTGTCGCGGTATTGGCGCGCGGTGCTTTCGCTGGCTGTTTCATGGCATCTGCTCTTAGGTGTGTACATTTAGTATAGATTTGCGCCGGAATCTAGCAGAAAGCGGGCAAAGAAAAAAGGCAGCAAGGTAACCTTGCTGCCTTTTTCTTTCCTTCCTCAGAAGGATATTCATCAAATACTTTCCCTGTATAGCATCAACGTCCCGGTTTTTCCTTTGCCTTTCAGAGCCTCCGGCTCCGTTCATCCTTAAATCGCGATGCATTTCCCGTGATCCGTGAATGCAATAATCGTCCTTGTTTCCCTGCTCGCCTTCACCGCGTAAGAAATACTTTACCCGACTGGCACAAAGGCTCAAGATACCCGCCAGCCGTCTTGTCGATTTCATAACGACATCAATTTTATCTTATTGAAATTGAATAACATTAAAAAATTCGGCGACAAAACAAGCGAAATAACCCGCATCATGAATAGCAAATGTCTTACATCATGAAGGCAATTTCCCCCGCCTTCATCTCTGTGGTCCCTTCGCCTCATCATTCGGATTTTAAAAACACGAACGCATCTCGGCTGTGTTGCAGTTATAATCGCCAGCCAGATACTCATGCCTCACGGAGACGCACGCTTTGACCAGCCAAACTTACAACTATCATATGACCCATTTCGTCATGAGCGCCCCGGATATCCGGCATTTGCCATCTGACGCAGGCATTGAAGTCGCATTTGCTGGTCGTTCAAACGCCGGCAAATCCAGTGCGCTGAATACCCTGACACAGCAGAAAAGCCTCGCACGTACCAGTAAAACGCCTGGCCGTACTCAGCTCATCAACCTGTTCGAAGTGAAGCCGGGCATCCGCCTGGTCGACTTGCCGGGTTATGGCTACGCGGAAGTACCGGAAGAAATGAAGCGCAAATGGCAGCGCGCGCTGGGCGAATATCTGCAAATGCGTAACTCCCTCAAAGGTCTGGTTGTGTTGATGGATATCCGCCATCCGCTTAAAGATCTCGATCAACAAATGATTCAGTGGGCAGTTGATGTGGGTACGCCGGTCATGTTGCTGCTGACTAAAGCCGACAAACTGGCTTCAGGCGCACGTCAGGCGCAGATAAAAATGGTCCGTGAAGCGGTGAAAGAATTCATGGGTGATATTCAGGTAGAGGCATTTTCCTCACCGAAGAAAATGGGCGTGGATAAACTGAGTGACAAACTGAACACCTGGTTCAGCGAAATCCCGCCGGAAGTGCAGGAAGAAGAGCTTTCTAACGAAGGCGAATAGTAGCGCCCCGGGAACGGGGAAATGTAAGTAAAGAACAGAAAGGGGTGACCGCAAGGTTGCCCTTTTTTATGGGTATAACGCTATGAAAAATCCAATAAAAAACGCCCCAGACATAAATGCCTGGGGCGGCTAAAATATTCAGCCAAATCCGATTACGTGAAGTAAAAGGTCTGAAAGATAGAACATCTTACCTCTGTACCCTACGAGAGAAACTTTACCCTATTTTCTGACGGGGAAAAAGAACTTTTTGTAGTTTACTTACACAAAAATCGCGGATTATGCGATCACTCGCATGGTATGAGCACATAATCCTGTAGCTTAATTACAAAAAAAGCTTAATAACTATTCACTTAGTGAGCCTGATCCCAGTTTTCGCCAGTGCCCACATCTACTTTCAGTGGAACGGCCAGCGTCATGCTTGCTTCCATAAGATTGCGGATTTTTTCGCTTGCCACTTCCACATCATCTTTATGCACTTCAAACACCAGTTCATCGTGTACTTGCATGATAATGCGGGCACGCGGCGCATCCGGTTGTTTCAGCCAGTCAGCGACGTTTATCATCGCACGCTTGATAATATCCGCAGCCGTTCCTTGCATCGGGGCGTTGATCGCTGCACGCTCCGCACCTTTACGGCGCATGGCGTTACTGGACTTAATGTCTGGCAGATACAGACGGCGACCATCCAGCGTTTCAACGTAACCCTGCTCAGACGCCTGAGTGCGGGTGCGTTCCATGTATTCCAGCACGCCCGGATAGCGCTCAAAGTACAAATCCATATAACGCTGGGATTCTTTGCGCGGAATATTTAGCTGGCGCGACAGACCAAAGGCGCTCATGCCATAAATCAGGCCGAAGTTAATCGCTTTCGCACTGCGGCGTTGCTCACCGGATACTTTCTCCAGCGGCGTACCGAAGACTTCTGCGGCAGTCGCGCGGTGGATATCTTTCCCCTCGGCGAACGCTTTCAGCAAACCTTCATCCTTAGATAAATGCGCCATGATACGCAGTTCAATCTGCGAGTAGTCGGCAGCGAGAATAATGTAGTCTTTCGGCGCGATAAACGCCTGACGGATGCGGCGACCTTCGTCATTACGCACCGGAATATTTTGCAGGTTTGGATCACTGGAAGATAGACGCCCGGTGGCAGTCACTGCCTGATGATAAGACGTGTGCACACGTCCGGACTGCGGATTGATCATCAATGGCAGTTTATCGGTATAGGTCGATTTCAGTTTTGCCAGACCACGATATTCAAGAATGACTTTTGGCAGCGGGTAATCCAGAGCCAGCTCAGCCAGAACTTCTTCATTAGTCGATGGCGCGCCACCCGGCGTTTTCTTCAGAATCGGTAATTTCTGTTTTTCATACAGAATGGCCTGCAATTGTTTGGTCGAAGACAGGTTGAAAGGTTCTTCTGCCAGTTCATGTGCCTTGTTTTCCAGCTCATTCAGACGGATAGCCAGTTCTTTTGAGTGGGCGGCGAGGATATTCTGATCAATCAGAACGCCAGTGCGCTCGATATGAGACAGCACAGGTACCAGCGGCATTTCGATATCCGTGAAAACAGTCTTCAGGGATTCGCTTTCCGCAATCCGAGGCCACAGTGCCTGATGCAATTGTAATGTGACATCAGCATCTTCTGCCGCATAGGGCGCCGCTTGCTCCAGCGCGATTTGGTTGAAGGTCAGCTGGTTCTTGCCTTTACCTGCGATCTCTTCAAAACTGACGGTCTTATGGCCGAGATAGCGATCGGCCAGGCTGTCCATATCATGGCGGCCAGATACGCTGTCGAGCACATAGGACTCGAGCATGGTATCAAAGGCAATGCCTTTTAATTCGATGTCATAACGCAGTAACACGCCGCGGTCGAATTTCAGGTTCTGACCCACTTTCAGCTGCTTTTCATCTTCGAGTATCGGCTTGAGCTGTTTCAATACTTCATCACGATCCAACTGTACCGGCGCATCCAGATAATCATGAGCAACCGGTAAATAGGCTGCTTTACCTGCTTCTGTAGCAAAAGATAAGCCAATCAGATTGGCGGTCAGCGTATCCAGACCATCCGTTTCTGTATCGAATGCAAACACCTCAGAGCCTTTCAGATAACCGATCCATTCATCCAGCGTCGCCTGATCCAAAATGGTGACGTAACCGTCCTGAGAAAGCTGGTTAGGTTCGATCACTGCTGCTGAAGTTGTGTCTTCAGCCTGTGCGCTTTTCTTCGCTGCTGCCGGCGCTTTACCTGCTGATTTTTTACCGCTCAGCCAGGTACCGGATTCAACATCAGCCAGCCAGCGTTTGAATTCATAGCGACCAAAAAGCTTGTGCAGTTCATCAGCATCAGGTTCAGAAACCGTCAGCTCTGCACAGGTTAAATCCAGCTTCACGTCAGTTTTAATGGTCGCCAGCTGATAAGAGAGATAGGCGACGTCTTTATTATCAGCGAGTTTGGCGGCCATGGTTTTGGCGCCGCGGAAACTGAGTGTCGATACTTTATCAAGATCGGCATACAACGCATCAAGACCACCAATGCCTTGTAACAAGGCTTGTGCGGTTTTCTCCCCCACGCCCGGCACGCCTGGAATATTGTCCGAGGAGTCGCCCATCAGGGCGAGGAAATCGATGATCAGCGAAGGCGGAACACCGTACTTCTCGACAACTTCATCTGGCCCCAGAATCGCGTTGTTCATGGTATTAATTAATGTCACGCCCGGTGTCACGAGCTGCGCCATATCTTTATCACCGGTGCTGATCAGAACAGCATGACCCGCCTGTTCAGCTTCGAGTGCCAGCGTACCGATTACGTCGTCCGCTTCTACACCAGAGACCACCAGCAAAGGCAACCCCATTGCTTTGACCATTTGGTGAAGAGGCTCAATTTGAGAGCGCAGGTCATCCGGCATCGGAGGACGGTGAGATTTGTACTGTTCGAAAAGTTCGTCACGGAAGGTTTTGCCTTTCGCGTCAAAAACCACAGCGACATGGCTTGGTGTGTATTGCAGCAATAAACTGCGCAACATGTTAAGCACACCGTACATCGCACCGGTCGGTTCACCCGCAGAGTTGGTCAGCGGAGGAAACGCATGATAGGCGCGATAAAGGTAAGACGAACCGTCTACCAGGATTAAGGGGTTTTCTGCTATCTGGGCCATAACTCTTCTTTATTCGTGATCAGACATGCTCTAAGGATGCCATAGCCAGCGGGAAAGACGAACCTTGAGAGGGAAATTCATTGCGAAGTTGCGAGGGATCTCGAAGGATCATCCTGTGGATAACTTTGTGAATAGTTTTTATAGTAAATTATTATCTGATCATATCCGGAAAATACTCCAGAATTTTAACTACTGGTTTCATCAGGTTATCGGTTTTTTTATGAAATAGTCGTGTAATAGAAGCTTAATAGCTATTGTGGATAGTAATATTTACAGGAAACATTCCGGGCATAAATTATTTATATTTCATAGGGTACTCATTTTGGTTGTTATTTTTTTCAGAAAATATAACGCCAGCCCGAAAGCTGGCGCCGAGATCAAGAATTCTTATTTTTTGGTCGCTAAGAAATTGATCACATCAGAATATTGTTTGACATACATATCCATTGAGCTGGTATCAAGTCCGTCATTTTTAACCATGTATTTCCCATTCACAAATACAGAAGGGACGCCTTGCAGACCCAAATCAGCAGCGGCTTTTTCCTGCTGAACAACCAGTGATTTCACGACGAAGCTGTTAAGTGCGGCATCATAATCTTCTCCCTTAACACCCGCCTGAATAAAGACTTTACGGATATCATCAGCATTTTGTACCGACTGCTGTTTCTGCACAGCATCAAACATCAGCGGGCTGACTTTTTCTTCAACACCCAGAGCAATAGCCACAGCCCATGCCTGAGTTAGTTGCTTACCTAACGGACCTAGGAACTCAACGTGGTATTTAGTGTATTTCACATCTTTTGGCAGGTTCTTACGGATGCTGTCAGAGACATGCCAGACTTGTTCAAACTGGTAGCAGTGCGGGCAATAAAATGAGAAAAACTCGAGTACCTGTGGCTCATTAGCTACGGTTTTATCTAAAGTAACGTATTGCGCGCCATCAGAAAATTGCGCTGCAGATACACTGAAGGCCATAACCATACCAACCAGTGCCAGGAATATCTTTTTCATATAAAGCCTATCTCCATTTAATTAAACTTGAACGTTAATCGTGACTCAATACATTGGCATCAGCCGTAAAGGAGGTGCCTGTAATTTCTTAATTTGCTCAGTGAAAGCCGCTATCTGACCACGCCAAAAATCTTCGTCCTGCATCCAGGGGAAGCTCTTAGGAAATGCAGGATCGTCCCAGCGACGGGCGACCCAGGCCAGATAATAAACCATGCGCATAGCACGCAGCGGCTCCATCAAAGACAGTTCACTTGTATCTAAATCAGCAAACTCTCCATAAGCTTCCAGCAAGATATCTAACTGAAGCCTTTGCTCACTTTGGTCGCCATGTAACAACATCCAGAGATCCTGGATTGCCGGACCATTACGGGCATCATCCATATCCACAAACAGCGGGCCATCTCGCCAGAGAATATTCCCCGGATGGCAATCCCCATGTAAGCGCAAAGGCTGCCAGTCGGTATGCCAGAATTCCCGGGTCGTCGTGATCAGTTTATCTGTCGCAGTTAAAAAAGGCTCTCGCAGGCTTTTGGGGATCAGAGGACACTGCGCCAGGACATCACGTGGTCGGGAAAGGTATTCATCGAGGCCAATTGTCGGGCGTGCGGTGAAGAGACTTTCACTGCCAACCTGATGGATACGCCCGAGGAATCGCCCCACCCATTCCAGCTGATCGAGATTATCTATTTCATACTGACGGCCACCGACGCTTGGAAACACGGTGAACATATAACCCTGGTAGTGATGAAGTGTATCTTTATTAATAGAAAGAGGGGCAACAGCAGGGATTTCAGCATCAGCCATATCACGAGAAAACTGGTGCTCTTCGTGGATTTGTTCTTCACTCCAGCGCTCCGGCCGGTAGAACTTCACTACATAACGTTTTCTGTCTTCTCCCAGAAACTGGTAGACACGATTCTCATAGCTGTTTAAGGCAGTGAGGCCGGACTCAGCAATCAGACCGATACTCTCTAACGCATCAAGGATAAGATCCGGCGACAATGCCTGAAAATTAAAAGCAGAATTGTTCATAACTTCATTCGGGTTAGCCGCACAGAAAAGTGACAATGGGAAATAGTATCATCTATTTTTGGCGGTTCGCATGAAGTTCACATAAGTTTACATCAATCTTTAATCACGCCACGGGCACGTAAAAGTGCAGTTTTAAAGTCATCCTCATAATCTTTCTTTAAACCTGGGATTTCAGTCGTGCTGTCAGTTCCGCGCATTTTCAGGTGATAAATCAACATGTCATCACTCAGTTCTCCCAAAGGTCCCTGATAACCACATTCTGTCGCCAGCTTCTGAATAAACTCCATCAGGTTAAGATCGCAATCTTCTTTCCATGCAGGATGCAGCAGTTCGATCAACTCATTTACGCGATGTTCTTTCATGATATTCCCTTTCAACGTAGTTGCAGACCCTAAAAATAACAGGGTTATTTCTTCAGGGAAAGGACAAGCTGACCGGGTAACAGTTAAACCTGCCTGACCGCAAGGTAAGGCGTTACAATGAGCGGAATATAGACATTTTTACAGGTAAATATTATGGGGCAGGATAACATTACCGGCGTGATTTTAGCGGGTGGTCGTTCGAGCAGGATGGGTGAAGACAAAGGGCTGGTCGAAATTAATGGTAAACCCTTATTTGAACATATTGCCGAAAGATTACGCCCACAAGTCGGAGATATTCTCATCAGCTGTAACCGAAACACGAAACGATATGGCCGAAATTTCCAGACGGTCCCTGACATTACACAGGATTTTCAGGGCCCCCTTGCAGGAATGCTTGCCGCATTATCTGCCAGTAAAACCGAGTGGGTACTGTTCGTTCCCTGTGACGTACCAGCCTTTCCGTTAAATCTCACCGAAGCCTTTTTAGCCAACGCGGCCGGGCAACGGGCAGTTTTTGCCTGTGACCCTGAACGCGGGCATCCGACACTTTGTCTGCTGAACCGTAATCTGATTCCAGTACTGGAAACCTATCTCGCAAATGGCGACAGGAAATTAATGATTTTCTTTCATCAGATTGACGCAAAAGCAGTATTGTTCAACGAATCCACAGCGTTTTCCAATCTCAACACGCCTGAAGATGTGTCACATTGGAAAGCTAATCACCACGATATTTTCATATGATAAATCAACAAATTCCCTTGCTTGGGATCGTCGCTCACAGCGGAACAGGAAAAACAACATTGCTGAAGCAGCTTATCCCCTATTTGCGTCAACGTGGTATACGAACCGGTCTGATAAAGCATACACATCATGATGTGGATGTAGATACTCCAGGGAAAGATAGCTTTGAGCTACGTAAAGCGGGTGCAGACCAGACTATGGTTGCCAGCAGCAGCCGATGGGCATTAATGACAGAAATGCCCGAGCAGGATCATCTAAACCTAGACTATCTTGCGACGCGTTTTGACCGCAATAAACTGGATATGATCTTCGTTGAAGGGTTCAAGCATGAAGAGATCGACAAAATTGTGCTGCACAGGGAAGGAACAGGGGGAATATTGGAACAGTTAATTGATATTCATGCTGTTGCTGTGGCTAGTGATTGTCTATCAGAGACTATTTCAACGACAATTAGCGTCTTGAATATAAATAAGATAGAAGACGTTGGAGAATTTGTTATCAGGTGGCTGGAAAATCAGCAAAAACAGTAGTTTTCGATCTTCTGCCATTATCCAAATTCCGCATAGCAAAAATCCCCGCACTTTCGTACGGGGCTTTCCACTTATTTGATGCCTGGCAGTTCCCTACTCTCGCATGGGGAGACCCCACACTACCATCGGCGCTACGGCGTTTCACTTCTGAGTTCGGCATGGGGTCAGGTGGGACCACCGCGCTACTGCCGCCAGGCAAA
>NZ_JAHXYO010000022.1:0-92720 GCF_019969905.1 Rahnella sp. GSA61A | reverse complement strand
GGGGGCAGTAAGATTGATAATACCGAGAGCTTGTGAAAGTTCCATTTAAAAAGGGTCCATGATGAGCATGAACCCTTTTTACACGAGCCACCGGATCGGTCAACTGATCCTTAAACGATCGGCATTACGCTGAGCGCCCTTTTCTTTTGTGCGAAAACAACATTACGTCATACGGCGTTTCTGCATGTTTTTCCAGATCCACAACCCGGCAATCGCCAGCGCGAACACCACACCGAACCCGATGCCAATCGCCACCACCGGCGCACCGGCCATCACCACCAGCGAATACAAGCCGAGCATCAGCAGCATGGCGGTGTTTTCACCCAGATTCTGTACGGCAATCGCGTTACCGGCACCGACAGAAATTTTACCGCGATGTTGCAACAGGGCATTCAGCGGGACCACAAAGAAGCCGCCTAAAACCCCCACCACCACCAGCACAATGTAAGAACTCAGCATGCTGGTTTGCAGCGCAAAGACCACCACGGCGATACCAATGGCGACGCCTGCTGGCAGGCAGCGTTTCACGGTTTCCAGACGGATTAACTTCGCCGCTGCTCCCGCACCAAACACAATCCCGATCGCCACCATCGCATTCAGCAAGGTCGGGGTTTTGTTATCGGTGATGCCCAGCGCCACGGGAACCCACAGCACCAGCAGGAAACGCAGCGTCACGCCCGCGCCCCAGAACAAGCTGGTACCGACCAGCGAGAAGCGGGTTTCGCCATCCTGCCACAAGGTTTTGCAGGCAGAGAAAAACGTCCGGCTCATTTTTGCCGGATTCCACGACTGCCCCGGACGCGCCGGGTTCAGCTTCGGAATAAACCAGTTTGCCGCCACTGCCGCGCCATACGCCAGCACACAGATACCGAGCGCCGCCAGAATGCTCCAGTCTGCCAGTGCGCCACCGGCCACAGAACCCAGCAGGATCGCGGCAATGGTAGAGGCTTCCATCAGGCCATTGGCTTTCACCAGTTGTTCACCACTGGCGATCTCGCCCAGAATGCCGTATTTCGCCGGTGAATAAGCCGCAGCGCCAATGCCGACCAGCGTATAACCGAGGAACGGATTCATGCCCGCGCAAATCACCGCCGCGCCCGCCAGTTTCAGCAGGTTAGCGACCATCATCACGCGGCCTTTGGAAAAACTGTCGGCAAACTGCCCGACAAACGGCGCGAGAATGATGTACGTCGCCACAAACGCCATTTGTAAAACGGGCTGGCTCCAGTCGGGATAAAGCTGTTGTTTGATCAGCGCCAGCGCGGCAAACAACAGCGCGTTATCACCGAAAGCCGACAGGAACTGCGCCACGATCACCGCCGTCATACTCTTTGACATCAACGGCCCTGCAGCCGCCTTTAAAGGCTGACTCATGCTTCACTCTCCGGGTTCTCTGCCATCTCGCGCAGGGTGACAAAATCGGGTTTACCGCTGCCGAGCAACGGTAACGCTTTAACGACGCGAATTTCACGCGGCACGGCCAGTTCCGGCAACCCCAGTTCACGGGCAGCTTTACTTAACGCATCACGACGTAATTCAGGATCGGTGGTGAACAGCACCAGTGCCTCGCCTTTGCTGGCATCACTGCGCGATGTCGCCGCATGCTGTTTATCGGGTGAAGCCTTGATCGCCAGTTGCTCGACGCTTTCCAGCGACACCATTTCCCCCGCCAGTTTGGCAAAACGCTTCACGCGACCACGGATGGCACAGAAACCTTTTTCATCCAGCGTGACGATATCACCGGTGTCATACCAGCCCGCCTGCATTTCACCTGCGGCATTCTCAGCCTGCGGAGTTTCCAGCACACCCGGATTTTCGACGCGCAGATAGCCTTTCATGATGTTCGGGCCACGCAGTTGCAGACGACCGCCCTCCTCAATGCCCGGCACGGTAATCAGACGAGACTCCATGCCCGGCAAAATCTTGCCGACGGTGTTTACTTTAGTCGCCATCGGTACGTTGATCGCCACCACCGGCGCACATTCGGTCACACCGTAGCCTTCGAGAATGCGGATACCAAATTTGTTCTGCCAGATTTCCTTGGTGCTTTCAGCCAGTTTTTCCGCACCGGCCACCACATACCGCAAGCGGGCAAAATCATACGGATGGGCAAAGCGGGCGTAATTGCCCAGGAACGTTGAAGTACCAAACAGCACGGTACAGTTCTGGTCGTAGACCAGTTCGGGCACGATGCGGTAATGCAGCGGACTCGGATACAGGAACACGCGAGCGCCGGTAATCAGCGGCGTTAACAATCCGACGGTCAGGCCAAAGGCGTGGAACAGCGGCAGCGACGACATAAAGCGGTCACGTGGCGTAAAGTCCGCCACGGTACGGATTTGCTCGACGTTAGCCAGCAGGCTGGCGTGTGAATGCACCACGCCTTTCGGATTACCTTCAGAACCCGAAGTAAACAGCACCAGTGCTGCATCATCGGCTTTTTGCGGCAGCATCGCACGACGCGGGAAGATCAGATGGAACAGGATCCACAGCTTGTCCTGCGTGGTCACCGTGTCTTTCAAATCTTCCAGATAGACCCAGTTCGCCTCTGGCACGTTCTCCGGCAGGTGCGTCAGTTTGCCTTTTTCAAGGAACTGGCGGGAGGTAATAATGGTTTTGATCTGCGCCGCTTTCATCGCGCTTTGCAGCCCTTTGGCACCCGCAGTGTAGTTAAGCAACGCCGGAATACGGTTGCGCATTGACGCGCCAAACAGCGCCGCCGCCGTGATCGTGGCATTTGGCAACAGCATCCCGACATGCTCACCTTCGCGGGTAAAACGTTGCAAAATGCGGCTCACGCCCAGGCATTTTTTCAGCAGTCCCTGATAGGTATCTTCTTTGAACGCGATATCAGCGATACAGGGTTTGCGACGGCCATAACGGGTTTGTGCAGACAACAACGCCTGATACAAGGTTTCCGGTTCGCGGGTATCCATACGCGCCTGCATCATAATTTTATGCAGTTGCTCACCGGCGAGAATGCGGCGGTCACGGGAACGCGGCGCATCCGGCATCGGAATGGTAGTCGGCGGCAAAAGATTGATAGTGACTTTCGGGAACCAGCGGATTTTAAAGCTGCCGAACAACCGGCCAAACGGCGTATATTCCGGCCCGTCTATGCGCACCGGAATGACGGTCGCCTGTGACTTCGCCGCCACAAAGGCCGCGCCGTCGTAAATCTTCATTAATGAACCGGTAACCGTAATGCGCCCTTCCGGAAACACAACTACCGGACGCCCTTTCTCCACTTCGCGGATCAAATGCTTGATCGCCATCGGTTTGGTGGGATCCAGCGGCATGAAGTCCACATAGGGTTTCAGCCAGCGCATAAACCAGCTGTCCGTGATGTTGGAATACACTGCAAATACCGGTTTGACCGGCAGGAAAAGCACCAGCAACATGCCGTCAATAAACGAGACATGGTTCGGCGTGAGGATTAAACGCGGGTAATTAAAATCGTTTCTCGCCGGGGTCACGGTAACCCGGAACATCAGGCGGAAGAGCCATCTGAACGCGGCGAAAAGAAAGTTATACATGTTTGCCATCTCCTTATGTGTCATCCCTGATCTTGAAGAAAAAGGTTGGGGAAACAGCATACTATAAGCCGCTGAAAAATGACGACAGTCAGAGAGAGTTTAGGAGGGAACTGATCGGTGTGCCGGAGTTGAGGCAAAAAAAAACCTACGCATCCGCGTAGGTTGGTGCAAATTTAATCGGTATCAACATGCAGAGCACGTTGATGATTCACCAATCAATACCTCTGGGACGTTCAATTTAGCTGTTTTGTACGAACCACAGCCAGCAGGCAATCGAAACATAATTCCGCAAAGTGTAACGAGTGGTGAAAATAGGCCCGATTTATCCTAAATCGGGCTAACTATTTAAAAACTACCTTAAACAGGTCCCACTTCGACCAGGCAACTCATGGCATTTGGCCCCTGCGTCAGACGCGACGTGCCGATATCCAGCGTCAGTACATTCGGGTTCCCCGCCTGCTCGGTTTCCTGCCATTGGCCACCAAAGCCAGGATCAAACCAGGCGCCGGTCGACATCAGCACCACGCCACGCGTAATTCCGTCACTGAGTGACACCCCCGCCAGACAACTGCCACGCGCATTGTGCACTTTCACCCGGTCTCCCTCCTTCAGCTGACGGCTGAGAGCATCTTCCGGATGCATAAACAACGTTTCCTTACCGGCGGTTTTGTTCGACTGCGCCAGCGGCGACTGATCAAGCTGGCTGTGCAGACGATCTTTTGGCTGAATGGAAATCAGGTGCAGCGGCCACTGTTTGGCACTTTCCGCGCCCAGCCATTCTACCGGCGGCTGCCACTCCGGGTGCGGCGCGAAATCATCATAACCGTAACCCGAGATGGTTTCGGAGAACAGTTCGATTTTGCCGCTGTGGGTCCCCAGCGGATTAGCACGCGGGCTTTTACGGAATTCCTCAAAGAACACGTAATCTTTTTCCGGTACCGGCAGTTCAACAAAACCGCGCTCCCAGAAGGTTTCAAAGTCAGGCCATTCCACGCCGGTGCCTTTCTGCGCTTCGCCACACTGACGGTAAATATGGCGCAACCATTGATCTTCATTACGCCCCTGCGTGAACTGCTCGCGGTAACCGAGACGGTCAGCAATGTCAGCGAAAATATCAAAATCGTTACGCGCCTGATGTTGTGGCGCAACAGCCTGATGCATCGCCAGCACGAAGCGGTCGCGTGACGATCCGCCGATATCATTACGTTCCAGCGATGTTGTCGCAGGCAGCACGATATCCGCCATCTGCGCCGCTGGCGTCCAGACGTTATCCTGCACAATCACGGTGTCCGGCTTCTGCCAGCCTTCGACCAGACGGTTCAGTTGCTGATGATGATGGAACGGATTACCGCCCGCCCAGTGCACCAGGTGAATATCGGGATAATTCAGCGTTTCGCCCTGGAATTCATACGGCTGGCCGGGATTGAGCAGCATGTCACTGATACGCGCCACGGGGATCGACAAACCAGAAGGATTCGGCCCGGCACTGACAGCAGGCCCCGGCGTGTCATAACGCGGATTACCCACGCTGTTCATCGAACCGTGACCGAAGGAGAATCCGCCGCCCGGCAAACCGACCTGCCCGAGCATGGCGGAAATGGCGATCATCATCCAGTAAGGCTGCTCGCCACGGTGAGCACGCTGTACAGAATAAGAACAGGTGATAAAGCTGCGTACACCGATCAGATCATCTGCCAGACGCGCAATACGCTCAGCCGGTACGCCGGTAATGTGGCTTGCCCAGTCAGGGGTTTTCGGGATGCCGTCAGTGTCGCCGCGCAGATAGGCGGCAAGCTGCGGATAACCGACGCAATGGCTGGTCAGAAACGCCTCGTCCTGCGCTTCTTTGCGCTGAATCTCAAACGCAACGGCCATCATCAGCGCCGCATCGGTGTTCGGGCGGATCGGGATCCACTCTGCATTCACGAATTCCGGACAGTCGTCGCGCATCGGGCTGATGTTAATGACGCGGGTGCCTTTTTTCGCCAACTGTTCCAGCGCCGGTTTCAGGGTATGTTCCACCGCGCCGCCGGACGCCACTTGCGCATTTTTCAGCGCCAGACCGCCAAATGCGACCAGAATGTCAGCGTGTTCGACCACACTTGGCCACGAGGTCACGCGTCCGGTCAGCGGGGTAAACGTGCCGATAACGTACGGCAGGAAAAATTGCGCCGAGCCCCAGCTATAGTTGCCCTGCTGATCCACCCCGCCGCCACCGGTGAAATAAAAACGACGCACCAGAGAACGGGCGTGATGCAGACGTCCGGCCGATGACCAGCCGTAAGAGCCGTTGAAAATGCCGGAAGCGCCGTAGCGATCACGCACGCGTTTATTCTCTTCGGCCACCAGATCCAGCGCCAGATCCCAGTCCACTTCGACAAAATCTTCGCGGCCCCGCAGCGAACGATCGCTGTTTTCGCGATGTTTCAACCACGAACGGCGCACGGCCGGTTTGCGGATACGTTTGTCGGAATAGACCAGCGGCGCAATGGAATCGAGCAGAGGTGAAGGATCGGCATCCGCCTTATAAGGTTCACAACGGATCAAGCGGCCATCTTCCACCACAGCGGTATATGCGCCCCAGTGGGCCAGTTGCGGATAGCGTTTTATCGACATAATTTCTATTTTTCTCAGCGCAGATAAATGACTTTAAAAATACCATTCACTGCGCTGACACTTCAAAGAACAAATAATCTTAATAAAACGCATTTCCACCCTATCGCACTGGGATTTCGGTTAATCACCACGATCTTTTCCCGTTACATCGCGCTTACATCAAAAAGTTGCGATCAGCATCCTTGCAGCCACCGGTCTTTTCCGCAAAACTGGTCAGTGTAAACGATTACCCTCACGGAAAACGGAAGTGTTATGGCAACGATTAAGGATGTAGCAAAACTGGCAGGCGTATCGGTTGCGACCGTTTCACGCGTGATAAACCATTCCCCGAAAGCCAGCGACAGCTCGCGGGAAGCCGTACAGAACGCCATGCAGCATCTGCAATATCATCCGAATGCCAACGCCCGCGCCCTCGCCCAACAGGCAACCGAAACGCTGGGGCTGATCGTGGCCGACGTTTCTGATCCGTTTTTTGGCGCGATGGTCAAAGCGGTCGAACAGGTGGCCTACGCCACCGGCAATTTTCTGCTGATTGGTAACGGTTATCACAACGTTGAAAAAGAGCGTCAGGCCATTGAGCAGTTGATCCGCCACCGCTGTGCGGCGTTAGTGGTTCACGCCAAAATGCTGCCAGAAGATGAGCTGACCAGCCTGATGCAGCAAATCCCCGGAATGGTGCTGATTAACCGCACGTTGCCGGGTTTTGAACAGCGCTGTATCGCCCTCGATGACCGCTACGGGTCCTGGCTGGCGACGCGCCACCTCATTCAGGCTGGCCATCAGCGCATCGCGATTTTATGTTCCAACCACGGCATTTCCGATGCCAGCGACCGGCTTCAGGGCTATATCGACGCCCTCACCGAACACAACATTCCGGTGGATGACAAGCTGATTGCCTACGCGGAACCGGATGAAATCGGTGGTGAAAAAGCCATGGCGGATTTACTGGGATTGGGCAAAGGATTTACGGCAGTGACCTGCTACAACGACCCGATGGCCGCCGGTGCATTATCGGTATTAAGCGATAACAGTATTGATGTGCCGGGCGAAATTTCGCTGATTGGCTTTGATGATGTGCTGATTTCACGCTATCTGCGCCCGCGTCTGACCACCGTACGTTATCCGGTGGTGGCGATGGCGAATCAGGCAGCGCAACTGGCGTTAGCGCTGGCAAACGGTCAGCCGTTACCGGAAACAACCCATATGTTCAGCCCGACGCTGGTACGTCGTCACTCGGTGAGCGGCCCGGCAAACAGCTAAAGATGTTGATGGAAAAGATGCACCGGCTTATCCGGATAATCCAGCGCATCGCCGATGTATTTCCAGCCAAAACGTTCGTAATAGCCGGTGAATTCGGCATACAAATACAACTCACAAAAGCCGCTGCGGCGGCTCTGTTCCAGTACAAATTCCTGTAACTGCTGCCCCAGCCCGCACGAACGGAAATTTTCATCCACGTATAACGCCGCCAGCCACGGGGTAAGATCCTGACGGCTGATTAAATCACAGCGCCACAGGCCGACGGTTCCTGCCAGCCTGTCGTCTTCGAGTGCGATAAACGTTTGCGGCAAGTCCGCGCCGGACAGGCTGCTTCGCACCACGCTGGCAAAAAACTCCCGGCTGTTTTCGCTGCCAAATGCCTGCCAAAGCCAGTCTGTGACCGCGTCCTGAAATTCAGGCCGTTCACTCAGATTAATAATCTTCATCGCTTTCAGACCATCTTTCCCTGAAAAATCGGCACAGATTCAAACAGATAGCCGTCAAACTCCGGCGCATCCACATCCGACAATTCCATCAGCGTATTTTTCACATTTTCCATGTGCTGCCACATCGCCTGATACGAGCCCATGACGTCGCGGCGGCGCAGTGCGGCCAAAATATTCTGATGATCAGCCAGCCATTTCAGGCGGTAACCGCGGGTAGCTATATGGCTGTGTAACTGTTTCCACAGCGGGCTGGAATCCCGGTGCATCCAGATATTTTTCACCGAATCGAGCAGCATCTGGTTTTGTGTCGCACCGGCAATCAGCAGGTGGAACAGCCGGTCGTTATCACCGCTTTCGTCGTTAGCCACGATGGCGATTTGTTCCTGCTCCAGCGTGCGGCGCAGATTTTCGATATCCGCTTTGGTGGCCATTTTGGCGGCAAACGCGGCAATATTACTTTCGAGCAACTGCCGCGCCTGTAAGATTTCAAAGGGGCCAATCTGCCCCTGATACAACAGTTCGTCTTCGCCTTCTTCCTGAGAAGGAATGCGGATCACGTACACGCCGGAACCCTGACGGATATCCACCGTGCCCTCCAGTTCCAGCATCAGTAAGGCTTCGCGCACAATCGTCCGGCTGACGCCGTAGTTTTCCGCCATATTGCGTTCGGGCGGCAGGCGGGATCCCACGGCGAAATGCCCTTGCTTGATTTGCTCACGCAGGTCATGCCCGATTTCCTGATACTGCTTTCTGTCCTGCGAAACCACACCTTTTTCCACACAATCACCCTGATGCAAAAAACAAAAAAGACCGGATGTTACTGTATCAGAGATAATGCCTGATCCAGCACTTTTGCACCGTTTAACGTGCCGTAAGCCACCATGTCGATCACCGCAATCGGAATGCCGTGTTCATCGGTCAGCTTTTTATTCTCCGCCAGTTTAAAACGCACCTGCGGCCCGAGCAGCACGGCGACAATATCGCGGCCATAGGCTTCAAGCTCGTCACGCAGATTGTTTTCAGGGATCGCGTAGATCTGATATTCCAGCCCCCGCGCAGTGACTTCTTTTTCCATTTTGGTGACCACCAGTGACGTGGACATCCCTGCCGAACAAGCTAAAACGATTCGTTTCATAGTGTTTCCTTAGGTTATTTTTCCTGGTCATCGAGCGTTAAAGACAACACACCGCTTTCACTGAGTGATTTAAACCAGTGAGAGGATTTCTTCTGACGGCGATCACGATTGTTATCAAGATCAATTTCGATCAGCCCGTAACGATTTTTAAAGGCGTTCATTGGCGAGACATTATCGGTAAAGGCCCAGAGCATATATCCCTGACAATTGGCGCCGTCTTCACGCGCTTTTAATGTCCAGTAAAGATGCTCGGCAATAAATTCAATACGATAGTTGTCCTGAATTTCCCCGCTGACGGCATCGCGAAACTGGCCTTCATTTTCGATACCCATGCCGTTTTCAGCCACAAACCACGAAATATTTCCGTATTCCGTTTTAATGCGCATCGCCATGTCATAAATAATTTTCGGATAGATTTCCCAGCCACGCGATTTATTCATCCGGCGTCCGGGCAATTCGAAATGTTCGTAGTAATACGCCGGATGGAATGGCGTGTCTTTATTCCATTCGCGGGACGGTGCTTTCACCCGGTGCGGGTAATAAAGATTAATACCCACTTCATCCACGGTGTTATTACGGATAACCGCCAGTTCCGCTTCTGTATAATCGAAATGTACGCCGTGCTTTTCCAGTAGCTCCAGCAATTCCTGCGGATATTCCCCGTTGATCATCGGGTCTAAAAATACGCGGTTATAGAATAAATCGTATAAATGCGCCGCCTTTTGGTCATGCGCCGCCGATGAACGGGCGTACGTCACTTCCGGATTTAAAATCACCCCGACGGTGCCTTCGGCGTGATATTTTTTGCGATGGAACAGTTCGACCACTCTGGCGGTTGCCAGCACTTTGTGGTGATTCCACTGCATCCATTTCGCGGTGTTTTGCTCGAACGGCCAGCGGATCGCATCCAGATACACGCGGGTTTGCACCACCACCGGTTCGTTAAACGTAAACCAGCGGCTGACTTTTCCGGCATACCGTTCGAAGACTTTCTCTGCATACAACACAAACAGATCGACGACTTTTTTCGAGCTCCAGCCATCGTATTTTTCGATCAGAAACGCCGGTAATTCGTAGTGTTCCAGACACAGCATCGGCTCGATACCGTTACGTTTCATCTCATCGAGCAGATCGTCGATATATGCCGCGTACTCTTCATCGACCGTACCCAACTCATAGTCGGTGAAAAAGCGCGACCAGTTAACTGACGTGCGGTAATGACTCAGCCCGCTGGCTTTCATCAGCGCCACGTCTTCTTTGTAGCGGTTGATGAAATCGGTGGCTTTCGCCGGGCCGTAACCGTTGTGCCAGACATGGCGGTTATTTTTGTACCAGAGATCCAGATACGAATCCTGCCCGTCTTTTTTGCCGCTCCAGCCTTCGGTCTGCCATGCAGAGGCGGCGGCACCGAGAATAAATCCGTCAGGAATGGCGATTGAAACCTTACTCATAACATCCCTCATTTTCCGAATAATTTACGCCGTGGCAGCCTGTTTCTGGCTCTGCTGCATGGCTTCAAGCTGAGCCTGATCGGCACGACGCGCCGCGACTTTCACAAACGGCAGATAAATCAGTACCGCCACCACAATGCAGCCAATCTGGGTAAACACCGCGCCCATCGATCCGGCCGTTGACAGCCAGGCGTTGATAATCGGCGGTGTGGTCCACGGCACCATCACCACCGCGCGTCCGGCGAATCCGAGGCTGGTGGCAAAATAGCCGATGGTGCCGGTGATCAGCGGCGTGATGATGAACGGGATAGCCAGGATCGGGTTGAGCATAATCGGCATACCGAAAATCACCGGTTCATTGATGTTGAAGAAACTTGGCCCGAGGGACAGTTTGGCGATTTCGCGCATCTCTTTGCGGCGGGTAGCGATCATCACCGCCAGCAACAAACCGATGGTACAACCCGAGCCTCCGATGCTCATATATACATCCCAGAACGGCATGGTGATGATGTTTGGCACCTCATGACCCTGCTCAAACGCGGTCATGTTAACCATGATGGCGCCGAGCAACAGCGGTTCGCGAATCGGTTTAATCATCTGGTTGCCATGAATACCAATCACCCAGAACAGCTGCGCGACAAACATCAGCAGCAGAATGCCCGGCAGACTTTGCATCACCGATTCCAGCGGACGCTGAATCACCTGATACACCGCATCGTACAGATACATGCCGGTGACGCGGTGGAATACAAAGCCGAAGGTAGCGACGAGCACCACGGTAATAATGGCGGGAATTAACGCCGAGAATGACGCCGACACATTGGGCGGCACGCTCTCGGGCATTTTTATACGCAGGCCGTTAACCCGTTCCAGACGGGAATAAATCTCCACCGACAGAATGGCAATAAACATGCCGAGGAACAGACTTTTAGTATCGGAGAATTGTTTTGCCAGCACATCTTTCACTTCCTGCATCTGGCCGTTAACCATCATATCGACGGTGGTTGGCGTGACAGCAATAAAGCAAATCACTGCCAGCAGGCCGGGAAATAACGAACGTGAGCCGTTAATTTTCCCGAGTTCGATACCAATTAAAAACACCGCACCGATGGTCAGAAAACTGAGCGTGGCGTAGTTAATACTGCTCATGATCGGTTTGAGGGTGGCCAGCCAGGAGAACATTTCAAAATGCGCTAATCCGTTTTTCGGATCCATCACCATATTTGAAATTAAAACTGAGAATGCCCCCACAATAATAACGGGCATTAACGTGATAAAAGACGCCTTAATAGCCATGATGTATCGGAAGCTATTAAAGGTGTTGGCGAATCCCCCCAGAGAATCGATAAAGCGGTCTTTCAGTGACATGACAGCACCTCATTTTCTTTTTTCTATACTTCACAGGTGTTGATTTCGTCTTCACCTTTTATATTGAATGAGGAATAAAGGTGTCGTACGAAGCAGGGTCAGATTCCGGTTCTGTAAATCATCCTGTCGGCCATATTTCGGGAATAATTTCGTAATGTGGCATGCCAAAAAATAGCGGAATACGAATTAATTTCTGTGACAGCGTTCTCACATGTGAATATTGGAATTCCAATATGATGATTTCACCCCTTTCTGGTATACCAATTTGGAGTTTTCGATGGAATTCGATCTGGAACAAACGGTGATGGAGTTATTGATCAACGCCGGAGAAGCACGATCTAACGCCATGATGGCGATTCAGCATGCACGTAAAAAAGAATGGGAACAGGCTGATGCGATGCTGAAAGCCTCGGACGACGCGGCGCGTGTTGCGCACAAAGTACAGACGCAACTGATTGGCCTGGATGAAGGCGTGGGGAAAATTCCGGTGAATCTGATCATGGTGCACTCGCAGGATCATCTGATGACCGCCATGCTGTGCCGTGATCTGGCAGAAGAAATCGTGTTACTGAGAAAAGAGATGTTTGATAAGTAAACTTTCTCCCCTGCGAAGGGGAGGATTGGGGTGGGGTATTAAGGTCAAAAACAAAATTCAAAGTGTGCTTTAACTCATTGCTTTGTATTTAAAACCCCCTCCCCGCCTCCCCCTTCGCAGGGGGAGGAGCAAAGCAAGCCACCTCACCGGCTCAGACGCAGAGACTAGAGCTCCAGAGCAATTAACTCTTCCACCGTCTGCCTGCGACGAATCAGTCTTGGCACGCCATTCTCAAACAATACTTCCGGCAGCAGAGGTCGGGTGTTGTAGTTTGATGACATCGATGCGCCGTACGCGCCGGTATCGTGGAACACCAGATAATCGCCGATGTGTACCGGCGGCAGCGGGAAGGTTTCCACTCCGCCGCCTGCCTGCTGGGTAAACACGTCGCCGGATTCACACAGCGGACCGGCGATCACGGAATCCGTCAGCGGTTGTCCGCTCACATCGCGGCCATCGGCCGGTAACAGTGAAATATGATGATAGCTGCCGTACATCGCCGGGCGCATCAGGTCATTAAAGCCTGCGTCGCACAGCACGAAATGACGGCTGCCCATGTTTTTCACCGCACGGATTTGCGCCACCAGCACGCCGGATTCCGCCACCAGGAAACGCCCCGGTTCGATCTCCAGTTTAATCTCATGCCCGAGATGCGCGGCAATCTGCTCGCGCGCACGATTCCACAGACCAAAATAGTGGCCGGTATCAATGGATTCTTCTTCAAAATGATAGGGGATCGACAGGCCGCCACCGGCGGAGATCGCTTCAATATCGTGTCCGGTTTCAATCACCTGACGCACCATCGCATCGCAAACCTGCTCAAGGTGACCATAATCCACGCCGGAACCGATATGCATATGAATGCCCACCAGTTTCAGGCCGTAACGGGCAATCTCTGTCAGCGCCTGCGGTAAATCGGCATACCAGATCCCGTGTTTGCTGTTTTCCCCGCCAGTATTGGTTTTCTGGCTGTGCCCGTGACCAAAGCCCGGGTTCACGCGCAGCCACACCGGATGTCCGGCTTTGTGCTGGCCAATCTGACTGAGCATGTCGATGGAACCGGCGTTCACCGGAATATCCAGCGCTGTCACGCGCTCCAGCGTCGGTTGATCCAGTACGTCAGCAGTAAACACAATCTCACTGTCTGTGCCGCCCGGAATAAAACCGGCCACCAGCGCACGCTCAATTTCACCCAGAGAAACGGAATCGACCTTCACGCCCTGCTCGCGCATCAGACGCAGGATATGAATATTAGAACAGGCTTTCTGCGCAAAACGGATCACGTCAAACTGGCGCAACTGCGCGATGCGCTGTTTGATAATGTCAGCGTCATACGCCCACACAGGGCAGCCAAATTGTTGCGGCAGAGCCAGTAAATTCGCGGCATTAAGCGCGGTAGACATATCGTTCAGAGCGCGTGGCATAAGATTTTCCGTCAGTTGAAGTCCGTCATATTTCCCTCAGTATGCCGCGTGGCAGACCGGCGATAAAATATCTATTTCAGGCAAGTCTATTCATTTATGATATGGGCTATTGTCATCGCTTAGCGGATGAAACCATGCCAGCTATTTCCCTGCGCCATATCGAAATTTTTCATGCGGTCATGACCACCGGCAATCTGACGGAAGCCGCTGCGTTGCTCAATACCTCGCAGCCGACAGTCAGCCGTGAACTGGCGCGCTGCGAAAAGTTGCTGAATCTGCAGTTATTCGAACGCCTGCGCGGGCGTTTATATCCTACCGTTCAGGGTCTGCGGCTGTTTGAGGAAGTGCAGCGCTCGTACTACGGGCTGGACAGAATTATCAGCGCAGCGGAAGGCATCCGCCAGTTCGAGCAGGCGCAACTGTCGATCGCCTGCCTGCCGGTGTTCAGTCAGTCGCTGCTGCCTGCGGTGTGTAAACCGTTTCTCGACCGCTACCCCGATGTCAGTTTCAATATTGTGCCGCAGGAATCGCCGCTGCTGGAAGAATGGCTTTCTGCGCAGCGCCATGATTTGGGGTTGACGGAAAACACCCAGACGCCAGCCGGAACCGAGCGCCAGACGCTGCTGACACTGAACGAAGTGTGCGTGCTGCCTGCCGGACACCCTTTGGCTGAGAAATCGCGACTCACACCACAAGATTTCAGCGGGCTGAATTATATCAGCCTGTCAGCGACCGACAGTTACCGGCAACTGCTGGATACGTTATTTATGGAACAACAGGTTATGCGGCGGCTGGTGATGGAAACCCACAGCGCCGCGTCAGTGTGCAGTATGGTGCGCGAAGGCACGGGCGTGTCGATCGTCAACCCGCTGACCGCATTGGATTATTGTGACAACGGACTCGTCCTGCGGGAATTCAGCGTCGCCGTACCCTTTACCGTCAGCCTGATCCGGCCGTTGCACCGCCCCGCTTCGGCGCTGGTCACCACATTTATCGAACACTGCCATCAGCAGGCGCAACGCTTTGCCGGACATCTCGAGGCCGCGCTGATGCGCTGAACAGAAAAAAATAAGGCCACGCCGGAGAAATCCTGCATGGCCTTTAATTTTTTTAGCGGCTGAGTTACGCGGCCGCTTTTTCCGCTTTCTTCGCCGCACGGCGGAAAGTGATCACACACAGTACGAAGCCGATAGCGCCGAGTGCGCCCGCCGCCAGCGGCACAGTGCTCAGTCCCATTCCGCGTTCAATCACCGCGCCACCCACCCAGGCACCCAGCGCATTGCCCACGTTAAACGCCGCAATGTTCAGGGTCGACACCAGGTTTGGCGCGTTTTTGCCGTAGGTCACCACGTTAACCTGCAAGGCAGGCACCGCGGCAAAGTTCACCATCGCCCAGATAAACAGCGTGATTTCCGCCGCCACCAGATGAACGCTGGTGTAGCTGAACAGCACGGAGAATATGGCGATCATCAGGAAAGTCAGGGTCAGCGAGATACCCAGACGCCAGTCCGCCAGACGCCCGCCCAGCACGTTACCGATGGTCAGACCGAGGCCGATCAGCAGCAGCGTCCAGCTGACACCGTGCTCAGACACGCCGGTAATTTGCGTCAGGATAGGCGCGATATACGTGAACAGCGCGAACATCGCGGCAGCAAAGAAAATAGTGATCGACAGCGACAGCCATAATCCCAGGCTACCCAGCGCACGGATTTCCTTACGCAGATCAGTCGGCTCTTCTTCTTTCTTATCCGGCAGCTTTTTATAGAGTGCGAACAGTGAGGCCACGCCAATCACCGCCACCACCCAGAAGGTTGAACGCCAGCCGAAAGCCTGTCCGAGCGCAGTACCGAGCGGAACGCCCAGCACGTTAGCCAGTGTCAGGCCGGTGAACATCAGCGCAACCGCTGAAGCACGACGGTTAGGCGCCACCAGACTTGCCGCTACCACCGCGCCAATCCCGAAGAAGGCACCATGACACAGCGCGGTGATCACGCGCGCCAGCATCAGGAAATCGTAGCTGTACGACAGCGCGCACATCACGTTGCCAATAATAAAGATGCTCATCAGCAGCAGCAGGGTGTTCTTGCGCGGCAGTTTTGCCGTCAGCACGGCCATGATCGGTGCCCCGATTGCCACACCCAGCGCGTATCCGCTGATTAACCAGCCTGCAGAAGGAATACTGACATTCAGATCCCCCGCCACGTTGGGGAGCAGCCCCATGATGACGAATTCAGTGGTACCGATGGCAAACGCGCTGAGCGCCAGTGCCAGGAGTGCGACAGGCATAAAAACTCCGGATATTTTTAGTGATGAGTAAAGGCACCGGCATTGCGCCGGATGGGTTTAAATACCACGTTGATCACACTTTTGACCAGACGCAGTCTGTGCCCTTGCTGCCTGAAAAACACCCGATATCAGGATTAATCTTTACATAACAATACATTGCAGGGAATGCGCGGAAGACGAAAAAGGGACCGATTCCACTGGCTTATTCCCTGCCGGTGACTCAGCGTTTTTCTTCTGTCAGCGACAGCCAGCGCGGATGGCCTTTGAACCATTCCACCAGAAAATCGAGCAGCGCTCGCAACGCCGCCGGCATTTGCCGCCGGGACATGTAAATCGCATAAATCCCCATTTCCTGTGGCTGCCACCCGCTGAGTAAGGCGACGAGCTGGCCGCTGGCAATCAGCGGTGCCGCCGAATAATAAGGCTGCATGACGATTCCCGCGCCTTCCACTGCCCCGGTCAGCAGCACCAGCGATTCATTGGCGCTCAGATTTCCGCTCACCGGAATCGCGACCTGTTCACCCTGCCGTGCAAACTGCCACAGGCTTTTGCCGAACCAGGTGTACGTCAGGCAGTTGTGGACTGCCAGATCCTGCGGATGCTGCGGCGTACCCTGCGCGGCCAGATAAGCCGGAGACGCGCAGACGACCGACGGACACAGCGCCAGTGGCCGGGCGATCAGGTTCGGATCCAGATCGTTAGTGATGCGCAGCGCCAGATCGATCCGGTCTTCCACCAGATTGATCGCCCGGCTTTCCAGCTGAAGATCGATACTGACCTGCGGATGTCGGCGCAAAAATTCACTGACCGCAATCACCACCGCACCCTGCCCGAAAGATTGTGAGCAACTCAGACGCAGCAAACCGCGCAACGCTTCATCGCCCGTATCCGCCACGCTGCTCATTTCCGCCGCCACCGACAGCATTTTCCGGCAACGCGCCAGCGTGTTTTCGCCCGCATCCGTCAGGCTGAGTTTGCGGGTGGAGCGGTGCAGCAGGCGCGCGCCCGACCACTTCTCCATCTCCGACAGATAACGTGTCACCATCGCCCGCGACATATTCAGCGATTCGGCAGCACTGACCATGCTTCCCCGTTCAACAATGGCAACAAACACTTGTGCAGCGGTAATTCTGTCCATGATTCGTCCGGTTTATGCAACAAACAGTTGCGCATTATCCGGTTTTTCCCGCGGATTATGCAACGTACAGTAGAGTCTTACTGAATGTGATTATTTACGTCTCTGAGGAAAACCCATGCAACTGAAACATCTGACTCTGATCGCCGCCCTGCTGGGCAGCAGCCTGTCCGCTCACGCCGCCAGTGCACTGAAAATGGACGTGTATAACCCCGGTGAAAAAAGCGTTTTCCCGGTTTCTTCTGAAATCATTACCGGCGATAAAGAAGCGGTTCTGATCGACGCGCAGTTCCAGCGCAATGACGCAGAAAAACTGGTGGAAATGATCAAGGCAACCGGCAAGAAACTGACGACGGTGTACATCAGCCAGTCCGACCCGGATTACTACTTCGGGCTGGATGTCATCCATGCCGCGTTCCCGGACGCCAAAATCGTGGCAACGCAGGCCACCATCGATCAGATCAACGCCAGCAAAGACGGCAAAGTCGCTTTCTGGGGACCGCAGTTGAAAGACAATGCGCCAAAATCTGTTGTGGTTCCTGAACCGCTGAAAGGTACGACCTTTGAACTCGAAGGCCATCAGTTTGAGGTTCAGGGCGTAGATAAAGAACGGACGTTTGTCTGGATCCCGTCGCTGAAAGCGGTAGTGGGCGGCGTGCTGGTGAATGGCAATAACATGCATGTCTGGACAGCAGATACGCAGACGCCGAAATCCCGTAAACAGTGGGTAGAAGCGCTCAATGAAATTGCCGGTCTTAATCCGCAAGTCGTTGTACCGGGACATTTCCTGCCGGGCGCGCCAAAAACGCTGGAATCGGTGGAATTCACCCGCCAGTATCTGCTGACGCTGGAAAAAGAATTACCGAAAGCGAAAGATTCTGCCGCGCTTATCGCCGCGATGAAAAAACATTATCCGCAACTGAAAGACGATTCTTCATTACAACTGAGTGCGAAAGTATTGAAGGGCGAAATGAAGTGGCCGCAGTGAATATAACCTGACTCGGCGCCCTCTTCGGCTAAAGGCATACGTCGATCGGCTCCCTCCCCTGCGAGGGGAGGGTTGGGCTGGGGTATTGCAGCAAAATCAAAAAGTTGAAATGTGCATTGACGAGGTATTAGCCCTTAAAACCCGCCTGAGGCGGGTTTTAAACTTACGGCATCACCCGCACAAATTCGCCTTCGGCCTGCACGTTGTGACCGAAACCGCAGTCATTGGTGGTGTGAAGTTTAACGCTCCGGGGTGCGAAATTCATGTCCACGCTACACTCGCCGCCACCGGCGGAGGCATCATCGGCTTCGTGGTAAACCGCGTGATTATCCTTGATTGCCGTCACCACCGAAAAATCGCCAGTATTCGGGCCGTAATACAGTGACATCTGCCCCATGTATAAACCGCTGAAATCGATTTTAAACTGCGCTTCTTCGGCTTTCACTTCGACGATATTCCAGCTACCAAACCCGGCATATTGCCAGTAAATCCCTGCCGGACTTTCGGCTGGCGGCAAAGCATCCAGTTTTGGCTGCATCTGACTCAGGTTGTATTGTGATTTTTTGTCAGCAGGTGCCAGCATCAGCCAGGCCTTGGCTTTCAGATAATCGCCCTGCTTTATGTAGGTCAACGCAATGTTGTTGTAGGCCGTGGCAATCTGGTCCTGCGGCTTATGGCAAAACTCGCTCCAGGCGACCTGATTACGAAAAATTTCCCGGGCTTTGCCCATATCACCCTGCTGATAAGCCACTTTTCCGGCAGCGGCATAAATCCCGGCTTTAACACAATCGGCGTCGATATCCGGTTCATCAATCTGGGCAAACGCCTGAACACTGGCAAAACATCCTGCCACCAGCAGTAAATTCACTGCGACTTTCATCAAACATCCTTCTACTTTTGTGGTCTACAGAGCTTCGTGCTGGAAAAACATCCTTACAAGTGGCTCATTGCCCTATCGCACTGAGCCACTCATTCTGGGATGATTGGCTTTACAACATATCGATTACACATGGCTATTATGACTAAAAAACCTGGGAAATCGGCGCAATGGGGCGCCGTCTGGCAGTTAATTAAGCCTTACTGGCGCTCAGAAGAAAAGTGGCGTGCCTGGGGCATGTTGACCACAATCATCATCCTTTCGCTGGCCGGTGTGTACCTCAGCGTACAGTTTAACGAATGGAACCGTGTCTTTTATGACGCGCTGCAAAACAGAAACTATCCGGTTTTCAAAGCCCAGCTGTGGAAATTTACCTGGCTGGCGCTGTTGTTCATCGTTATCGCCATCTACAGAGTGTATCTGACGCAGGGTCTGCAAATGAGCTGGCGGCGCTGGATGACTGAAGAGTATATGGAGAAGTGGCTGACCAATCACGCCTATTATTACACGGAGTATCAGCATCAGGTGGATAACCCCGATCAGCGTATTTCCGATGACCTGAATGCCCTGACCAGCGGGACACTTTCTCTGGTGCTCGGTCTGCTGTCGAGCGTGGTGACGCTGTTCTCCTTCGTATTTATTTTGTGGTCGATCAGCGGGCCGCTGAACTTTATGCTCGCGGGCCATCACGTTGAAATCCCCGGCTACATGCTGTGGTTCGCGCTGCTCTATGCCGCCATTGGTTCCTTCATTATCTGGTATATCGGTAAGCCGCTGGTAAGACTCGGGTTTAATCAGGAATGGTTCGAGGCGAACTTCCGTTTTGGCCTGATCCGTATTCGTGAAAACAGCGACGCGATCGCGCTGTATCACGGTGAAAAAAACGAGCACGATCAGCTGACCGGCAAGTTTGAATCCATCAAAACCAACTGGTGGTCTATCATGCGCGTCACCCGTCGCCTGAACGTGGCATCCAACTTTTACGCGCAGTTTGCCAATATTTTCCCGATCCTGGTGGCGTCACCGCGCTATTTCGCCGGCGCGATCCAGATGGGTGCGCTGATGCAGATTGCTTCCGCGTTCGGTCAGGTGCAGGGCGCGTTGTCCTGGTTCATCGATGCCTTTACCGATCTGGCAAACTGGAAAGCCACGGTTAACCGTCTTGCCGGTTTCAATGCGGCAATCGATCAGGTTAACGCTCAGCCGCGCGGCATCAGCGTAGGCAAAAGCACCGAACACGCCTTACAGCTTGATAAACTGACGCTGAACCTGCCGAACGGGAATCCGCTGTTTTGCAATATTTCTGCTGCCATGCAACCGGGCGAACGCGTGCTGATTGCCGGGCCTTCCGGTTGTGGTAAATCAACGTTGCTGCGTGCGATTGCCGGTATCTGGCCTTACGGCTCAGGCAATATTGCGCTGGCAGAAGGTAAGCGTTATCTGTTCCTGCCACAGCGCAGTTACATTCCGATTGGCACATTGCGCGATGCGCTCAGTTATCCTGACGCCAGCCGTGAATATACGGATGAACAACTGCAACAGGTGCTGACGCAATGTCGTCTGTCACATCTGGCGGCGGTAGAAATTCTGGATGATTACGCCAACTGGAGCCAGCGCCTCTCGCCGGGTGAACAGCAGCGGCTCTCCTTTGCCCGTGCGCTGTTGATCAAACCCGATACGCTGTTCCTCGACGAAGCCACCAGCGCACTGGATGACGAAACCGAACAACAGGTATACGCTCTGCTGCTGAGCGAATTGCCGGAAACGTCAGTTATCAGTGTGGCACACCGTAATTCGGTCGCGAAATACCATCAGCACTGCTGGCGGTTCAAAAATCAGGAAAATGGCCCGTGCGGATTCACCTCCACGGCGCTGTTGCCTGAATAACGCCTGACGCCACCGGAAAGTGGTTTCAAAATGCAGAAAGGTTGCTGATGTCAGCAACCTTTATTTTTTGTGTGTGCTGAAACCCATTTTGAGCAGAAAACCAACAGGGTGGCTGGCTGCTTTGTATAGCTGACTATACAATTATTCTTAAGTGAAATTTAAAAGGGTCGGAGGTAAGGGTTAATGAAGATAGACAAAAATTCGTTCACGCCGCTTTATCTGCAAATTGAGCAGCAACTTACCGAAAAAATCAGCACCGGTGAAATCCGCCCCGGAGATCCGATTCCGACCGAAGCCGCCATGTGCGAAATCTATGGTGTCTCGCGCATGACCGCGCGAAAAGCTGTGGATTATCTGGTGCGTCAGGGGCGTGTGGCCCGTTTTCGCGGTCGCGGCACCTTTGTCGTTGAGCCGCCAAAGCAGCAAAAAATCATTCTGCCGCTCGACCGGCATCTCACCGCCAGCGAAGTCGCCCAGGAAAATAATCAGCGCATTGAAAATCAGGTGCTGGAATTTCGCCGTATGCCTGCCAGTGAAGACATTGCCCGCGAACTGAATATTCCCGCCGGTACTGAAGTTTATTTTATGATCCGCCTGCGTCTGCTCGGTGATGAGCCGTTTGTGTATGAACAATGCTGGATGCTGTGCGACCGGTTCCCGGATATCACGCGCGCCGCCATGACATCGTCAAAATATGCTTATATTCGCTCGAAAGGTTTCCAGCCTGCGGGCAGCACCAAACTGATTTCGGCAGAACTGCCGTCCAACGAGATACGCGTCGCGCTCAACCTGTCACGCGACCAGCCGGTGCTGCATTCCCACGCGATTGTGTCGTTCACTGACGGCACGCTGTTTGAAGTGTCTGATGTCTACTACAACCAGAAAAACTATGGCTTCAGCGTCCATGCCAAAGTGAAAGCTTAAGCGCCGTCAGGCAATGCCCGACAACTCCGCCTTCACCAGATTCGCCACCTGTTCAACCTGCGGGCCATAGATCACATGCACATCCGTTTCGGTGATGCGTTTCACCCCCATCGCGCCGGTTTTCATTAATGTGCCATCCTGTATCTGAGTCATATCTTTGACCTTCACGCGCAGGCGGGTGAAACAGCAATCGACCGCCGTAATATTCCCCTCGCCGCCCAGTCCGATGATGATATTTTTGGTTTTTTCGCCCGTGCCCTGCGCCGGTTTTGCGCGTTCTTCGGCATCATTTTCATCCTCACGCCCCGGCGTTTTTACCTGCATCCGCAGAATGACCCAGCGGAACGTGAAGTAATACAGTGGCGCGTAGATGATGCCGAGGATCAGCGGATACCACCAGTGCGTGCGGCTGCCGCCGAGCACACCGAAGATCAGGAAGTCGATCGCCCCGCCCTGCACGTTACCGATCATCACATGCAGCATTTGCATCAGCACGAACGACAACCCCGTCAGCACCGCATGCAGGAAATACAGCACCGGCGAAACGAAAATAAAGCAGAACTCCAGCGGTTCAGTGATCCCGGTGGTAAATGACGCCAGTGCGCCCGCCAGCATCAGCGCTTTCACGCGGCCTTTATGTTCCGGCCGCGCGCAGTGATACATCGCCAGCGCCGCCGCCGGTAACCCGAACATCATCACCGGGATTTTCCCCTGCGCCAGGAAGCGCGTCGCCTGCTGCGTGACCGCATCAGAGATCGTGCCCGGATTGGCCAGCGCGGCATTAAAGATATTCAGCGCGCCGACAATACTCTGGTTATCCACCGTGGTGACACCGCCGATGGGGGTAAAGCGCACGGTTTCATTAATGATGTGATGCAAACCGGTCGGGATCAGCAAACGTTCTGAGGTGGCATAAATAAAGGTGCCGATCTCGCCCGTGCGCCCGATAAGCTCGCCGATCCACTGGATCCCCTGGGCGATCGTCGGCCAGATCAGCGACATCAGCACACCGACGATCGGCAGCACCAGCACGGTGACAATTGGTACAAAACGCCGCCCGCCAAAAAACGCGATCGCCGTCGGCAGCACGATGGTATAGAAACGGTTGTGCAGCCACATGGTGATCAGGCCGACCAGCACCCCGCCCAGCACGCTCATGTTGTAGGTGAAAATCCCCAGCGTGTTGGTGAACTCGGCGGCGTAAATCATCGCGTCACTTTCGGTCATGCCTTTTGCCGTGAGTTTGGCGACCGTAATGGTTTCCGGCGTAATCCCCTGCGCCAGCAGGCTGTAATTAACCCCGACGTGCAGCCCGACAAAACCGATCACGGCGGAAAACGCCGCCGTGGCCTTCTCTGCATTAGCCAGCCCCATTGCCGTGGCGACCGCAAAAAACAACGGCAAATTAGCGAACAGCGCACCGGAGACCTGACGGATAAAGCCGATGACCAGTTGCAATGTTTTCATCTGGGTAAAGGTTTCACCGGTGACCGCCGGATTCTGCAATGCGGCGGCCAGACCTAAGAAAATCCCGGCGGCGGCAATCACCGAGATAGGCGTCATCAGGGCTTTCCCCAGATCGTGAACCTTGCTGCCAAGTTTTATCATCTGTCTTCCCTCAATTCGCTGGCTAAAAATAAACCGTTAATTGAGTTAAGTCACAGAATGTATAGTTGTATAGACATAGCAGTCAGGAGTATGAAAGGGATCACAGTTTTGCGAGAGGAAAGCTGGCTGGCGGTGCAAAGGCAAAAAAAAGCCCACATCGGACTGTGGGCATGGGGGTTGCAACTGGCCGCTGTTCAAAACGGCTGGCAACAAGCAAATGTGAGAACTGCTCGTTCTCGGCCCTTAAGGTAACGGCTGCGGGCTTAATCCCTTAGTCTTTTCAGGTAAGGAGCAGGTTAAAATGTATAAATTTGTTTGATATGCATCACACTTTTTTAACACCTAACAATTCATTCACTTTTAGAACATCCCTCTGATAATTATTCTTATGGCCTATTAATTAGTTTACTAAGTAATGACTTTCCTGCCATTTTCCACTGCACGAAAAGATTAAAACCTTACAATAACAAGGGATTATGTAGCAACATTATCCTCATATTTTGAAATATAGAAACATGGGTGATGACAATATCCTTACACCGGGAAATCAGGCGCTCTCGTATAGTGAAGGACTTGTTGAGAATGGTTATTCTCAATTCCCCCAAAAGAGTGGATTCTATGCGCCTGAAGTTACTTTCTGTCAGTACAGTGGTACTGCTTTCCGCATGTGATGGTTCTGCCAGTTCTGCTTCCCCGGCAGCACAGGCTCCTGCGGTGAATATCGTTACTTTGCACAGCCAGCCCGTCGCCCTCACCACCAGTCTGCCCGGCCGCACCACGGCGGTTCGCAGCGCGGAAGTCCGTCCGCAGGTGAGCGGCGTGATCCAAAAACGTCTGTTTGTGGAAGGCAGCGAAGTCAAAGCCGGTCAGCAGCTTTATCAGATTGATCCGTCAACCTATCAGGCCGCTTTCGATCGCGCGATGGCGACCTGGAAAAGCGCCGACGCCACCGCCCGCCGCTATAAACCGCTGGTTGAAGCGCAGGCGGTCAGCCGTCAGCAATATGATGATGCCGTGGCCGCCGAGCGCGAAGCCGCAGCAGATGTCGAGACCGCCCGTGTCAATCTGCAATACACCAAAGTGTACGCGCCGATTTCCGGCCATATTGGCCGCTCGCTGTATACCGAAGGTGCGCTGGTGACCAGCGGCCAGACGGCATATCTGACCACTATCGATCAGCTCAATCCTATCTATGTTGACGTCAATGAATCCTCACAAGATTTGCTGAAACTGCGTCGCGCGCTGGCTTCCGGTAAGTTGCAATCCGCCGGTGACAACGCCGCGCAGGCCACCCTGACGCTGGAAGATGGCAGCAAATACGCCCTGCCGGGCAAGCTGGAATTCTCCGAAGTCACCGTGTCGCAAAGTACCGGTTCCGTTACCCTGCGGGCCTCTTTCCCGAACCCGCACGACGAACTGCTGCCGGGTATGTTTGTTCACGCCCAGTTACAACAAGGCATTGATGACAAAGGTATTCTGGTACCGCAGGAAGCCATCATGCATGACGTCAAAGGTGCGCCTTATGTGTATGTAGTGAAAGCCGACAGCACCGTTGAGCAGCGTTCCATCACCACCGGTCAGATGATGAACGGTAACTGGTTAGTCAGTCAGGGTCTGAATGACGGCGACAAAGTGATCACCGACGGATTACAGAACGTCAGGCCGGGTGCCAAAGTCAACGCCACCGAGCGTAAAGCCAGTGCCCCTGCCGAACAGGCTAATCTCGCGATGACCGATCCTTCCGCGCAATAGGTGAGCTGAATGTCTACTTTCTTTATTAACCGCCCCATATTCGCCTGGGTTGTCGCCATCGTCATCATGCTCGCCGGTGCGCTGTCGATCATGAAACTGCCGATCAGCCAGTACCCGAATATCGCGCCTCCGGCGATTTCCGTCAGCGTCACCTATCCGGGTGCGTCTGCGGAAACCGCCCAGAACACCGTAGTTCAGGTCATTGAACAGCAACTGAACGGGCTGGATAACCTGCGCTATATCGAATCGCAAAGTAACAGCGACGGCAGTGCCACAATCATTGCCACCTTTGATCAGGGTACTAACCCGGATATCGCGCAGGTTCAGGTACAGAACAAAGTGTCGCTGGCCGAATCGCAACTGCCGACCGAAGTGGTCAATCAGGGGATCCGTATTGCCAAATATCAGGCCAACTTCATGCTGCTGGTCAGCCTGATTTCGACCGACGGTAAAATGAGTAACTCGGATCTGAGTAACCTGCTGGTGACCAAACTGGAAGACCCGATCGTGCGTACCAAAGGCGTCGGCGACTTCCTGCTGCTCGGTTCAGAATACGCGATGCGTATCTGGCTCGACCCGGCAAAACTGTATAAATATCAGCTGGTCCCAAGTGATGTCAGCGCGGCGATTGAAGCGCAAAACGTACAGGTGTCGTCCGGTTCCCTCGGCGGCCTGCCGACGGTCAAAGACAGCAAACTCAGCGCCACGATCATTGGTAAAACCCGTTTCGACAGCATTCATCAGTTCAAAAACGTGCTGCTGAAAGTGAACGCCGACGGTTCTCAGGTGCGTCTCAGTGATGTCGGCAACGTGGATCTGGGGCCGGAAAGTTATTCCATCTCCTCCACGTTTAACGGCAGGCCCTCTACCGCTATCGCCCTGCGTCTGGCAAGCGGCGCGAACGTACTGGACACCGACAGAGCAGTAAGAGAAACCATCGCCGGGCTGGAAGATTCTCTGCCGGCTGGCGTGAAAGTCGAGTTCCCGTACCAGACCGCGCCGGTGGTCAGCGCATCGATTGAGGAAGTGGTGAAAACGCTGATCGAAGCCATCGTGCTGGTGTTCTGCGTGATGTTGCTGTTCCTGCAAAACCTGCGCGCAACACTGGTCACCACGCTGGTGGTGCCGGTGGTTCTGCTCGGTACCTTCGGTATTCTGGCGGCAGCGGGGTATTCCATTAACACCCTGACCATGTTCGGGATGGTGCTGGCGATAGGCCTGCTGGTGGATGATGCCATCGTGGTGGTGGAAAACGTCGAACGTGTGATGACGGAAGAAAAGCTCTCGCCGAAAGACGCCACCATCAAATCGATGAAACAGATCCAGGGCGCGCTGTTTGGTATCGCGCTGGTGCTGTCTGCCGTACTGGTGCCGATGGCGTTCTTCGGTGGCTCAACCGGGATCATCTACCGTCAGTTCTCGATCACCATCGTATCCGCGATGGCGCTTTCGGTGCTGATGGCGCTGATTTTCACCCCGGCGCTGTGCGCCACCATCATCAAACACAACGACGAGGAAAAATCGCAGAAAGGCTTCGCGGGCTGGTTTAACCGTAACTTCGACAAAGGCGCGATGCGCTACACCCGCGCCGTCGGCACGGTCATCTCACGCCGCCGTCTGTTTATGGGCATCTACCTGCTGATCGTGATCGCCACCGGCTTTATGTTCACCCGCGTGCCGACCACCTTCCTGCCGGATGAAGATCAGGCCGTGATGTTTGTTCAGGCGACGTTGCCCGCCAACGCCTCGGCAGAACGAACCCAGCAGGTGCTGGATAACGTCCGGGAATATCTGATGACGCAGGAAAGCGGCATCGTTTCTTCGGTGTTTACCGCCAATGGCTTCAGCTTCGCCGGACGAGGCCAGAACGTCGGGATTGCCTTCGTGCAGTTGAAAACCTGGGCCGACCGCCCGGCCGCTGCGCAAAAAGTTCAGGCGCTGGCCGGTCGTGCGATGGCGCATTTCGCCACCATCAAAGATGCCCGCGTATTTGCTTTCGTTCCGCCAGCCGTTATGGAACTGGGTAATGCCACCGGCTTCGACTTCTTCCTGCAAGACACCAACGGCAAGGGGCATGAAGCCCTGATGGCCGCGCGTAACCAGTTCCTGCAAATGGCGTCACAGGACAAACGCCTGATGGCTGTGCGCCCGAACGGGATGGAAGATGAACCGCAATATCAGCTGGAAATTGACGATGAACGGGCGCAGGCGCTGGGTCTGAGCCTCGACGACATCAACAACACCTTGTCAGCGGCCTGGGGTTCAGCGTATGTGAACCAGTTCATGTACAACGACCGCGTGAAGCGTGTTTACATCCAGGGCAAGGCGGCTTCCCGCGTCACGCCTGAAGATCTGAACAACTGGTATTTCCGTAATTCCAGCGGCGATATGGTGCCGTGGAGCGCCTTCGGCAGCGGCAAATGGGTGTACGGCTCACCGCGTTATGAACGTTTCAACGGCGTGTCTTCCGTCGAACTGATGGGTTCACCGGCACCGGGCTACAGCTCGGGCGATGCCAACGAGGCGGTGATGGAAATCGCGGCCAAACTGCCACCGGGTTACAAAGTGGCATGGCACGGCCTGAGCTACGAAGAGAAGCTTTCCGGCTCACAAACACCGGCGCTTTACAGTCTGTCGATGATCGTGGTGTTCCTGTGTCTGGCGGCGCTGTACGAGAGCTGGTCAATTCCGTTCTCCGTCATGCTGGTGGTACCGCTGGGGATTTTAGGCACCATCGGTGCTGTGTTGCTGCGCGGGTTGTCGAATGATGTCTTCTTCCAGGTTGGCCTGCTGACGACCGTCGGGCTGGCGGCGAAGAACGCCATATTGATTGTTGAGTTCGCCAAGGAGCTGCATGAGAACGAAGGGATGTCGGTGGCACAAGCGGCCATCGAAGCGGCCAAGCTGCGTATCCGGCCGATCATCATGACCTCAATGGCCTTCGTCCTCGGCGTATTCCCGCTGACCATTTCCAGCGGCGCGGGCGCGGGCAGCCAGCATTCCATCGGGACGGCGGTGGTCGGCGGCATGCTCACGGCCACCTTCCTGGCGATCTTCTTCGTGCCGATGTTCTATGTCACGGTTGTGAACCTGTTCACCCGCAAATCGAAAAAACACGATAAGGCGCTTCCTGCACCAGAGGCAACACACCATGAATAAACCGCATTTCGCGCTGTCGCTTATCGGCGCGTTTTCACTCACCCTGCTGGCCGGCTGTACGATGGAGCCGGATTATCAGCGCCCTGCGCTGCCGGTTGCCAGCAACTGGGACGGCGCCAAAACCGGTGCTGCGCAGGATATCGGCTGGAAAGCCTTCTTCAATCAACCGGCGATGAAGCAGCTGATTGGCATGTCCCTGGCTAACAACCGCGACCTTCGGGTCGCGGCATTAAACGTCGATACCGCCCGCGCTACCTTCCAGATTGACCGCGCCGCGCTGCTGCCGACACTCGACGCCAGCGCCGGTGAAACCAACCAGCATCTGCCGGGCGGATTGTATTCAACACAAACCAGCGGACCGGTGACGTATCAGCAATACAGCGCGAATCTGGGCGTAACGTCTTATGAGGTTGACCTGTTTGGCCGCTTACGCAGCCTGCGCGATCAGGGGCTGGAAACTTATCTGGCGACAGAAGCTACACAGCGCGCCACGCAAATTTCGCTGGTGGCTGAAGTCGCTTCCGGCTATCTGAGTCTGGCGGCGGATAACGATCTGCTAAAACTGGCGATCAGCACCGCCGACAGTCAGAAAAAATCTTACGAACTCACCAAACGCAGCTACGATTCCGGCATCGACACTTCACAGGATCTGGTGCAGGCCGAAACCACGGTGCGCGCGGCGCAGGCCGACATCGCCCAGTACACACGTCAGGTACGTCAGGACGTCAATGCACTGACACTGCTGGTCGGCACCACCATTCCACAGAGTTTGCTGGCGAACGCCACCCTGCAACAGGACTGGAAATTCCCGCAGACACCGGCCGGTTTGCCCTCTGATCTGCTGACCCGTCGTCCGGATATTATTTCCGCTGAACATACGCTGAAAGCGGCTAATGCCAATATCGGCGCGGCGCGTGCAGCGTTCTTCCCAAGCATTACGCTGACCGGCACGGCAGGCACAGAAAGCGGTAGCCTGAGTAAACTGTTCGACGGCGGCACCGGTGCCTGGTCATTTATGCCATCAGTTAATATCCCGATCTTCGACGGCGGCGTGAATCAGGCCAATCTCGACATCGCTAAAGACACCAAGAAAATTGATATCGCCAACTATGAGAAAGCGATTCAGACGGCGTTCAAAGAAGTCTCCGACGGCTTAGCCGGTCAGGCGACCTACAAAGATGAACTGCTGGCGCGCCAGCAGGACGCCGACGCCAATCAGCGCAACTACGATCTCTCGCAGATGCGCTTCAAAGGCGGTGTCGATAACTACCTGAGCGTACTGGTCGCGCAGCGCTCCCTGTATTCTGCTCAGCAAACGCTGATCACCACACAACTTGCCCAACTGAATCAGGACATCAGTTTGTATAAAGCGCTGGGCGGTGGCTGGAAGGAGTGATTTTTGAGTGAATGGAAACGCCGGCTGAAGTCGGCGTTTTTCGCAGGGTTCATCTGATATCAGAATAATTCAGAATGACTCCCTACCCGGTACAATTTTAATTCTTCGTCATTTCTCTGATAAATGAGTAAAAGATCTGGCGCACCATGGCATTCCATATATCCCGCATAACCACCTGAAAGCCGGTGTTCACAATATCGAATAGGTAAAGGTTCACCCGTCTGCAACAAGGATAATGTCTCCAGAATAGCTCCCTGCGCTCGTTTGTCGTTGTTGTATTTTTTCGCATCCTTTTTAAATCTTGTCTGATAAACAATCCTTAGCACATATCACCATCCCAGATCGTGCTTCAACTCCTCAATCGTTGCGACACTTTCAACACCAATTCCATTTTCCATATCACGAATGGCCTGAAGTGTTTTTGCATTAGGCTGCAACAAATCGACGGGTAGCTCAGCATTCACAGCCAACCTATTTACAACCATTCGAATGATTGTCGAAAGATCCAACCCCATTGCCTTTGCGTTTGCCATTGCAGCAGCCTTTGACGCTGAAGTTACTCGAGCTCTGACAACAGTGTCAGTCATAAAACCTCCGGATCAATTTTGTCGTGTAGCTACATTGTAGCCCTCATGTAGCCACTGAACAAAATGTATTCACTTACAGAGCAGTGTGCAGAATATAGATTACTGTTTTATCAGCAACTCTGTACTTTCATCGCTGCGGCAAAGCTTCCAAAAAAGCTCATCATCACTCAGGATTTAGCTGAATTCCGAATGACTTTCACTACCAGCTCTCCCCGCGCATCAAAATAACGGCTCGGCCAGATCACGCTCGGATGCACATCCAGCGCCTGTGCAATCACCTTCTCCCCTTTCGGCCATGACCGCGACAGCGCATTTGATAGCGTCGAAGAACTCAATCCCACACTGCGCGATACCGCTGCCAGCGTCGTACCCCGTTTACGCAATGCCGCAATGATGTCTGCCTGATGCCAGTCGGTATGATTCTGTGCTTTGTTCATGGAGGATCCTTTCCTGAGTTATGAGTAAATAAAACGTCTACACAGGAAGAGTAAACCGGGAGAAAAATTATCCCAAAACGGGATAAAACCAGATGAATAGTGATCAGGTCATTGATAGATAAGATGAAATGTAATATTGATGAGTTAACTGAGCTAAATACTGATAAAAATTATTTTGGTGGGAATTTTTTCACCGAGTAACCATTAATACCCCACCCCAGCCCTCCCCTTCGCAGGGGAGGGAGCCGACCGAGCTTTTAACTCCTCCCCCTGCGAAGGGGGAGGCTGGGAGGGGGTATTACAAATAAAATCAGAAGGTTAACATTGTCTTCCGTCGTACAATTTCGCATCGCAAATGCTCAAGAACTTCAGGTAATTCCTGCATAACCTGAAGATTCGTAAAACGGATAACTTTCATTCCTGAATCACACAGAAAGTCCGTTCTGGTTTTATCCGCTGCCATCCCTTTCTCACTGAAATGACTTTCACCATCCAGCTCAACCACCAGCCTCACCTCTCCGGCGTAAAAATCGACGATATAGCGCCCGATCCCATGCTGACGGCGAAATTTAACACCCAGCGCTTTACACCGGATCGCCTGCCATAAAACAAACTCTGGATAAGTAAGATTTCCCCGCAGATCCTTGCGTAATTCTTTCTGTTTTGAATCGTTGAACATGTCACACCGAGTTGTCTTTAATACCCCCACCCAACCTCCCGCTTCGCAGGGGAGGAGCCGTACTGAGAGTATCTGCAAATGCGGTGATAATATTTTTCTCACACCATTGCTGCGGCCATCATTCCAATATTTTAATATTCACGCATTTTCGCCCGCCGTCACACCTGCTAATTATTCATTATTGGCTGTGAAGATTTTTTGAGTAAAAGGAAACGCCGGCAGAAGTCGGCGTTTTTGTTGCGTGATCTGTAGAAAATATTCCCTGAGGATCCCGCGCATGCATTGACAGCGGGGAATACAACTACGTCAGTCTGGAATCTGCATTATCGGCATATGGCATCATTTCGCAGATACTGGTCGACCGACTGGCCTTCATGACGACCCGACGCCCTGGGGCACTATCGAACTGACGCATACTCACCGCAGCATTTTGGATATTCTCGATGCAACCGTCGAAACGCCATCACCACTGAAACAAGCGATACCCTCCACGGTAATCAGGGATTTGCGCCGTGTTGGCAGGAATACTCATCTGATGGATCTTAAGGAAGAATAATGAGTGAGAAGGTCGATTTTGGTTTCGCCATCAGCGTAAAAGCCCCCGAAGAGCTGCGTCAGCTTCCCGATTATGATCAGATCAACATCGACCGCTGGCAAATAACTATCGAGACATCTCCCGGTCAATCCAGCGCGGAATATATGGTGTAACTGTCCTTCTGGCACCCCGCTGAAAGGGCTGTTTCCAGCCCTTTCATTCAAACTCTCTTACTTACCCACATCCCCGTTCCATCCCCCGCCCAGTGCGGCGATCAGCTTAACGCTGGTGACCATCTGGGTGCTGAGCAGTGACAGGACGCTTTGTTGCTGGGTCAGGCTGGTATTTTCGGTGGTCGCGACGTCGAGATAGTCGATCATCCCCGCCTGATACTGGTTGTAGGTCACGCGGGCGGATTCTTTGGCGGAATCGGCGGCGTTCTGACGGGCGACCAGTTCGCTGTCCAGCGTGTGCAGTTCAACCAGATAATCTTCCACTTCCTGCATCGCGGTTAACACGCTCTGGCGATAACTGGCGACGTCGGCGTCATACGCGGCTTCGGCTTGTGCCACTTTGCCACGGGTGGAACCGAAATCCAGTACCGTCTGGCTGAGTTCCGGGCCTAAAGACCAGACGCGGTTTGGCAACGAGAACAGGTTATGGAAGGCCGAGCTGGCAAAACCGCCGCTGGCACTTAAGGTCAGATCGGGATAATACGCAGCAGTGGCGACACCGACTGCCGCATTGGCAGAGGCCATGGTGCGCTCAGCAGCGGCGATATCAGGACGACGCTGCAGCAGTTGCGACGGAATCGCATCCGGCATCGCAGGCAGGTTCAGTTTTACGTCGCGGGCGGCGAGGCTGAACTGGGCCGGTGGTTTGCCGATCAGTACGGCGATAGCGTGCTCAAGCTGGGCGCGCTGCCATTGCAAATCCAGCGCCGACGCTTTGGTACTTTCCAGCTGAGTCTGTGCCTGCGCCAGTGTGCCACGCGAGGTACTGCCACCGGCATACTGGTTCTCAATCACGGTCAGATAACGCTGATAGGCGTCAATACTTTGCTTATACAACGCGATTTGCTGATCCATCACCCGCAACTGGAAATAATCCTGCGCCAGTTCGGATTGCGCGCTGAGCGTCGCATCGGCCAGATCGGCCTTGCTGGCCTGCGCGCTGGCATCCTGTTCTTCTGCCGTGCGGCGCAGTTTGCCCCACAAGTCCAGTTCCCAGCTTGCACTCAATTGTGCGGACTGGCTGTTGCTGGTGGAGGTTGAGGTGCCACTGCGCGTGCTGCCGACGGTGGCATCCACGGAAGGATACAAATCAGAACGCGCCTGCGTCACCAGTGCCTGGGCTTCGCGGTACTGCGCGGCGTACTGGGCAACGTTCTGGTTGGAAATCTGCACCTGTGTCAGCAGGGACGACAGCTCAGGATCCTGATACACCGCCCACCAGTCGCCTTTGGCCTGATTATCTTTCGGGATCGCGGCCGTCCAGCCTTTGGCTTCTTTAAATGCCGTTGGCATAGTCACATCCGGCCGTTTGTAATCAGGGCCGACGGCACAGGCGCTGACCAGTAAGGCCAGCGCCAGCGGAGCAAGACGGAACACCATTGAACGTGTTTTTTGCAGAGTCATCAGATTCGCTTCAGGGTAATGAGTTTCAGTGTGATCAGTCATGAGAACTGGCCTCCGGCGGCGTCGCGTGAGGACGCAGACGTTGCCACAGACGATGCGTCGCGCGGCTGGTGCGATCCATATACAGGTAAACCACCGGCGTGGTGAATAACGTCAGGATCTGGCTCAGCGCCAGCCCGCCGGCAATCGCCAGACCCAGCGGACTGCGCAGATCCGCGTCCCCCCCGCTGCCCATCGCCAGAGGCAGGGCACCAAAGAACGCCGCCAGCGTGGTCATCAGGATCGGACGGAATCGCATCAGACAGGCCTGAGTGATCGCCTGTTGTGGCGTCAGACCCAGCCGCCGTTCGGCGTCAAGCGCGAAGTCGATCATCATGATCGCATTCTTTTTGACGATGCCGATCAGCAGCAGGATCCCGATCAGCGCGATCACCGTCAGTTGCGTATTGGTCATCAGCATCAGCAACAGCGCCCCCAGACCGGCAGAAGGCAGCGTGGAAAGAATGGTCAGCGGGTGAATATAACTTTCGTACAATACGCCGAGCACGATATATACCGCCGCCAGCGCGGCCAGGATCAGCCACGGCATGGAACTGGCCAGCGCTTCAAACGCCTGCGCCGTTCCCGCATAACTGCCATGAACGGTATCCGGCAAGCCGATTTGTGCCATGGCGGTTTTCAGCGCAGCCTGCGCATCTTCCAGCGCATAGCCGTCGGCGAGGTTGAACGCGATAGTCGTGGTTGCTGTCTGCCCCTGATGGGATACCGACAGCGGTGCGTTGGCGCCGCTGAAGGTGGCAAACGCCGACAACGGCACCTGATTACCAGAATCGGTCACGACATACAGCTGATGCAGCACATCCGGATTGCTGGTGTAGTCAGACGTCAGGTTCATGACCACGTGATACTGGTTCAGCGTTTTATAGATCGTGGCAACCTGCCGCTGGCTGAAAGAATTGTTGAGCAACGTGTCAATCATCTTCACGTTGACGCCCAGTTGCGTGGCACGATCCCGGTCGATATTGAGCATGACCTCCTGACCGCCGGTTTGTGCATCGGAATCCACACCGGTCAGTTGCGGCAGTTTCGCCAGCGCTTTCTGCACCTTCGGTGCCCATTCCCGCAGCACCGAAAGATCGTCAGATTGCAGACTGTACTGATACTGCGCGTTGGCGCTGCGCCCGCCGATATGCAGATCCTGCGCCGCCATCAGGAACAACTGCGCGCCCGGCTCCTTGCCGGTCGCCATCATCAGACGGTTCGCCACCTGATTGGCGGTCGCGGTACGTTTGTCGAAATCTTTCAGACGCACGAAGAAGGTGGCGGTGTTACGTGAACCAAAGCCGCCGCTGCCCGCCGAACTCATCACCGCTTCTACCGCCGGATCGTCCTGAATGATCTTGCTGTATTTCAGCACCTGCGGCTGGATCGACTGAAACGACGTGTTCTGATCCGCACGCAACATGCCCATCAGCATGCCGGTGTCCTGATCCGGGAAGAAACCTTTTTCCACCACGGTATAAAGATAGAAATTGAGTATCACGGTGAGGAACAACCCGATCAGCGTGATCAGCTGATGGCGCATAACCCAGCCGAGCGCGGCAGAATAGGCCGCCAGCAGTTTGTTAAGGCCATGCTCGATCATGCGGTAGATGCGCGGCTGACGTTTTTCCACCGGCGGTTTACGTTTGAGGAAACGTGCGCACAGCATCGGCGTGAGGCTCAGTGACACCAGCATCGAGATGATCAGCGAGACACTGAGCGTCACCGCAAATTCGCGGAACAGGCGCCCGACAATACTGCCCATCAGCAGGATCGGAATGAAAACGGCGATCAGCGACAGCGTCATCGACAGCACGGTGAAGCTGACTTCCTGTGCGCCTTTCAGCGCCGCCCGCACCGGTCCCATTCCCTCTTCGATATGCCGCGTAATGTTCTCCAGCACCACAATGGCATCATCGACCACGAAACCGGTGGAGATGATCAGCGCCATCATCGAGAGGTTATCCAGACTGTAGCCAAGCAGATACATCACCGCGCAGGTCCCGATCAGTGACACCGGTAGCGCCACGGCGGGGATCAGCACAGCATTCCAGTTACGCAGGAACACAAAGACCACCGCGATCACCAGCAGCGTGGCTTCCATCAGGGTCATTTCCGTATCACGCAGGGAAGCGGAAACGTTAGGCGAACGATCCAGAGCCAGGTTCAGTTGCACATCGCCCGGCAGACTTTCTTTCATCAGCGGCAGCGCGGCTTTGATCGCCTGAATGGTTTCCAGCATGTTCGCGCCAGCCTGGCGCGTTACACCAATCATCACCGACGGCGTGCTGTTGTAATACCCGACGTTGTATTTGTCTTCGACGGAATCATACACATTGGCGATATCGCTGAGGCGGATGGCCGAACCGTTGATGTAGGTGACAATCAGCGTTTTGTACTGCGCGGCGGTACTTTGCTGGCCGTTGCCTTCAATCATCCACGACTGATCCGACCCTTGCAGTAAGCCTTTCGGCAGGTTGCTGGTGCTGTCGGCAATCGCAGCACGAATGGTGTCGAGGGAAATCCCGTAAGAGGTGACAGCTTCAGGGCGTAAATCAATACGCACACCCGGCAGCGCGGACCCCACCAGAGAAACCTGCCCGACGCCGTTAACCTGTGCGATTTTCTGTTGCAACTGGCTTGAGGCAATATCGTACAACTCACCTTTACTGCGCGTGGCCGAGGTCAGCGCCAGCATGATGATCGGCGCATCCGACGGGTTGGCTTTGCGGTATGTCGGCAGCGACGGCATGCTGCTGGGCAGTAACGCACGGGAGGCGTTAATCGCCGCCTGAACGTCACGCGCCGCGCCGTTGATGTCGCGATCGAGATCGAATTGCAAAATGACGCTGGTCGAACTCTGCGAACTGCGCGAGGTCATTTCCGTCACACCGGCGATTTGCCCGAGCGCCCTTTCCAGCGGCGTCGCCACCGTCGCCGCCATGGTTTCAGGGCTGGCACCCGGCAGACTGGCACTGACCAGAATGGTCGGAAAATCGACCTGCGGCAGCGGTGCCACCGGCAGCAGGCGATACCCGAGCAAACCCAGCAGGAGTATCGCCATGGTCAGCAGCAATGTCGCGACCGGGCGGAAGATGAAGAAACGCGAAATGTTCATTTATTCCGCCTGCTTCGCTGCACGCCGGTGACGTGGATTAAGGCGGTGAGAAAGCCGGTCAAACATCAGGTAGATCACCGGCGTGGAGAACAGCGTCAGAACCTGACTGAAGATCAGACCGCCGACGATCACCAGCCCCAGCGGCTGACGCAGTTCCGCGCCGGATCCGCTCGCCAGCATCAGCGGCAACGCCCCGAGCAGCGCGGCCATGGTGGTCATCATGATCGGACGAAAACGCAGTAAACACGCCTGGTGAATCGCCTCACGCGGCGATAATCCCTGTTTGTTTTCCGCATCCAGTGCAAAGTCGATCATCATAATGGCGTTCTTTTTCACGATGCCGATCAACAGGATCACCCCGATCAGTGCGATCAGACCGAATTCCGTACCGGCAAAGATCAGCGACAGCAACGCACCGACCGCCGCCGACGGCAGCGTGGAAAGAATGGTCACCGGATGGATAAAGCTTTCGTACAGAATACCGAGCACGACATACATGGTCAGCAGTGCGGCGAGGATCAGCCACAGCGTGTTGCCGGTGGCACTTTCAAATGACGCCGCCGCACCCTGATAGCGCAAAGTGATGCTGTCCGGCATGGCGATATCAGCCACCGTGGTTTTGATCGCCTGCTGCGCCTGCTCCAGCGAATAACCGTCTTTGAGGTTAAAGGAGACGGTGACTGCCGGGAACTGATTGAGGCGCGCCTGCAACAATGCGCCGGTGCGCATGTGGATTTTGGCAATCGACGTCAGTTTGACCATGCCATTGGTCGCCCCGGCATTGGTGGTGGTGGTCGAGGTGCCGCTGTCCGATGTCGAAGAAGACGTGGTGCTGGTGGTGGTCGCCACCGTGCCGGATGTTGAGGTGCTGTTGTTGGTCGCCAGATAGACATCGTCAAAAGAAGCCGGTGACTGCTGGAACTGCGGGGCCACTTCCAGCACGACGCGGTACTGGTTCGCCTGGGTAAAGATGGTGGAAACCAGCCGCTGGCCGAAAGCGTTGTACAGCGCGGTATCGACGTCAGACGCCGTAATACCGTAGCGTGCGGCAGCGTCGCGATCGAGCTCCACATAGGCGATCTGCCCCTGATTTTGCAGGTTGCTGACCACTTCGCTGAACTCCGGCAATGCACTGAGTTTCTCAATCAGCTTCGGTGTCCATTGCACCAGATTTTCGCTGTCGGCATCATCCAGTGTGAACTGGTACTGGCTTGGCGTGACCTGATCGTCCACCGTCAGATCCTGCGAAGCCTGCATATAAAGCTCAATGCCCGGCACGCCTGCAGTCTCCTGCTTCAGGCGTTCAATGATCGCCGGTGCACGTTCGCTGCGTTCATCAAAGGATTTCAGGCTGATCTGCAAACGTCCGCTGTTCAGACTGGTGTTATTACCGTCCACGCCGATGGTAGAGGAAACGCTTTCCACATCCGGATCATTGAGGATAGCGGCGGTCAGTAATTGCTGACGACGCCCCATCTCGCTGAAGGAGACATCCTGCGAGGCCTGGGTGATCCCCTGGATCATGCCGGTATCCTGCGACGGGAAGAAACCTTTTGGCACAATCACGTACAGCAACGCGGTGAAGACTAACGTCGCGGCAGCGACCAGCAGCGTGAGCTTCTGATGGTTCAGTACCACGACCAGCATACGATCGTAACCGGCGATCATTTTGTCAAAAAACTCACCGCCTTTACGGTAAAACTTGCTCTGTTTTTCTTCCGGGGTGTGACGCAGCAAATAGGCGCACAACATCGGTGTCAGGGTCAGCGACACCACCATCGACACCAGAATCGACACGGCCAGGGTAATGGCGAATTCGCGGAACAGACGCCCGACCACATCGCCCATAAACAGCAGCGGGATCAGTACCGCAATCAGCGAGAAGGTCAGGGAAATAATGGTGAATCCGATCTGCTGCGAACCTTTCAGCGCCGCCTGCATCGGTGTTTCGCCCTCTTCCAGGCGTCGTGAAATGTTTTCGACCACCACGATGGCGTCATCGATAACAAAACCGGTGGCGATGGTCAGCGCCATCAGCGAGAGGTTGTTAAGACTGAAACCGCACAGGTACATCACACCAAAGGTGCCAACCAGCGAGAGCGGCACGGCCACGCTTGGGATCAGCGTCGCCGCGACATTTCGCAGGAACAGGAAGGTGACCATCACCACCAGCGCAATCGACAGCAACAGCTCGAACTGAACGTCGCTGATCGAGGCACGGATAGTCTGGGTACGGTCAGAAATCACGCTGATTTTGACCGACTCCGGTAGCGCTTCCTGCAATTTCGGCAGTTGTGCTTTGATGGCATCCACCACCTGAATCACGTTGGCGCCCGGCTGACGCTGAACGCTGATAATGATCGCCGGTTGTTTGTTCGCCCACGCAGAAAGGTACTGATTTTCCGCTGCTTCGGAGAGCGTCGCGACGTCGCGCAAACGCAGCGCCGCCCCGTTTTCATAATTAACAATCAGGTTGCCGTATTCAGCGGCAGTGCGCAGCTGGTCATTGGCATCGATGGTGATCGAGTGATGCGGCCCGTCAAAGCCCCCCTTGGAACCGTTGACGTTACTGTTGCCGATCAGCGTGTTGATGGTTTCCATGCTGAGGTTATGCGCCGCCAGTTTGCGCGGATCCACCTGCACGCGGATCGCAGGCTGATGCCCGCCCGCCAGCGTGACCATACCGACGCCGGAAATCTGCGACAGTTTCAACGCCACGCGGGTATTCACCAGATCCTGCACTTTGGTCAGCGGCAGGGATTCAGAGGTCGCGGCTAATGTCAGCACTGCGGCATCCGCCGGGTTCACCTTCTTGTAAGTCGGCGGATTGGGTAAATCGCTGGGCAGCAGGCTGTCAGCGGCATTGATCGCCGCCTGCACTTCCTGCTCAGCCACATCAAGGGACAAATCCAGCGAGAATTTCAGCGTAATAATGGAGGAGCCGCTGGCGCTGGTGGAATACATCTGGCTCAGCCCCGCCATCTGCCCGAGCTGACGCTCAAGCGGCGCGGTAATACCCGACGCCATCACGTCCGGACTGGCGCCCGGATACAGCGTGGTCACCTGAATGGTCGGGTAATCGACCTGCGGCAGCGCCGAGGTCGAGAGCATGTTGTAGGCGAAAATCCCCGACAACAACACGGCGACCATCAGCAGAATGGTCGCGACCGGCCGGAGTATAAAGAGGCGTGAAGGATTCATTTAGACCCGCTGTCTTTACCGGCTGTAGTTGGGGGTGCATCAGGCGCGACGGCCGTTTTATCCGCGCCGGTGGTGGCTTTATCCACACCGCCGCTCTGCTGACGCTCTTTGGAAGAGCCACCTGCTGCTGCAGCCTCGCCGGAATTCGGTGTGACAATCTCGACTTTGGTGCCGTTGTTCAGACGGTCAATACCGGTGGTGACCACCTGCTCGCCCGGCTTCACACCGGACAAAATCGCCACCTGGTCATCACCAAAATCCGGGCCGGACTTCACGCTGCGACGCTCAATGGTGCTGTCGGCTTTCACCACATACACAAAGTCGCCGTCGCTGCTCAGCTGCAATGCCGCCGCCGGGATCACCGTGGCATCTTTCAGCGTCGCGACCTGCAGACGGGCATTCACAAACTGATTCGGATAGAGTTTTTCATCGTCATTATCAAACAACGCTTTCAGCTTGATACTGCCGGTACTGGTGTCAATTTCGTTGCTGATAAATTGCAGTTTGCCCTGTCCGAGCACTTCGCTGCCGCTCTGGTCAAAAGCCGTGGTTGGCAACTGATTGCCGCCGCGCAGGGCTTTGAGCAGGGTTTGCAAATTGCTTTGCGGCACGCTGAAGGTCACGGCAATCGGCTGAGTCTGGGTAATGGTGACGATGCCGGTGGTCGAACTGCTGGTGACCATGTTGCCCGGATCCACCAGACGCAGGCCGACGTGGCCGCTGACCGGCGCGGTGATTTTAGCGTACTCAAGGTTCAGCTTAGCGGCGGCGATTTGCGCCAGATCGGCTTTCACTGCTCCCGCGTACTGACCGGCGGTCGCAATCTGGCTTTCCAGATCCTGACGTGCCAGGGAATCCTGTGCATACAGTTTGCGGTAACGCGCCAGCGTCAGTTCAGCACTTTTCGACAGCGCCTGATTCTGCGCTAAATCGCCCTGATACTGTTCCAGCGTGGCCTGATAACTGCGCGGATCAATCTGCGCCAGCAACTGACCCTGCTCCACTTTCTGCCCTTCGGTGAAATACACCTTCATCAGCTGACCATCGACACGGCTGGTCACCGTCACCGTCGCGTTCGCCACCACCGTGCCCAGCGCACGCAGATACACCGGCACATCGGCCTGTGCGGCCTTTCCTGCCTGCACCGGCGTTGCCATTCCTGCCATCATCTGGCCGCGCATTGCGCGCATGCCGCCACGGCCCGGTTTTTTATGGGCAGAGGGATCAGAGGCACTTTGGTGGAAAGCAAAAAACCAGACCAGGATCGCGGCAACGATAATGGCGACAATAACCCACACGAATGTGCGTTTTTTGGAACGAGACGAGGCAGTCGGCAGCATAAATTTCTTGGTTTCGCAGTATTAATGAGGAGAAAACAGCTGAAAAATGACCTTCAACCAGAGATTTTCAATATCAGTCAAAAAACCATTATCCCCGAAAAGTGCGGGTGTCTGTTTTTAGGACAACGTAAAGATTTCGTTAGCAATTAAGAATTTCTATTTCTATCAGCAGGATGAATTATACCCGCTAATTTATCCTTTCGAGGCATCTAATGTTAATCACTAAATGAGAATGAATATTGAAGACCGCAACAAAAAAGCATCAGGAAGTGTCAACGAAGACCGGAATTTTGTCAGGAAAACGCGGAGTTAGTGCGGAAAATGCACTGAGATCCCACCCGAACAGGTGAGAAAACCAGAGCTAAATCCTGAAAATATGACCTATAGATAATTTATATTGTTTGCGCCGACCACGGCTTGATATGGTGAAATTTCTGATTGTTTTTCATTTCCATGCAGGGACTCAGGCGAATGCAGACAAAATTTCAATCCAGACCGGTCATTGGGGTAACGCTCGACAGCGAGGAAGCCGGTGGTTATGCCGATTATCCCTGGTACGCCTTACGTCAGAACTATATGAACAGCCTGGCGGAACTGGGTGCGGTGCCGCTGGCGTTGCCACATCACGCGGCGCTGGCCGATGAATATCTGGCGCTGTGTGACGGCATTGTCGTGACCGGCGGGGCGTTTGATGTACCGCCTGAACTGTTTAATGAGCAACAAACCAGTGATCAGGTTCGCCTGAAACCCGCCCGCACCGAATTTGAAAAAGCCATTGTTAAAGGTGCCATGCAGCGCAATATGCCGCTGCTCGGGATTTGCGGCGGCCAGCAACTGCTTGCCGTATTAACCGGCGGCACGCTGCATCAGCATATTCCCGATGCGCTGCCCGATGCCCTGGAGCACAGCACGACTGTTGACACCGAAAACGCGGGCGGCAAAAAACGCGCGCGTCACCCGGTAGAAATTGTTGAAGGTTCACTGCTCAGCCGCTGCGTAGATCGTGACCATTACGTCGTGAACAGCTCACACCATCAGGCAGTGAAATCCGTCGGCCCCGGCTGTATCGTCAATGCTTACGCACCCGACGGCGTGATCGAAGGCATTGAATGTGAAGGCTATGATTTCTGTCTTGGTGTGCAATGGCACCCTGAATATCAGCAACATGCGCAGGATACTCAGCTTCTTAATGCATTTGTTGTTGCCGCTTCGCGCTATCAGCAGTCGATGCGCTCAGCAGGTAAGGCGATGACGGAAGCCATGAATGATGTGATCGGCCGTGCGGGAGACGAACCGGCATGAACCCGGCGGCACTGAAATCGCAAACGGAACAGATACTGCGGGAACTGCATATCGACCCGGCGGTTATCGCACATCGTACGCTGCCGTATTTTGAGGAAGTAAGTGAGCACTTACTGGTGGAGGCGGAAACGGATGCCGAAAGCGGTAAAATATACCGTCTGACCGCCCCCGCCTCTGCCGCCTGGCATACCATGAGACAGCAGGCGGCTACTGACGGCGTGGGGATTTATCTGGTTTCCGCCTACCGCAGCCTGAATTATCAGGCTGATTTAATCCGCGCCAAACAACTGGCAGGCATCGCCCCGGAAGATTTCTTTACCTCGCTGGCGCCGCCCGGATGCAGCGAGCATCACACCGGCTGCGCCGTGGATATCAATACGCCGGGCTGCGACGAAGTGACCGGCGTTTTTGGTGAAACAGAAGCTTTTCAGTGGCTGCAAAGCCACGCCGCCGGATTCGGTTTTGTGATGTCATTCCCGCTGAACAATCCCTGGGGATTCATTTATGAACCGTGGCACTGGTGCTGGCATTCCAATTCCTGATGAATCCTCTACACTTACCGCCCTCTCCGCTACAGGCTTTAAGGGACCACCATGGAACTCGCCGTCACGAACGCTGATTTTTACCTTAAAATTTTGGGGCCGGAAGACACGGCTGTCGTTCATGCTTATTTTCGCGATAACGCCACGCATCTCGCGCCGTGGGAGCCTTTGCGGCCAGCGAACTTTTACGCGCCTGAAACCCTGCGGGTCCGTCTGAGCAATGCTTTTGATGAAGCGGCCTGCGGTACGGCATTCCAGTTTGGCATCATCAGCCGTGAAACCGGTGACATGCTCGGTGCCTGCAATTTTACCGGCATCGCCCGCGGTCCTTTTCAGGCCTGTCATCTGGGATATTCGGTCGCGGAAAACCAGCAGGGAAAAGGACTGATGCATCGGTCGCTGACAACCGCCATTGATTACCTGTTTCGCGAGCAGGGTCTGCACCGCATTATGGCCAGCTATATTCCGGACAATCATAAAAGTGAGCGCGTACTACTGCGTCTGGGCTTTGAACGCGAAGGGTATGCGAAATCATATCTGAAAATTGCCGGTTGCTGGCAGGATCACGTACTGACTTCCCTGATCAATCCTCACGACAATGCGTGAGGAACATCACAGTTACCATCACTAAAATTGTCGCCTGAAGATTTATCTGATAGGCCAATTTTCTGTTTCATTTTTCGAACAAATAAAACACACTATGCGTTCAACAGGCATCTGGCAGACAGATGCCTGATTTCAACATCTTCTTATAAGTCATAAATTTCAATGCAATCAGATACCGTTTCGCGCAGGACAGCATGGCTTCGCGTTGTGATGATGGCTATTGCCGCATTCATCTTCAATACCACTGAATTTGTGCCCGTCGGATTACTCTCCGACATCGCCGCCAGTTTTAATATGCAGACAGCACAGGTTGGCCTGATGCTGACCATTTACGCGTGGGTCGTCGCGCTGATGTCTCTGCCGCTGATGCTGCTGACCCGCAACGTTGAACGAAAGCGCCTGCTGATCATCATCTTTTGCCTGTTTATCGCCAGCCATGCGTTATCTGTCGTCGCCTGGGATTTCTGGAGTCTGGTGGCCTCGCGCGTCGGTATCGCCCTCGCCCACGCCATTTTCTGGTCGATCACCGCCTCACTGGCGATCCGTGTGGCACCGGCCGGTAAAAAAACACAGGCACTCAGTATGTTAGCGACCGGCACCGCACTGGCAATGGTGCTCGGCTTGCCGCTGGGTCGTCTTATCGGTCAGTATCTTGGCTGGCGAACCACCTTTATGAGCATCGGCATCGTTGCGCTGATGACACTGATTTGTCTGATTAAACTGCTGCCGCCGCTGCCAAGTGAACATACCGGCTCACTGAAAAGCGTGCCGATGTTGTTCCGCCGTCCGGCGCTGGTCGGTATGTATCTCCTGACTGCGCTGATAGTGACCGCTCACTATACGGCATACAGTTATATCGAACCGTTTATCCAGAGTGTTGCCAACATGGGTGAAAACTTCACCACTTTCCTGCTGCTGATTTTCGGCGGCGCGGGTATTCTCGGCAGCATTGCGTTCAGTTTACTTGGCAACCGTTTCCCGGCAGCCATGCTCAGCGGCCCGATCCTGCTGGTCACGCTTAGCATGCTCCTGTTGTTTGCGGCGGTGATGAATCCGGTCGCGATTTCAGTGCTGTGTATTATCTGGGGACTGGCGATGATGATTATCGGCCTGGCAATGCAGGTGCGCGTGCTGGCGCTGGCGACCGACGCCACCGACGTGTCAATGGCGCTGCTTTCCGGTATTTATAACATCGGTATCGGTGCCGGCGCGCTGATCGGTAATCAGGTGAGTTTGCATCTGGAAATGAGCAACATCGGCTACGCCGGTGGCCTGATCGGCTGCATTGCGTTCGTCTGGTGTCTGACGATTTTCAAACGCTATCCGCAACTGAAAGCGACGAGCTGAATACGGATTAGCGCAAAACTCAGACCGAATACCATCCCTGTATTCGGTCTTTTTTATATCTGTATCTTCAACACATTAGCGCAATAATTTCAGGTTTCCCGTCAGCGATTTAATCCACTTTTCCGGCCCCACCAGCCCGACACCGTCGATCACTTCATCGTATAAATCCCGCAACGGGAACGTCATTTCGTATTGCTCAAACTGATGCATCGTGCGCGCAAATGCCGGGAACGGCACCACGCCGCGCTCGCCTGCTGCGTCCAGTGCTTTAAACATCAGCGCCTTAATGTGATCGGGCGTGGCCTGCAGAATGGGCAGCGGAGTTTTAGAGATAGTATCGGTCGTGACACCCTTTGCGTCAGTCAGCGAACTGCCCGCCAGCATCGGGAATTTTGCCGCTAATCCGATGCCAATTACGCCTGCCGTGTTCGCCAGTAATCCCGGCGGAAGTTCGGGATTGAGAATAATTGCCACCCGCAGTTTATCTGCCATTTTTGCGCCCTTTTCATCATTATTGATGACAAAAATGATAGCGCCTGGCCGCTGAAAGGTGCTTTCTTTTCCCGCCGTAAAATGCCCTAATCTGGTTATCTCTTTCTTTAAATCACATTTAAAAGGCAGATTATGTCCATATCTGAAATTTCACCGGCAGACCTTCGCATTCTCAAACAACTTCAGGGTTCGGGCAGAATGACCAATCAGGAGCTGGCGGAAAAAGTGGGCATGGCCGCTTCTCCCTGCTGGCGGCGCATGAAACAGCTGGAAGACAGCGGCATAATCACCGGTTATCAGGCGAACATCGACAGGAAAAAAATCGGGCTGGGGTTGCTGGCATTTATCCGGGTGAAAATCGACAGTCACAGCGAGGAAGATGCGCAACGTTTCGAGCAGGAAGTGGGGGCGCTGCCTTCGGTGATTGCCTGTTACGCGATTGCCGGTGATGCGGATTTTCTGTTGCAGGTGGTCGCTAAAGATCTCGACAGTTTTTCCAGTTTCGCGATGGAAGTGGTGCGTCGTCTGCCGGGCATCAAAGAGATGCAAACCTCGTTTGTGCTCAGGGAAGTGAAACCGCTGGATGTGCTGCCGCTGGAGGGAATGTAAGGCAATGCCCGACAAAAGCCGGGCATGTTTTTAAACAATGACGCGCCGTAATGCTTATCCCAGCACTCTTTTCACGCAGCCTTTAAACACCCTGACACCAATGTCCAAAGCGTCGAGATCAAAGCGCATATCAGGATGATGCAGCCCGGGCGTGAGATTCGCGCCCAGTCCCCAGAACCCGGTTTTAATGGCCGGACGCTGGCGTGAATAGTGGAAGAAATCTTCACTGCCCGGTGTAAATTTCGGTTCAGTCAGGCCCTCTGCACCTAAAACTTCTGTAACAGATTCCGCGATAATCGCGGTCACGTCACTGTCGACTTCTGCCGCAGGCATCTCTTTCATCACATGAATTTCCGCGGTGGCACCCAGCGCCGCCACGCTGTGCTCAATCGCACGAATCACCTTTGCTTTCAGTTCATCCATCGGTTCATTGTGCTGCGAACGCAAATCCCAGCACACGCGGGCTTCCGCTGGCACAGAATTGGTCACACCCGCATCGCACAGGAAACGGGTGGCTTTCACGCTGTATGTCAGGCTCGGTGCCAGATGAATAGTATTCACTGCCTGAACCGCCGCCACGGCGGCATCCAGCGCGTTAATGCCCAGGTGCGGGCGCGCCGCGTGAGAAGGAACACCGGTGATAATCGCCTCCACCGTCGCACAGGCAGAGTAATACATTGCGGGCACCGCCTGCCCCATCGGGCACTCTTCAAGTGGCCGCACATGGAACCCCAGCAGCATATCCACATCATCAATGGCGCCCCCTTCCACCATGGCCAGGGCGCCGGTGCCCAGCTCTTCAGCGGGCTGAAACAAAATTTTCAGGCGGCCTTTTTTAACCATGCCTTCTTTCATGATTTCCTGCGCCGCTGCGAGCACGACAGAGGAGTGACCATCGTGGCCGCAGGTATGGCGCGCCACCAGCTCGCCATCAATGATATGGCCGAGTGCATCCATATCGGCACGCAGCGCCATGACCGGACCGGGCTTGCCGCTGTCGATTTCAGCGATAATTCCTGTGGTGCCGTTCACATGACGCGTGACGTTAAACCCCGCATCTTCAAGCGCCTGCGCGATATAAGCCGATGTTTTAAATTCGGTAAAACCCAGTTCAGGGATGAGATGTAAATGTTGATAATGTTCAATAGCTTTCGACACGGGTAAAGACTCCGGTAAATTCATTTTCAAAACAGTGCAATCGAAAATCAGGCAAAAATTCGCATCAGGATCATCGAAATAATGGCGTTCAGTACGCTGGTCAGCATCAGCAGAGGCCAGTATTTTTTCGGCACATCCGCCACGCCAAGCAGGCGTCCCATGTATTGCAACTGAGAACCCATCAGGAAAATTGCCGGTGCCAGGATGGTAATCTGCGTCATATCGAGCGTGCCTTTGGTCAGCAAACTGATGGCCACACCCGTACCCGCCGAAGACGATAGCCATGATGTGAGCAGCACGGTAACGGCTTCACCTGGCAATCCCAGCAACCCCATGAGTGGCGCGAAAATGTGCCCCACCAACGTCATTACGCCGAGCAGATTGAGCATTTCTGAAATGACGTAAGCCATTACCACGTTAGGCATCAGATTATTGATAGCAATATTGAAACCTTTACGGGCACCGACCACGAAAATATCGAACGGGTTTGAGGAAACTCGGGTGGCATTACTCATTTTCAAAATCTCTTTTATAAACGGTGTTCAACACAAAGCGGACAAATACCGCGCCGACAAATTTCATCACGAACATCACCACCAGCGGAATAATCACCGGCATGGTTAATGATGCAAACATAGCGGAACCGATGGAGAAATAGTTGTTGATCAGACCGGCACCGGAATATTGCCATGCGCCCATGATCACTACGTCTTTCTTTGTGACCTGTTTATTATCGTAAAGCTCTTTACTTAATGCAGCGCCGGCGTCAGTGCTTTGCAGATCGGTAATTAACGCCAGACCGGTGTGGCCGGGAATGCCTAATATCGGCTTAAGCAGTGGTGTTAATAATTTATGTGCAGCCCGGATAGCGCCGTAGTGCGTAAATATTTCTAATAATCCCAGTGCCAGCATGACCGTCGGCACCAGAGATAAGGCAAAAAGGAAACCGGCTTTCGCACTGACACCGCCCGCCCCGACAAACGTGCTGGTTTCACCTTTCATTGTACCGAACGAACCGCCCAGCGTGGTGAAGTCAAAGGCTCCCAGCCACGCCATGCCATCCACCTTTAAAAATGCACCAGAAAACAGCAGGATAACGACAATAAGCGACACGTATGCCCCCTTACCGACTTTCCACTCGTCCACCTCAGGGATGGCTCTCTGTTCTGATATTCGTGTGTCACTCATACTAACGTTCCTTCTCTGGTATCTGTCTGCAATAAAAAATCAGGAATACAATTCCTGTCAGTTTTCAATGAATGTCATGTGAGAAAACAGGTTATTCATTCAGCACCTGATTTCTGCTCATTTTTATTTTTAACCACAGACAAGAGAGCAGGAAACGTGCCAACTTTCACTTTTTAATAAACAGTAAAAATAGTTAAAAAACAGATAAAAAATAAAAAAGAAAAATAGCCCTCATCGTAATAAAGGCTTTTTAATAAAATCATTCAATCGCGATGAAATAACCCGAGATTCATTGCACCATTTTGGTTTATGACGCACCAATAAAGGGCCAGGTATTTTATTTCATGCACTGTTTATCAACATGTCATACGACTACTTCCCCACTGCCCAGAATTATTTCAGCAAGCAATGCTGCCCGCAGCGGAATATCATCAATAATAATATGTTCGTCCCGGGCATGAATGCCGGAGCCTGTCGCACCCAGTCCGTCGAGCGTGGGGATACCCAGCGCCGACGTAAAATTACCGTCGCTGCCGCCGCCGACCGCTTTGCCTTTCAGCGCAATTCCCAGCCGTTCAGCAGCATGCTGCGCCTGCAAAAAAAGCGCTAAATTCTGCGGTGTCTGTTCCATTGGCGGGCGGGACATCCCGCCGGTGACCACCACCTGCGCACCGGCAAGATGCGGCTGGCAATCTTTGATTGCCGCTTCCACGCGCGCGGCCTCTGCCATATTGGTCACACGTAAATCCACACCCAGTACGGCATGATCGGCGACCACGTTAATTTTACCGCCACCGCTTGCCAGACCGACGTTGACCGTCGTGCCAGCCTCTGGGGCATTCAGGCTGTGAAGGGCTAAAATCTGATGCGCCATTTCCTCAATCGCGCTGATGCCATCTTCCGGATTGTTGCCCGCATGGGCCGAACGACCGGTGATTTTCACTTCAAACCTGCCGGATCCTTTACGGGCAATTTTGGCCTCATGGGTACGCGCCACGGCCGGTTCGGCCACCAGAACCCGTCCGGAATCAGCAGCACATTGTTCAATCCATTTACGCGATGACGGGCTGCCGAGTTCTTCATCCGAAGGACAAATAAACTGAATGCGATGTGGCGACAGCGCGCCGGTTTGTACCAGCGCCCGCACCGCCCAGATTGCCTGCACCAGCCCGCCTTTCATATCCAGCACACCGGGCCCATATAAACGGCCGTCTTTTTCCACCATCTCCAGCTCACCGCATTCCCACACAGTATCGAAATGGCCAAGAATACTGGTCACCTGCGGCCCGTTACCGACACTGAACAGCAGATGATTGCCGAGTTTTTCCTGCGGGCAAACCTGTGCCTGCACATCCAGCCGCTCCGCCATGATGCTTTGCAGTACGTCTCCGCAACGGTCAACCGCCACTTTATTCAGCGAAGGGGATTCGGCCTGAACCAGGCGCTTTATATCACTGAGGATCAGCGAGGCATGTTGTTGCAGATAGTCATACACGGTTGGCATGAAATTTCCCGATGTCTGTTTTGTCGTCAATTTTGATTATCTACAACCCATCACATAATATAAATGTCGTTTCAATGACTATATTGTTGCCTTTTGGTCAACAGACACCGGGAACACCGATGAGCCAGATGTTTCACGAGAAGCAGATCAGTTATCTCTACGAGGTGGGGATCCAGGGTGGGATCCGCCGTGCGGCCGATATTCTGGGCGTCAACGCTTCGGTGATCAGCCGTCAGATCGCCCTGCTGGAACGCACACTGCAACTGCCCTTACTTGAACGCAGCGGACGCACAGTGGTGCTGACCGATGCCGGAAAACTGCTGGCGGATGATTTTTTTGAAAGCCGGATACGTCGCGAAAAACTGGAGCGGCATTTAAAAGATTTGCGCTATATGAAAGGCGGCGCAGTCACCATTCGCGTCGGTGCCGGGCTGGTTGATACGTTTGTCGAGCACGTACTGAAAAACTTTGCGACATCTTATCCCAATGTTTTTGTGGAAATTGTCGCAGGGAATATGCAGGAAACCCTGGCGTCGATTGTCCAGGGTGAGGCCGATATGGCACTGGCGTTTGGCCCGATTGGTAACCCGGAACTGAAGCGACACAGTTTTCCGTGGGGGCCGATCTGCGCAGTGGTCAATCCGCAGCACCCGATCGCACATCTGAAAACAGTCTCGATCGAAGAACTGAACAAGCACCCGCTGATTTCGCTCAGTGAGACGTTTGGTTTGCAACGCCACATGAACGCGATGTTCCAGAGCAAAGGTTTTTTGTTCACTCCTGCCTACCGCTGTAACCTGTTCTCGACGGCCATGAGCCTGAGCATTTCAGGCATGGGGATTTCCTTTATGAGCGCACAGGCGGCAGGTGAACGCATCGAGCACGACATTCTGGTGGCGGTTCCCATTGATCACCCTATCGCCACCGAAGCCCAGTGCCATTTATTGCGCAATTCAGACCGGCGTTTCACGCCCGCAGCGCATCATTTATGGCAGTTACTGCTGAATTTTTTCCAGAAACAAAATGAGCGGTAAGGCGTTTTGCAGTGCATGACAATTAGATAGTTATGCGGTAAAATTTACATAAATATGCAAAATGTCTTTTACCCGACGCCGGTTTTGCGATATCAATATAGGCATTGAAACTTTTAGCAGACAGACCCCATTCATACAGGATTTAACCGATGACAACTATTCTCAAGCACCTTCCTATCAATCAGCGTGTGGGGATTGCATTCTCCGGCGGTTTGGACACCAGTGCAGCCCTGCTGTGGATGCAGAAAAAAGGGGCGATTCCTTATGCCTACACGGCCAATCTGGGTCAGCCTGATGAAGAAGATTACGATGCCATTCCGCGTAAAGCGATGGAGTACGGTGCAGAGAAAGCCCGCCTGATTGACTGCCGTAAACAACTGGTTGCAGAAGGGATTGCCGCCATTCAGTGTGGCGCATTCCATAACACTACGGCGGGCGTGACTTACTTCAATACCACGCCGCTGGGCCGTGCCGTGACCGGCACCATGCTGGTTGCCGCAATGAAAGAAGACGGCGTCAATATCTGGGGCGACGGCAGCACATATAAAGGTAACGACATTGAACGTTTCTACCGTTACGGTCTGCTGACCAATGCTGAACTGAAGATTTATAAGCCGTGGCTGGATACCGACTTTATCGATGAACTCGGTGGCCGTCATGAGATGTCCGAATTCATGATTCAGTCCGGTTTCGATTACAAAATGTCGACCGAGAAAGCCTACTCCACTGACTCCAACATGCTGGGCGCAACGCACGAAGCCAAAGATCTGGAATTCCTCGATTCCGGCGTCAAAATCGTTAACCCGATTATGGGCGTGAAATTCTGGGACGAGAATGTGGTCGTGAAAGCGGAAGAAGTCTCCATCCGTTTTGAGCGTGGTTATCCTGTCGCACTGAATGGCGTGACCTTTGACGACAGCGTTGAGCTGATGATGGAAGCCAACCGCATCGGCGGTCGTCATGGCTTGGGGATGAGCGACCAGATTGAAAACCGTATCATTGAAGCCAAAAGCCGTGGCATCTACGAAGCCCCGGGGATGGCGCTGCTGCACATCGCTTATGAGCGTCTGCTGACCGGTATCCATAACGAAGATACCATCGAGCAATACCATGCAAATGGCCGTGTACTGGGTCGTCTGCTGTATCAGGGCCGTTGGTTCGATCCGCAGGCTCTGATGCTGCGTGACTCCGCACAGCGTTGGGTCGCCAGCGAAATCACCGGTGAAGTGACTCTGGAACTGCGTCGCGGTAATGACTACACCATCATGAATACGGTATCTGAGAACCTGACTTACAAACCAGAGCGTCTGACCATGGAAAAAGGCGATTCGGTGTTCTCACCAGATGACCGTATTGGTCAGCTGACCATGCGGAACCTGGACATCACCGATACCCGCGAGAAGCTGCAAAACTACGTTGAGACAGGCTTGCTGACTTCTTCCGCCTCTACCGGTTTACCGCAGGTGGATAACAACAACCTGCCGCGCGGATTACAGGTAAAGAATAAGTAATTACTGTTGGTTTAAACGAGCGGGCGGGATGATCATCATTACTCATACCCCGCCCGCTCAGTAATTAGTGCCTAATGACTTCGTGTACGGCGTTCTACTAACTGATGTGTTTTCGGGTCGTAATAACGGCTCGGCCAGATCACCGCAGGATGAACGCCAATCGCCTGACCAATCAGTATTTCCCCTTTCGGCCACGGACGTGAAAGCGCGTTCGATAACGTCGAAGAACTTAACCCCGCAGCCCGTGATACCGCCGCCAGTGTCGTACCCTTCTTGCGTAACGCCGCAATAATATCAGCCTGATGCCAGTCTTGATTATTCATGAGTTTGTGCTCCTGAGGTCAGGATCACAGGGGAATGGGGGAAAGGTAAAAAGGTGAATAACTGATACAGGTTCATTGAGAACTCCATCTAACTAAGCTGATGTTTTCGCACAACAGAAATTGTGCCGTTTCCAGTAGAGTTCGAGTTCTCACGCCCGGCTGCGAATTTTGCCGCAGCGACGCGACTATAGCGTAAAGCACGTGACTAAACCAAGTGGCTAAGAACAAAACTGAGGTGATGATTCCAGATAAATTTAATGGTTTGCAAGGAGTTGCAGAGATTGCAGGTGTGCTCCTCCTCCTGCGAAGGGGGAGGCTGGGTGGGGGTTTAGCAAACCATAAAACAGTCAATGTTTCCGCATTGCGATCTGACCTTAATACCCCACCCCAACCCTCCCCTTCGCAGGGGAGGGAGCTGATTTGCATCGACTTTTAGTTTTTGATTCAAAATTTGGATATGCAAAAACACCGCAGAGGAAATATGACTAAACCAAGTGGCTAAGAACGAAACTGAGGTGATGATTCCAGATAAATTTAATGGTTTGCAAGGAGTTGCAGGGATTGCAGGTGTGCTCCTCCCCCTGCGAAGGGGGAGGCCGGGAGGGGGTTTAGCAAACCATAAAATAGCAAAAACGTCTGCATTCCGATCTGCTCTTAATACCCCACCCCAACCCTCCCCCTTCGCAGGGGAGGGAGCTGATTTGCATCATTTTTAAACTTTTGAGTTCAAAATTTAGACATGCAGAAACGACGTACAGGAAATACGAATAATCGGGATTGGGTAGTGAATTTTTTGGGGTATTGAACAGATTTGAGGAAGAAGCTTTTGGAGCGGGTGAAGGGAACGGTAATTTAAAGATAAACACATGATAATAATGAATTAAATATCATTAAGTTAATTTAATATACACATTACTATACACTTCCCCTCACTCTGCCTTTAGTAGACAACCTTGCTCTATGCGGTTTTCTAATTTACTAACTGTGGTTCATCACAGCTCGTCTCTGTATGTGAAACTTAATATGTTGGCCTCGATATTTATCCCAAACGCGCTGTTATCACGACACGGCTATTTGCATTCGATTGGCCACCTGACACCCATTTGCGTTTTAGTTGACTATCGCCAACAGAATCTAACCCGACCAAACTACATTGACAGGCAGCTGTCAACGATAAGCTGACTTAGAAGTCAATTATTTAAATGTATCGGACTTCAAAAAAAGCTAAATAAAAAAATATCAACTAAAACAGATTTATCTGGCGGAATTACCACATTCGGTGAAACTTCCACTGACAGAGTAAACCCGAATGGCCGGAGGGACAGCGAAAGGTCAACGCTCCAACGGCGGGTAATTGCAATGTTCCCCCAGATACTCATATGGTAGCAAGTAACCCCTCGGAGACATGGCATATAGCATTTGCACGGAAACCATCCTTGCCATTTCGCGCACATTATTTTTCTGAAAAATTGCTACTGCGGGTGAGCGTCCTGCAGGGAGATCTCTCAGAGGCACATCGGTTGCATCATAAAAGAGAAGTTTTTAAAACATAGAATTAAAAAAGTCCTGTCGCGGCGGGTAGTCAAAAAAACTGAGAGTGCGGGGCTCTCGGAGCATTCGATAAACTGCCTGTAAACTCGAATGCGGCTAAGTTAAGATGTAGAAACCACTAAAAGCAGTGTTTAGGAGTAGTAAATGAACATTCGTCATTACCTTGCTAAATTCGAAAAGAAAAAAACACCTGACCGTATCACTCTTAACTATGAAACTGCCATCCATTATGATGCGTATTCCGTGTATATCACCCATCTCGATAGTGGTCAGGAGTATCTTTTTAAAGGTTATGAAAATAATAAAATTAGTGTACTGAGGTGGAATTCAGAGCAAAATATATTCAACATTCCAGAAAATTTAAATCCAGATGGTTTGGTCTCAGAGTCCTTTTCAGGGATTTATTACTACAAAGCCCATGAATTAAGATTTACCACCCTGAAAGACCTTACTTGGTGGCGTGAGATGAAATTTAAATTATCGGCTATTAAGGATAACTGGGTTAGCAGCCGAGAAAAATATCGTTATCGAAAACAGCGTAAAGAAATAAAAAATCTACATGATGTTTTATCGGCGGTAATTTCTTTATATCTTGACCAAAAAGAAGGGGGCGGTATTAGCCATATCAATATTATGTCAGTCGTTTTTGGTAAATTGTGGTTTTATCATGATGAAAAAGATAGAATGAGAAAACAATTAACCCTTACGCTTGAGGCATTTGTGATTAATGGCGAACTAACTAAAACTCATGGGGGTAACTATACTGTTAATGGAAGAGCACTAATGACACTTAACAAATATATCGAAGAGGAACAACGTTACGTTGAATCGACTAAAATCCAGAAACGTATGGTCTGGGCAACAGTATTCTCATTTATTGCTGCCTTCGCCAGTGCCGTGGCAGCGTTTAAAGCTTTGAAATAACACAGTTGAGATTTATCGATAAATAAAAAAGGCGAGGCCTATATAATGCTAAGGAAAATAACTAAAAACACTGGTTTCAACAGTTCTGAAGAAAAATTAATTGATTTAGCAGACACTGCTTTTATGGGACTATGGTCTTATGCAAATATTTATAGTGATGAGGGATATTCAAAAAACAAAACCGGCAAGGAAGTATGTGACTTAATTGTAGTTTTTGATAAAGATGTAATTATCTTCTCAGATAAGAACATCAAATTTAATTCTACCAAGACCTTAGAAGTTGCGTGGAAACGCTGGTATAAGAAATCAGTATTAGAGTCGTCAGACCAACTTTATGGGGCAGAGAACTTTATAAAGAGGTATCCAAGTAGAATATTTCTTGATAAAGAATGCAAAAACTCACTTCCTTTTGAAATACATAATGATTTTAAATTCCATCTAATAGGTGTTATTAACAACGTTTCAAGAGTTGCGCAGGATTTTTATGATAGCATTGCTCCGGGAAGTTCACCCACATTATTCAACGCCTTTGTATTTGATGGAGTGGAATGTTTAGAATTCCCTTTTTGCATCGGCGATATTGATAGAAGCAAAACCTTTATCCATTTTTTTGATGAAACTTCTCTTAGCATTGTATTGACAGAGCTAAATACCACTTCTGATTTCTTGGATTATATAAAAGAAAGAGAAAGAGTCGTAAGAATTGGTGCATTAAAAGTTAGCCCAGGGGAGGAGGAAATACTCGCCACTTATTTGATGAATAACAAAAAAATCCTTAATGAGGATTTTTTGAAAGATGAGAATTTTGCAATTCTTCCTGAAAATGAGTGGTGTTATTATCGATCAACACATTGGTTTAAATATTCACAAGCCATGAAAAAAGGAAGTGAGTATTGGGATGATCTAATAAGGATATTTTCTGATAGTATATTGTCGAGCAACGTTGGTTTTTTTAAAGAACATGACTTTATGACACACGAGCTAGCAGTTAGAGAGCTCGCCAAAGAAAGCCGTAAATCTAGATATTTTTTATCAAGAAGTTATGTGGAAAAATTTGAGAAATCTCATTCAAGAAAGCCTTCCGCAAGGCTCGTTGAGTCCTTAGATGAAAAAGGGAAGTTTTATTTATTTCTTTTCTTCCCAAGAAATATTTCAGATTCAGACGCCGACTACAGGCATGCCCGAGTAGGTTGCATCTATGCCTATATACCCTACGTATTAAATAAATATGATAGTGTAGATAAACTTTGTGTTATCGCAACAGAACCTAACGGATGCCCAATTCGTTCAGAAGATCTAGTTTACATCAATCGAACTTTTTCAAATAAAAAAACAAATCAAAGAGAGCTTAATGATTTGTTAAAAAAACATAGTGTTACTTTTGATGTGGAGTATACAAAAAACAATCATTTAGATGGTGATATTGGTTACTTGTTAACTATAGAAGAAGTTAAAAATGAAATTATAATGAAAGATTTGAGTAGAAGATTTTCTAGAAAAAATATAAACATGACAAAAATTAAAGTAGGTAGGAATGAGCCCTGCCCATGTGGCTCTGGTAATAAATATAAAAAATGTCATGGTAAGTAACCTTTCTATTAAACAAACCATAGAGAAGGTGGAAATGTTTCAGTTGGAGCAGGCCGGCCACCTTTTCTTCTGCCACACCTCGGCGCGCGCAATTCTCCCCGCCTGCCCGCTGCTGACTTAGCCCACTGGTTTTAATGCATGAAATAAAACCTCTGAAAGCCCGTGTAGCAAGGGTTTTGAGCCCTTTTTAGCACGCCGGATTGCATGCAAAACCATGCACCCTATGCATGCAGAGCTCACAAGGGCAGGCTAGCCAGAGAAAAGGCTGTCCGGAGGGACGGTTTTGCACTGCATTAATGAAAAATACCGCCTTCTTCGAAAGCGGCACTTGAGATTATTTTTTGGGGGATTGAGACAAGCCGAAATTTATATTTTTATGCTTTAGATTTTCTCTTTTAACGATTTTACTGACACTTTCATTTGTTTTAAATGCGCATGAGCATGCTAGCCTGGTGCACTGATAATAAGACTCCTTTGTCTGTTCGGTGATATAACGGCTTGTGCGAATGTGAGAAACAGAGCTGCAAAGCGGGCAGCGCATCATTTGCTATTACTCCTTATTTGAATTGATACGCTGGGAGAGTTTTTGAGCCAGCAATTGTCTTTTTATCGGGCTTTGCAGCAGCCCCATATCGACACCAGGCAGCGCAGGAGAATGCGTCCCGATTTTCTCCAACATAGGTTCTGCATCCATGTTGAACTGACCTATGCTAGCCGCCCCGACAAGCGCCTTGCCAATTTCAGCGCTGACAATTTTGGCGGGCTCTACATAATGACCGGATTGTGTTTCCTGATAACTGACGTTGGATAACGCCAGCACTTTCAGCTTTACCGCACGAACTAGCGCCGGACTGAGATTGTTGATGGCCATGCGCCACTGTGTTTCAGCATAGGCATTCAGTGCGCTGCGGTGGGCGCTAATCAACGCATTCCCGGCATTAGCACAATGCAACATCGCTGATTCTTTCTCGACACTCAATTCCTCAATCAGGTCATCGAACTCTTTAACTAATCCCTGCTGAACAGCCCGCTGACTGTGCGCGTTCTTGAGCTCGTCCGTCATAACCCCGCGTGACTTGCGAAAACGCGAACGCCAGCTCTCTTCGTTCTCTTTGATTTCGCTGTTCGCCGTTTCTTTTTCCTGGGCGCAGCGGGCAATCGAACTTTCAATTTCATCCAGTGCCTGCTTTTCCTGAGCAAACGCCGCTTTGGCCTGCTCAAAGTGTTGGATAGCGCCTTCCGCTTTTCCTGATGATGGCTTTTCGTTGTGACCGGCTTTGACCTTAAGAAAGTCCTGGATAACGGCTTCGACGGTTTTGGTTGAATCGGGTTTCATGGCGTACCTCAGCAATGTGTTGTCAATGTGAGGATATTGTGGGGAGGCTGGCACAACATTTCTATCTGATGGCGTTCGCTCAGCGCTGGTACAACGGACTGGGACGTAATCCATGAAAGTGGAGAGAGTTTATATTTCTATAAATACTATTCACTACTGTTCACTCTAAAATAAAATACTATTAAATCATTAATTTAATCAGTGAACACCTTCCCTAAAGGCATTCACTCACTGCTCACTACTGTTCACTGTCTTAAAAAACCTTTTTTCTGGCTAGCCCAAAATAATTTAATATTTTTTTCCTATTAAAATTGTGTTCATTAATAACCAAAACCACTTAATCATTGTTCAGTAAACAACCTGCATGTCACTGTAGGCATTTGTAGGCAACTGTAGGCATTTGGTCTTTTGTGACCTGATGTTGTTTAAAAAAACAAGCATTTTTTTTCAAGTTTTTTAACGCAAGAGCTTGTTGCTAAACGCAAAAATATTCTCACAATAGGGGGCTCCTTAACGAAACAGCCGGTACTGGTCGCGTCCAGCCGGATACTAATATGAGGTAGCACCATGCTCTCCACCGATCAAAATACGCCCCCTACTTCTGCCCCTGTGATGCCACCGGCCTACCCACGCGATCGCTTTATGCGACTGCCGGAAGTGATCCACACCACCGGCCTGTCCCGCTCCACCCTTTACGATTTAATCAGCCGTCAGCAATTTCCCGCGCAGATTTCTCTCGGTGGCAAGAACGTAGCCTGGCTGGCCTCCGAGATTGAGAGCTGGATGAATGACCGCATCGCCGCCCGCGCTCAGGAGACCATGCAATGATTTCTCTGTCTGTCGGTCATCATAATATCCAGCTCAATACACAAGAGGCGGCCTATCTGGCTGAAGGCCTGATGGCTGCCGCCTGCGGCAGAAAGAACCCTTTACCTGCGTTTACCAGCAATACCCTGGGCGTGTTATCCGTAGCAGCCGAAGGCGTAAGTTCAGAGGATGATTCACACTTCCGATCAAATCCGCAGCAGTCCGATCAAGTCCTGACCGATTGCTAAGGAGAAAGCGCCCATGCAGCAAAAAAGGCTTTTCTCTGGCAAGCGCCTGCTCTATAGTTTTTGTGCTGCCGCAAAATCGGCAGCCGGGCGTGGAAAACCTCACCACACCTCTGGCGCACCTTGCGTACTTTCTCTGTAGCTCCCCTGTTTTCAACCTGTCTAAGCATTGCCAAAAGCTCTAAAGGCTTAATTTCTGCTATAGGACGAAAACCAAGATACGGAAATACATCTTTCTCAAAGGTATCCATCATCTCAGTTCGGTATGATGCCGACCAACGGTCATAACGATGCTCATACCATTCACGGGTAATCGCTTCAAAGGTGTTAGTTGCTGAAAGAGTTTTTGCGGCTTTCTGCTCTTTCCTCAATGTGCTTGGATTAACACCTGATGCAACCATTCGACGAGATTCATCACGCCTTTGTCGCGCATCAGCCAGGGAAACGTGCTCATAGGTTCCTAATGACAGCATTTTGGGTTTACCGTCAAAACGATAGCGAAAACGCCAAGCTTTACTGCCGTTGGGCTCAACAAGAAGTGATAAACCCAGGCCATCGCTCAGGGTGTAAGGCTTTTCTGTGGGCTTAGCCTTTTTAATTTGTAGTTCTGTCAGAGGCATTGTGTATAGGAATCCGTGTGTATAGAAAAACTATACGCGATCATATACACATCAGACACTGGCTTTCAAGGGATGAGCTCGGACGCTAGCGGACTGAAAACCGGCTAATTCATTTGATTTTATTGGTTTTTTCGGATGCTTACGGAAGGTCTGGGAAGTACTTTTGGAGCGGGTGAAGGGAATCGAACCCTCGTATAGAGCTTGGGAAGCTCTCGTTCTACCATTGAACTACACCCGCATCGGTGTGCGACTGGCATTATAACCGGTTACGACGGCGGAGCAAGACGTGATTGCGGATAAGCGCTGGAGTTTTAAGCAGTTAGCATATGCCGTGATCTGTGGCATGAAAAAGGGCGCCGGAGCGCCCTTCTGGTGTTTCTGAGGAAAACTTATTTCTGTGTCTGCGGACGCATTGCCGGGAACAGGATGACGTCGCGGATGGTGTGGCTGTTGGTGAACAGCATAACCATACGGTCGATACCAATACCCAGACCCGCAGTCGGTGGCAGGCCGTGTTCCAGCGCTGTCACGTAGTCTTCGTCATAGAACATCGCTTCGTCGTCGCCTGCATCTTTCGCAGAAACCTGATCAGCAAAGCGCTGTGCCTGGTCTTCTGCGTCGTTCAGCTCAGAGAAACCATTACCGATTTCACGGCCACCGATGAAGAACTCGAAACGGTCAGTGATTTCAGGGTTCACGTCATTACGGCGCGCCAGCGGAGAAACCTCTGCCGGGTACTCGGTAATGAAGGTTGGCTGGATCAGCTGTGCTTCGGCGGTTTCTTCGAAGATCTCGGTCACGATACGGCCCAGACCCCAGCTCTTCTCGATTTTGATACCGAGTGATTCTGCGATAGCGGTCGCTTTTGCCAGATCGTCGAGATCAGCCACGTTAGTTTCCGGACGGTATTTGCAGATCGCTTCACGCATGGTCAGCTTGGCGAAAGGCTTGCCGAAATCGAAAGTCTGGTCGCCGTACTGCACAACGCTGCTGCCCAGAACAGATTCAGTCAGGGTGCGGAACAGGGTTTCGGTCAGAACGATCAGGTCTTTGTAATCCGCGTACGCCATGTAGAGTTCCATCATGGTGAACTCTGGGTTGTGACGCGGAGAAACGCCTTCGTTACGGAAGTTACGGTTGATTTCGAACACGCGATCGAAGCCACCGACAACCAGACGCTTCAGATACAGTTCCGGCGCGATACGCAGGTACATGTCGATATCGAGCGCATTGTGGTGAGTGATGAACGGACGCGCTGCCGCACCGCCAGGGATCACCTGCATCATCGGGGTTTCGACTTCCATGAAGCCGTTTTCCACCATAAAGCTGCGGATGCCAGACATGATCTGAGAACGGATTTTGAAGGTCTTACGGGAATCTTCGTTAGCGATCAGGTCGAGATAACGCTGACGGTAACGCGCTTCCTGATCCTGCAAGCCGTGGAATTTGTCCGGCAACGGACGCAGTGCTTTGGTCAGCAGACGCAGTTCAGAACAATGGATCGACAGTTCGCCGGTCTTGGTTTTGAACAGTTTACCGGTCGCACCCAGGATATCGCCCAGATCCCATTTCTTGAATTGCTCGTTGTAGATGCCTTCTGCGAGGTCATCACGCGCAACGTAAAGCTGGATACGGCCACCGACATCCTGCAGGGTCACGAAAGATGCCTTGCCCATAATACGGCGGGTCATCATACGGCCACCCACGGTGACTTCGATGTTTAATGCTTCCAGTTCTTCGTTGGTCTTTTCGCCATATTTCGCATGCAATTCATCAGAGATGCTGTCACGACGGAAATCGTTAGGGAAAGCGATACCGGATTCGCGCAGTAAAGCCAGCTTCTCACGACGAGATTTCAGCTCGTTGTTAAGATCTGGTACGTTTTCTGCGCTTTGCGCTGCTGGTTGTTGCTCAGACATTTTGGTTCCTCATAACCCGGCTTTCAAACTTGCCTCAATGAATTTATCCAGGTCGCCATCCAGTACGGCCTGCGTATTTCGCGTTTCGACGCCCGTGCGTAAATCTTTAATACGGGAATCATCCAGCACGTAAGAACGAATCTGGCTGCCCCAGCCGATGTCAGACTTGGTGTCTTCCAGCTGCTGCTTGTCCGCATTTTTCTTTTGCATCTCATACTCATAAAGCTTCGCACGCATCTGCTTCATGGCCTGATCTTTGTTTTTATGCTGGGAGCGGTCGTTCTGACACTGGGTCACAATGTTGGTCGGAAGGTGGGTAATACGTACCGCAGATTCCGTTTTGTTGACGTGCTGACCACCCGCACCGGACGCACGGTATACGTCGATACGCAGGTCGGCAGGGTTAATTTCGATTTCGATGTCGTCATCCACTTCCGGATACACAAACGCGGAACTGAACGAGGTATGGCGGCGGCCGCCGGAATCAAACGGGCTTTTACGCACCAGGCGATGAACGCCGGTTTCCGTACGCAGCCAGCCAAACGCATAATCACCGATGATCTTGATAGTCGCGGATTTCAGGCCAGCGACTTCACCGTCAGATTCTTCAATAACTTCAGTTTTGAAACCTTTGGCTTCTGCCCAACGCAAATACATACGCAGCAACATGCTCGCCCAGTCCTGTGCTTCCGTACCACCGGAACCAGCCTGGATATCGAGATAGCAGCTCGCGCTGTCGTATTCACCGGAGAACATGCGGCGGAATTCAAGCTGTTCCAGTTTGGCGGTCAGTACGTCGAGTTCGGCAACCGTTTCATTGAAAGTGTCTTCATCGTCGGCTTCTACCGCCAGTTCCAGCAGGCCGGTCACATCTTCCGCGCCCTGCAACAACTCATCGATGGTTTCAACAATAGCTTCCAGTGAGGAACGTTCTTTGCCCAGCGCCTGCGCGCGTTCTGGCTCGTTCCAGACGTCCGGCTGTTCCAGCTCGGCGTTTACTTCTTCGAGGCGTTCTTTCTTGGCATCATAGTCAAAGATACCCCCGAAGAACGACTGTCCGCTCGGACAGGTCCTGAATGCGGTTTTTAACCGGATTAATTTCAAACATGATTTTTCGCGTCTTACGTTAGATTCGGAGTTGGCCCAATGCCATTCGAACCGCAGATTCTAACGGAATTAGCGGTCTTTTTATAGCAAGGAGCCGTTTTTTTGCAGGGTTTATTACCGGCGTAAATCGCTTATTTCGGCCATAAATGTTCGATAATCAACTGAACGCTGCGATTTCCCCGAAATTCATTGATATCCAGCCGGTAGGCCAGTTGCACTTCGCGGATGCTGCTGTCCGGCCAGAAAGTCGGATCGATATTAAAAGCAATACCATCGAGCAACGGACCGCCGCCGACGGGTTCAATCATCAGCTTGAGGTGACGCTCTTTCAGCAGTTTCTGTTGCAGGATACGGAACCTGCCGTCAAAGGTCGGTTCCGGGAACGCCTGTCCCCACGGGCCGCCGTCGCGCAGCATTTCAGCCGTATCAATCGTCAGTTCACGCGCCGACAGCTCGCCATCCGACCAGACCACACCTTCCAGATGCGAAGGATCCAGCCATTCACCGACCAGTGCAGCGAAACGATCACGAAATTCGTCGAACTTGCTCTCTTCCAGCGACAAACCGGCTGCCATCGCGTGTCCACCGAATTTCATCATCAGACCGGGATTAAGCGTATCGAGACGTTCCAGCGCATCGCGCATATGCAATCCGGCAATCGAACGACCGGACCCTTTCAGAATGCCTTCACCCGCCGGTGCGAACGCAATCACCGGGCGATTAAAACGCTCTTTCAGACGTGATGCCAGAATGCCGACCACCCCCTGATGCCACTCAGGATGATACATCGCCAGCCCGAACGGCAGCGCGTCGGTACTGCTTTCCAGCTTGTCACACAGCGCCAGCGCTTCGACCTGCATGCCCTGCTCTATCTCACGGCGGGTCTGATTCAGCGCATCCAGATCGCTTGCCAGCGCACGCGCCTGACCGATGTCTTCACTGAGTAACAGCGCCACGCCAACCGACATATCATCAAGACGTCCGGCGGCATTCAGCCGTGGTCCAAGCGCAAAACCTAAATCACTGGCGCACAGCGTACGGGCTTCTCGCCCGGCCACTTCCAGCAACGCGCGGATCCCCGCACGGCATTTTCCGGCACGAATGCGGTTCAGCCCCTGATACACCATGATGCGATTGTTGGTATCAAGCGGCACGACATCCGCTACCGTGCCGAGCGCCACCAGATCCAGATGCTCCGCGAGATTGGGGATCGCCAGACCGTTTTGTTCAAACCAGCCACTTTCGCGTAATGCACTGCGCAGCGCCAGCATCAGATAAAACGCCACACCGACACCCGCCAGCGATTTGGACGGAAACTCGCAACCGACCAGATTCGGGTTAATGATCGCTTCGGCATCCGGCAATATTTCGCCCGGCAAGTGGTGATCGGTGATCAGCACCTGAATGCCTTTTTCATGGGCGAGCGTCACGCCCGCGTGAGAAGAAATGCCGTTATCGACGGTGAGGATCAACTCTGCACCGCGCGACGCCGCCTGTTCAACCACTTCCGGGCTGAGACCATAACCGTCTTCAAAACGGTTCGGCACCAGATAATCCAGATTACCGCAGCCCATGCTGCGCAAGGAAAGCAACGTCAGCGCCGTACTGGTCGCGCCATCGGCATCGAAGTCGCCAACGATAATTATGCGCAGACGCTCAGCCAGCGCTTTTTGCAGCAAGGCAACGGCGGTATCAATGCCATCAAGCTGCTGATAAGGCAGCATACCGCGCACGCCGCGCTCCAGCTCCTGGCTTTGTGTCACACCGCGGGCGAGATACAGCCGACGTAACAGCGGGGAGAGTTCGGCGGGAAGATCCACGCCAGTCGCCGCCTCACGACGGCGAAGTTGAGTCTGCAAGGTCACGAAAAATCAACCACCGGTTTTATGTGAAGGATCCTGCTGGTCGAGCATGGCAGCCATTTCTTTCGGCGGCTGATAACCAGGGATCAAAGTTCCGTCTGCCAGCACGATGGCCGGAGTGCCTGTCACGCCGAACTGAACGCCCAGCTCAAATTGCTTCGCAATATCACTGGTTTTACAGGTTGCCGGCGTGATGTCATCGCCGCGCATTGCCGCATCAAAGTTGGTTTTGCGGTTGCCTGTACACCAGATAGATTGCATGTCTTTCTCGGTTTTGGAATTCAGCCCCTGACGCGGGAAGGCCAGATAACGGATGGTTATGCCAAGATCGTTATAGTCCTGTATCTGCTGATGCAGCTTGTGGCAATAGCCGCAGGTGATATCGGTAAACACCGTGATCACATGCTTTTCATTTTTGGCTTTATAAATGATCATCTCGTTTTGTAACGCATCCATCTTCTTCACCAGCGCTTTGTTGGTGACGTTAACCGGATGGCTGCCGCTGACGTCATACAGCGGGCCTTGCAAAACGTGTTTGCCGTCGTCGGTAATGTAAAGGGTGCCGCTGTCGGTAGAAACCGCACTCAGGCCGGTTACCGGCGATGGCTGGATGTCGGCATGGCTCATGCCCAGTTTGCCCAGCGTGGCTTTGATTGCTGCTTCATCAGCATGGACCGCGGAGCTCATACACGCAGCCAGAAGTGTCAGCAGCATTAAACCTTTTTTCATCATGTCGTCCTTTTTCTCCGGCCTGTTATGCACGGGGATGATGTTGTTGATGTAGCAGTTTGAGTCGTTCAGTCGCTACATGGGTATAGATTTGTGTGGTCGATAAGTCACTGTGACCTAACAACATTTGCACGACGCGCAGATCCGCACCGTGATTCAATAAGTGGGTGGCGAAAGCGTGGCGCAGAACGTGGGGAGACAACCGCTCCGCATCAATGCCCGCAAGAATCGCATAGTGTTTGATGCGATGCCAGAACGTCTGGCGTGTCATTTGCTGCGCCCGGTTGCTGGGGAACACGATATCCAGCGATTGTCCGTTCAGCAGCCACGGCCTGCCGTGTTCGAAATAATTTTCGATCCAGTACACGGCTTCTTCGCCCATCGGCACCAGCCGTTCTTTGTTGCCTTTACCGATAACCCGCACCACACCCTGGCGCAGGCTCAGATCACTGAGCGTCAGCCCGACCAGTTCCGAAACACGCAAACCGGTGGCGTAAAGCAGCTCCAGCATGGCTTTATCGCGCAGTTCAAGAGGCACATCGACACTCGGTGACGCCAGCAATGCGTCTACCTGCGCCTCACTGAGATCTTTCGGCAGGCGTTGCGGTAATTTAGGCGAAGACAACAGCGCGGTCGGGTCATCCTGACGCACGGACTCACGGTTCATGTACTGAAAGAGGCGACGCATCGCGCTAAGCAACCGTGCTGAGCTGGTGGCTTTGTATCCGCCCTCAATGCGCTCGGAGAGGAACAACTGTAAATCTTCGGCGCTGACATGCAGGAGATCGGTATTGTTATGATGCAGCCAGCCCAGCAATGATTTCAGATCCTGACGGTAGGATGACAGCGTATTTTCCGCGAGATTGCGCTCGATCCAGAGCATATCCAGAAACTGCTCAGTCAGGCTCTGATCGGCCTCATTAACCGCTGGTGTCACCGGCTCAGGCGTAACATCCTGAGGATTCGCATTATCTTGTTTTGGCATCCCGACTCCTCTTACTCACGACGGCCATTATGCCTTTCATGCGCCCAAATCTGCTACACTGGCTGCCATTCGTATTCTGATAACGTTATGGCAGCAAGTATGAAGATCGGACTTTTCTACGGTTCCAGCACCTGTTATACCGAAATGGCAGCGGAAAAAATCCGCGATATTTTGGGCGAAGAACTGGTTGATTTGCATAACATAAAAGATGTTGATCCCGACAGAATGGAAGATTACAACATCCTGATCCTGGGCATCCCGACATGGGATTTTGGCGAAATCCAGGAAGACTGGGAAGCGGTCTGGAATCAACTCCCAACGCTGAAACTACGCGGTAAAATCGTCGCCATGTACGGCATGGGCGACCAGCTCGGCTACGGCGAATGGTTCCTTGACGCGCTCGGCATGCTTTATCATCAGCTGGTTCCCCTTGGCGTGCATTTCATTGGTTTCTGGCCGACAGAAGGCTTTGAGTTTACCAGCCCGAAACCGCTGAGTGCGGACGGCAAGCATTTCGTCGGGCTGGCTCTGGATGATGTGAACCAGTTCGATCTCACCGAAGAGCGCCTGCAACAATGGTGCGAACAGATCCTGCTGGAAATGGACGCCCTGCTTTAACGCAGCATAAGAACACGGCGTCAGCCTTCCATGGACATGCCCCTCTCAGCCCGGTTTTACCGGGCTACGCGGAGTGCCACTGAGCAATATCTGTCGCAACCGCCGCCACTCTTCCAGACTCATGCTGTCCGACGCCAGCCATAACCGCTGCCTTGAACTGCGCATCGCCTGCGCCAGCCCGCCTTTACGTTTTTCGCGACGAAGCGAGAGCAGTACGCCGTGGCTTATCATCCATACCGGCTGTTTAATCTGCCATTCATGGCCGCGCCATAAAAGACGGTCATCCTCGAGCAGGATCATTTCACCTGTGCGTGCTGTAATACGCCGCTGGCTGCGGATGCATTCAAACAACACCAGCAAAAGCAACGTCATCCATACCGGCCAGTAACCCGCAGGCCAGGGTGCCAGCAAAATCAGCAACATCACTGCACCGTAACATCCCAGTGAAATAAGCTGACTGCGCCAGGACACCCTGAGATCACATCGCCACAGGGCCACGGGCTTTGTTTCGAGTCTGAATAAGGGCGACCATACGCTGCAATTCGGTGTCTTTCGGTTCGCCGTGATTCATCAGCCAGTTGAACAGATCCGGATCATCACAGGTCAGCAAGCGGACAAATACTTCTTTATCGGTCTCGCTCAGCGAATCATATTCATATTCGAAGAACGGCATGATGGAGATATCCAGCTCGCGCATGCCACGACGGCAGGCCCAGTGAACGCGGGAACGATTATTAATATCCAGTTGGTTTTTGCTTTCCATAACAAGACTCTTTTTTAGGATACAGAATGAGAATTCTTTTATATAGAAAGCGATTCTAACAGCCCGTTGCGCAGGGGCGTAACTTTTCAGTGCCCTGTTTTGTCAATCTCTGTGATGTGCTGGAAAACCTGATGCAAACCTGTCGTTTGTCTTACATTCTCTGGAAGGCGTCCTGGAAAAGGCACCAATAACTGTTTTCAAAGCGGATGGGCTCTTTTACCATGGGGCATCAGTCACATTTCATTGACCGGGATTAGAAAATGGCTAACGAATTTCCCTTTCCACCGCAAAAACCTTCAGCGTCTTCGCACCTTCCGCTGACATTGATTTCACTGGAAGACTGGGCACTGGTGACCATGACCGGCGCAGACACCGTGAAATACCTGCAAGGCCAGGTCACTGCGGATGTCGATGCGCTGGCTGCCGATCAGCATATTCTCTGTGCGCACTGTGATGCGAAAGGGAAAATGTGGAGTAATTTGCGCCTGTTCAAGCGTGGCGATGGTATGGCGTTTATTGAACGCCGCAATTTGCGTGACACACAGCTTACAGAAATCAAAAAGTACGCCGTATTTTCTAAAGTGACGTTCACTGCCGATGATGATGTGGTGTTACTCGGTGTGGCAGGTTTTCAGGCCAGTGCTGCTCTGACCGGGCTTTTTTCAACCTTGCCAACGGCTGAACAGCAGGTCGTACAACAAGATGAAACCACACTGCTGCATTTCTCCCTGCCAGCCGAACGTTATCTGATTGTCACCAGCCCGGAAAAAGCCCGTCAGGTGGTGGAAGAACTGGGTGAACAGGCACAACGCAACGACAGCCAGCAATGGCTGGCGCTGGATATCGAAGCCGGATTCCCGGTGATTGATACCGCCAACGCCGTGCAATTTATCCCGCAGGCCACCAATATTCATGCGCTCGATGGCATCAGCTTTACCAAAGGCTGCTACGCCGGGCAGGAAATGGTGGCGCGAGCAAAATACCGCGGTGCGAACAAACGTGCATTGTACTGGCTGGCAGGCAAAGCGAGCAAAGTGCCTGCCCCAGCGGACGATCTCGAACTGCAACTGGGTGAAAACTGGCGCCGGACCGGCACCGTTCTGGCAGCCGTTCAGCTCAGCGACGGCACGCTTTGGGTTCAGGCCGTGCTGAATAACGATCTGGAAGCCGATGCCAGTCTGCGGGTGCGCGATGACGCGACCAGCCAGTTGAGCATTCAGCCGCTGCCGTATTCGCTGGAAGAAACAAAGTAACTTTCAACCTATTGCCGCCTTCCTGATATGAAGGCGGTGATTATAAATTTACTCGTGAAGGTGTTTGCCTTTCGCATTCAGCAAATCCACATACGCCTGATCCACCAGTTCCTGGCGGTCAATCCCCAACCTTTCCAGTAAGTCTTCTGCAATGACAATACCCTGCTCAGGCGTTTCATCATCCGCAAGCACAACCTCGAATTCCAGATAATCGCCCAGCCCTTTTACCCTGTCGAGATGCAGACGGGTTTGTCCGATCATAAAAAGAGTCCTCTGTTTGATGACCCGTCCGGCGGCGCCATAGGCCAGCGTCAGGGTTTCGCGCAGACTGTCAGGATCATGTGTTTCAGAAAGCGTGTAGAAGCTGGTTTTCGGTCCCGCCTTGTCAGGACGCTGATAGAAAATCAGCTCGCCGCGATCGGGCGCTAATGTGCGCAATTTCAGGCGTCCGTGCGGACACACGAAAAAAGTGTCGTCCTGCTCAATGATGTCCGGCAATCCATCGGAAAGCAGCGCGATTTTTTCATACAGCGCAGAGAAATCATCTACTCTGGCTTTGATCTCAATGTTTCTGGCCATCTTTCACTCCTTAAAAGTTCATGCTTTTTATACTGATTCAATGAACATGGAGTGACCTTACAGTGACATTATGTTGAACCGCAAGGGAGTTTGATCTCGCGCGTTAAATCGCCAATCAGGTGCTGCAAAAACAGGTCAGGATGCTAACCTGAATTCAGTTTTTGGAAAATTGAGGGAACGATAATGACCAAAATAGTCACACTCACACTGGCACCTTCGCTCGACAGTGCCACTCTCACCCCTAAGATTTACCCGGAAGGTAAATTGCGTTGTACGGCCCCCGTGTTCGAACCCGGCGGCGGCGGTATCAATGTAGCGCGTGCCATTGTTTATCTGGGCGGCCAGGCTACCGCATTATTTCCGACGGGAGGCCCGACAGGTGCACATCTGGTTCAGTTGCTGCGCGACGAGGGGATCACCACAGACACACTGGAAACCCAGGACTGGACCCGCCAGAACCTGCACGTTCACACCGAAAATACCGGCGAACAGTATCGTTTCGTTATGCCGGGCGCACGACTTACGGAGGCTGAATTTGCGGGCCTTAGCGCGAAAATCGAAAAGATCCCTGCCGGCTCAATACTGGTCATCAGCGGCAGTTTGCCACCGGGCACGCACATTACGGCACTGACAGAGTTAATCAGGAAAGCGCAGAAAGCCGGTTTACGCTGCATTCTTGACAGTTCGGGTGATGCACTGGCCGCGGGCCTGAAGCTCGGCGGGCTGGCGCTGGTCAAACCGAACCAGAATGAACTGGCCGCGCTGGTCGGGCATTCTCTGGAAAATCCGGGGGATGTTCTGGCGGCAGCTCAGCAAATTATCCGTGACGGTGGTGCTGAACGCGTGGTCGTTTCTCTGGGGCCACAAGGTGCGCTGGCCGTGGACGCGAACAGCTCATTCCAGGTTGTCCCACCGCCGGTGAAAAAAATGAGTACCGTTGGCGCAGGTGACAGCATGGTCGGCGCGATGACCCTCAAACTGGCCGAAGGGGCTGATTTACTCGACATGGTTCGCTTTGGCGTGGCCGCCGGTAGCGCGGCAACACTCAATATCGGTACGCGTCTGTGCTCGGATAAAGATACTCAGCAAATTTATCAGTATCTGTGCCAGCAAACACCGGCTCATTAGGGCCAAACCCCGCTTCGTGAAGGCTCAGCACCTTCACGAAGCGAAAATTCTTTGTCACTCCTTCACGTATTTACCCTGATTAGCAGATAAACTCGCAGCATCGGGTGTTGCATGCACCTTTCACATCACGCCAGAAAAGGCCGGAGGCCAGAGTCCAGAATGATATGGATTATGCTTGCTGCAATTGTTGTGGTTTTTATTGTGGGTTATTGGTTTATGACAGCAGATACCCGTAAAGCGAATGATTCTCTCGCCAGTCTGTTGAAAATAAAGCCGGTTTATATCGATTCCATGTTGCTGGAAATGGGTAAACGTCAGAGCCAGATGTTTATCCGCTCAATCAGCGGTGGCTATGCTGAAGAAATCCGCAAAGCTGCTTATGTTGTTTTTATTTATCAGACGTTTATTAAAGATCCCTCGGAAGAGAATATCGTCCGCTGGCGAAACATTTTAGTGCGCGCGCATCTGCCGCCACAGTTAAGCAGCGAACACGCCGAGCTGGCGCTGTTCTATTTTGCCGAACTGGATATCGAACCCTTCGAGCTGGCGCAGTTTCGCCGCGACTACAACGAAACCTATAACCAAATCCATCTGGTTTAACGTTCCGGTTCGCCTCAGAAATGGCCCTTATCCGGGCCATTTTCTTTTCTGCTGCATTGAAAAAGCAATCTCAGTCAGGACAACCCCTCACACGGCGGGCAAAGTAAACGCCATGAAGGAGAGGAAATGAATCACGACAAAAGCCAGCTTTATCAGCGACGTTTTCAGCAGGTATTTACCTATATAGAACAGCATCTGGACAGTCCGATGACCGTGGAGCAACTAAGTGAAGTCGCCTGTTTCTCACGTTTTCACTTTCACCGGCAGTTCAGCCAGTTCTGTGGGGTCAGCGTCAGCCGCTACATCACGCTGATGCGCCTGAAACGCGCCTCGTTCCGGCTGGTACAAAACCCGCACGAGAAGGTGATTGGTATCGCGCTGGATGCCGGATTTGAAAACCCGGAGTCGTTTTCCCGTGCCTTCAGGAACACTTTTGGCCTGAGCCCCAGCGGGTTTCGCAAAAATCCTGTCTGGGTCGACTGGCATGTGCATTTTCAATTTCCCGGCAGGGAAAATCAGCAGAGGCTGGAAAATATGGAAGTCAAAATCATTGAAGTGGAACCCATGCAGGTCGCGGTGCTGGAACATCTCGGGGATCCGATGCGGGTGAGCAATACGGTCGCAACGTTTATCGAATGGCGCAAAGCTTCCGGGCTTTCGGATTACACACAGCGCGGCACTTACGGTATTCCGTATAACGATCCGCTGGTCACGCCGGGCGAGGAATTCCGCTTCGATGTCTGCGGCGAACTTAACCCGCAGGCTAATGGCACCGTGCCGGAAAATCCGCAGGGAGTGATCGGCAAAACGCTGCCGGGTGGACGTTGCGCGGTGGTTCGACACGTCGGAGCGTATGACCGGATAAGTGACAGTGTTTATTATCTTTATCGCGAATGGTTGCCGCACAGCGGAGAGGAATTACGGGATTTTCCGGTTTATTTCCGCTACCTGCATCTTGATCAGGAATTACCGGAGCATGCGCAGCAAACCGATATTTTGTTGCCGCTGAAATGAGATAAAAACCTGAGGAAACAGCGCTGGTGAAATCAGCGCTGTCTGTTTCTGTTCCGTCGCCGGATTATCTGAACACGTTGTCCAGATAGCTCGCCAGGATCTGGCGTGAACTGAAACCATGGCAAATGCCATAGTAAGTTTCATTGTCGCTGGAGACATCCAGCGGGAAATTCTTGTAGGCTTCACTGCTGCGAAACGATGCTGTGGGTTCAGCAAAACGCTCACTGCGCTCTTTCAGCGCCGGGTGTATTACCAGGGCAGTCCGGCCAAACCGCGCTTCCCGGTTTACATACACATAATGCTCGCCCCGGCGGTAACCGTAAGCTTTATCATCAATAAAATCACGTTCAAACCCTGAGGTTTCTAAAACACGTGCCACTTCATCTGGCCGTAAATACATGGTTGCTCCTCGCTTCTTTAACCGCAAGGCGACCTTACCGCAATAACTCTGCCAGACAATGCGTTTATCCCCGATTTCGGCGTATTTAGGATTTATCTAAATGCCTTAACCCTGCAATTTGAAGGGCTATTCAGCAGGAGATTGCCGCGAAGTATTTACCCACAATCTGAGGGTCAGCAGCCAGGCAATCACCACCATAAATGCCGCCGCAAGATAAATAGACGGCGTCCCAAAATGCGAAATAATCAGCCCGGCTACCGGTCCGGTAATACCGAGCCCGAGATCCAGAAAGGCGGAATACAGCCCCAGCGCCGTGCCCTGATTTTGTGGCGGTACCTGTTTTACCGCTTCCACACCCAGCGCAGGGAAAATCAGCGAGAAGCCGGAACCGGTAAGAAAGGCGCCCAGTTGCACCGACAACGGATCGTGTCCCAGCCAGATCATCAGTAACCCTGCGACTTCAAACACAAAGGACACCAGTGAGACCCGCAGGCCGCCGAACCGGTTAATCATGTTGCCGAAGACGAGGCGCGCACCGACAAATCCGAGGCTGAATAAGGTGAGCGTGAATGCCGCGCCGCTCCAGCCTTTATCAGCGTAGTAAAGGGTAATAAAGGTGGCGATAACGCCGAACCCGATGGTGCCGAATCCCAGCCCGAGGCCATACAGCCAGATGCGCCCGACCACCGCTTTGAATGCAATCCGCTTACCGGCGGTGACGGAAATCGCGGCTTTCATGCTGGCCAGTATGGCGGCAAACGCGGCAGCGACGATAATCAGTACCGCCACCCCCATCAGCCCGTAAGCATGGTTGAGTAACACGCCGAGCGGCGCACCGACGGCCATTGCGCCGTAAGTCGCCACACCATTCCAGGAAATCACGCGTGCAGTATGTTTCGCGCCTACTGCACCAATTCCCCACAGCGTGGTTCCGGTGCTGCCGAAGCTTTCACCGACACCCAGAAAGATGCGGCCAACACAGAGCATCAGCAGACTCGCCAGCGGAAACGCCGAAAACCAAAACGCCATCGCGTAAAAAATACCGCTGATCCCGCAGCAAATAAGGCCAAAAATGACCACCCGTTTCGGGCCAAGGAGATCGGCATATCGCCCGGCGTGCGGCCGGCTGATGAGCGTCGAGAAATACTGAACACTGATCACCAGCCCCGCCAGCACCGAGTTATATCCCAGCGTGTTATGCACAAAGCCCGGCAACACCGCGAGCGGCAAGCCAATGGTCAGATAAACAACGAAAGTGAACAGCATGAACGACAAAATGCGTTTGTTGAGCAGAGCGTTAGAACGCAATGTACTTAAAGACATGGGCGGACCCGAAAATGAGATCACTGAGAGTGGAATAAACAGTATAAACAGGTTTGGCCTTCAAAACGGGCTAAAAATGTTATCGGCTGTAACGCGGATTTTGTTTTGCAGAGAAATCTGAGCCGCATCACGCCAGCCCTCGTCCCGCCTGACTTCTGACACAGTGCCATGGTCTGAAAAGGTCCGAAATCATAGACATTTGTCCTTAAAGAACCATCCGGTACAACATTATGGTCTATGCTTAATACAACAGTCACACAAGGAGAGACGGAATGTTTAAGAGAACAGATAAAGTAGAAAAAAATATCGATCAGGACGTAACCCTGCTGGCGGACACGCTGGATGAAGTGCTTCAGTCTGCAGGTGATAAATCCAAGGATGAATTGGATAAAATCCGCAGCAAAGCACAGGGTGTATTGCGTGAAACCCGTGCGCGTTTCAACAGCGAAAAATTAAGTCAGCAGGCACGCGATGCGGCGGCCACTGCCAATGATTATGTGAAAGATAATCCGTGGTATGGCGTCGGTGCCGGTGCCGCAATCGGTATTGTTATCGGTGTTCTTTTGGGACGCCGCTAACGTAAAAGGCAATTTGCGATGTTTCACTCCTGTGTCGGGAATATGGCTTAAAAACCTGAAACATCCGCGTGGCTCCCTCATTGCCGCGCGATTGCTAAAAAAAGACGACGGAGCCTCCGGGCTCCGTTTTCTATTTTTGGATCCCTTTAACGTTAAAAATAAACGCGAAAACTCTTTGACTGACAGGGTTTAAACGTCCCCAGGTCACCTTTTTTATGTTGAGAAGATGCCTGCGTTTCATCGCCACGGCTGATGCTGATAGCTGACTCCGGCCACCAGGTTGCCAGACGTGAGCAGCCACTCATCGCGCGCCGGAGAATAGTCATATTCATCGCCATCATCCGAGCCGTTTTCCAGCTCCAGTACCTGCTGATAGCGGCGAATGCCGCACTGATCAGCGGCTGTTTTCAAGCACTGCCGCCAGCCGCTGCACCAGCCCGTCCGCCTGTTGCTGCGAACTGATATTCACAAATCCCATCAACAGGCCGTTCGGACGTAAAGCCTCGCCCCTCACGTGGCGCTCAACCTGCCAGTCGGACAGCGCCTGCACTGCCAGCCCCTGTTCACGGGCATTTGTGGCGATCAGCGCATCGTCCAGTGCGGCATTCAGTGTGGTGCAAAGCTGGATCCCGCCGACCTGCTGGCTCACACGTAATATGTCCGCCGGAAACGCCGCCGTCAGCGCCTTTTCCAGATAGCCGCGCCGCTCAGCGTAAAGCTGACGCATCCGTTTCAGATGCCGGTAGAAATGCCCCTGCTCGATAAATTCCGCGATACTGCTTTGCACCAAAGGCGGCGTTCCGCAAATTCGCAGCGGGCAATACGCTTCGATTTTTTCCACCAGACTGTCCGGCACCACGACATATCCACAGCGAAGCGCCGGAAACATCACTTTGCTGAATGTTCCCGCGTAAATCACCCTTCCCTGCGTATCGAGGCTTTTCAGCGAAGGCAAAGGCTGGCCGTGATAGCGGAACTCGCTGTCGTAATCATCTTCGATAATCCACGCCTGTTGCTGCGCTGCCCAATCCAGCAAGGCCATACGCCGCGCTAAACTCATGGTCACACCGGTCGGACTTTGATGAGCGGGCGTCACCACGGCAAATCGTGCGTTCGCAAACTGCGCCACCGCCTGCGGAACATTCATGCCTTCATCATCAACATTCACCGCCATCGGCGTGGCGCCGGAGGCACGGAAAAATGCCTGCGTGACCGGATAACCCGGGTCTTCCAGCCAGACGCCGTCGCCCGGTTGCAGCAGGCTGCCGATGATCAAATCCAGCACCGGCGCATAGCCGCCGCAAATAAATATCTGTTCAGGACGGCAGGTAAATCCGCGGGAAAGTTGCAGATAACGGGCGACGGCGTGGCGTAAAACGTCCGTCCCTGCCAGCGGCGGATGGCCTAAATCATTCATGCTGGTGTGACGAATTTGCCGTGAAACAATGCGCGACCAGATCGCACGCGGGAACGCATCCAGTGCCGGAAGCCCGAGCTGGAAAGGCAGGGAAGAAACGGAAGGTAACATCGGGTTGACGGGTTTACGCCCGGCATCTTCTCTGACCGGCGAGGGTGCGGGGGCGGATAAACTTTCCGGCGCGCTGACTACCGTTCCGGCCTGTGCGCGGCTTTGCAGAAAGCCTTCCGCCATCAGCAAGCCATAGGCATTTTCAACCGTGGCGCGTGCCACGCCGAGTTCGCTGGCCAGCGCCCGCACCGACGGCACACGGCTGCCGCGTTTAAGCTGTCCTGCCATGATCGCCTGTTTCACCCGCTGATAAATCTGCCGGTAAAGCGGTGCTTTGTGTCGGGGATCGAGATGAAAGGCAAGGTCGAAGCGGTTCATTCATGACCTGCTTAAAGAGACATTTTATGGCCCTGTAGTATAGACCATACGCAGCGTAAAGTAGCGGTCATTGAGACGCACCCTGCGTCGCTGTTTAGCCCTAAACGCCCAGAGGAAATCATCATGACTGCACTTCGCCTGCCTTACTATTCCCTGTCTTCTTCGGTGATGGAACCGATGAAAGCCGCGCTCGGCGCACTGGAAAACGGTCCGCTGGATAACGTGATTATCGAGCTGGCGTTCCTGCGTGTGTCACAAATTAACGGCTGCGCCTATTGCCTGGATATGCATTCCAAAGCGTTGCGTAAAATGGAAGTCGCGCAGACCAAACTGGATCAGCTGGCGGGCTGGCAGGTCAGCCACGTGTATTCTGAGCGTGAACGTGCCGCACTGGCGTGGGCCGAATCACTGACATTCGTTGCCGCTACCGGCGCACCGGACAACGCCTTTGAGCCGCTGAAAGCGCAATTCAGCGACGTGGAAATCTCGGAACTGACCTTCGCCATCGGTCTGATGAATGCGTTTAACCGCCTCGCGGTGGGTATGCGCCAGTAATTTGACCGCTTAAAAAACGAACTGAAAAAAGTTTTTCCTCGCCAGCCCGCTTCCTGCGGGCTTTGCCGCTTTTGCAATAAGCAAATTTAGAAAATCTACATATTGTGTGGTTGAAAATCCAAATCACTACATCTAGTATTCAGTTCATCGGGACGCCACGATGGCACCGACTCTCGCGCCTTTCCCCCGGCTGAAGCAGCCGCACAACGGGAAGGCAAAAATTGTCTCTGATTTCTTACAAGATGGAAATACGAATCATGAGCATTATTATTTACAGTAAACCAGACTGTGTCCAGTGCAACGCGACCTACCGTGCATTAGATAAACAAGGCATCGCTTACGAAGTTGTGGATTTGACTCAGGATGAGCAGGCGCTCGGCCAGGTTCGTGCGATGGGCTATCAGCAGGTTCCGGTGATTGTGGCCGGTGACGATCACTGGTCTGGTTTCCGTCCGGACAAAATCAGCGCCCTGCGCCAGCTCCAGAACGCGTTCTGAGGGCTGGCGGATGAATCCGTTGGTCTATTTTTCCAGCAGTTCAGAAAACACCCATCGTTTCGTCGGCAGAACAGGATTGCCGGCGATCCGTATCCCGGTAGATCGTCAGCCTGAAAAATTGCGTGTGGACTTACCGTATATTCTGGTGGTGCCGAGCTACGGCGGCGGTTCGGCCAAAGGCGCGGTGCCGACACAAGTGATCCGTTTTCTGAACGACGAACATAACCGTTCACTCATCCGCGGCGTTATCGCCGCCGGAAACACCAACTTCGGCGCAGCGTATTGTATTGCCGGCGATATTATTTCCCAAAAGTGTCAGGTGCCTTACCTGTACCGTTTTGAGTTGCTGGGAACGCCGGAAGACGTTGCAAAGGTCAGACAGGGAGTAACAGAATTTTGGCAGCGACAGAACTAGCAATTACCGACCCCGGCACCCGCGGCCCGGACTATCACGCGCTTAATGCGATGCTGAATCTGTTCGATGCTAACGGCCAGATCCAGTTTGATAAAGACCGCCTGGCCGCGCGCCAATACTTCCTGCAACACGTCAATCAGAACACGGTGTTTTTCCACAATCTGGCGGAGAAACTGCGTTATCTGGTGGAAGAAGGCTATTACGAAGCCAGCGTGCTGGATCAGTACGCTTTTGACGATATTAAAGCGTTATTCAAACAGGCTTACGCCAAAAAATTCCGCTTCCAGACGTTTCTGGGCGCGTTCAAGTATTACACCAGCTACACGCTGAAAACCTTCGACGGCAAACGCTACCTTGAACGTTATGAAGATCGCGTGTGCATGGTGGCATTGACGCTGGCTCGTGGCGATATCCAGCTCGCTGGCCATTTTGTTGATGAGATCATTTCCGGCCGTTTCCAGCCTGCCACGCCGACGTTCCTTAACTGCGGCAAAAAACAGCGCGGTGAGCTGGTGTCGTGCTTCCTGCTGCGCATTGAAGACAACATGGAATCCATCGGGCGCTCGGTCAACTCGGCGCTGCAGCTTTCCAAGCGCGGCGGCGGTGTGGCGTTTATGCTGACCAACATCCGTGAAGTGGGCGCGCCGATTAAGCGCATCGAAAATCAGTCTTCCGGCGTTATTCCGATCATGAAGATGCTGGAAGATGCCTTCTCTTACGCCAACCAGCTCGGTGCGCGTCAGGGCGCGGGGGCGGTCTATCTGAACGCTCATCACCCGGATATTCTGCGTTTCCTCGATACTAAGCGCGAAAACGCCGACGAAAAAATCCGGATTAAAACGCTGTCTCTGGGTGTGGTTATTCCGGATATCACGTTCGAACTGGCGAAGAATAATGAAGATATGTACCTGTTCTCGCCGTATCACGTGGAGAAAGTGTACGGCGTGCCGATGTCTGAAATCAGCATCAGCGAGAAATATCGCGAGATGGTGAATGACAAGCGCATTCATAAAAGCAAAATCAACGCGCGTGAATTCTTCCAGGTGCTGGCGGAAATTCAGTTCGAATCCGGCTACCCGTACATGATGTTTGAAGACACGGTTAACCGCGCCAATCCGATCAAAGGTCGCATCAATATGAGCAACCTGTGTTCGGAGATTTTGCAGGTGAATTCGCCGACGATCTACGGCGAAGACCTGTCTTATCAGGAAATTGGCAAAGACATTTCCTGTAACCTCGGTTCGCTGAATATCGCTTCGGCGATGGATTCACCGGATTTCGGCAATACTGTCGAAATGGCGGTTCGTGCGCTGACGGCGGTGTCTGACATGAGCCACATCCGCTCAGTGCCATCTATTGATCAGGGGAATCAGGATTCGCACGCCATCGGCCTCGGCCAGATGAATTTGCACGGTTACCTGTGCCGCGAGCGTATTTACTACGGTTCGGAAGAAGGTCTGGATTTCACCAATATCTATTTCTGCACCGTGGCTTTCCACGCGATCCGCGCATCGAACCAGATCGCCATCGAGCGCCAGCAGTCGTTTAAAGGCTTCAGCGATTCCACTTACGCCAGCGGCGCGTATTTCGACAAATATGTCGATGACGCACTGGCGGCGAAATGGCAGCCGAAAACAGAGCGCGTGCGCGAACTGTTTGCAGATGCCGGTATTGCCATTCCGACCACCGCAGACTGGGCGGCGCTGAAAGCCTCCGTGATGCAGCATGGCCTGTATAACCAGAATTTACAGGCGGTGCCGCCCACCGGTTCTATTTCCTACATCAATAATTCGACGTCGAGTATTCATCCGATTGTGTCCCGCGTAGAAATCCGCAAAGAGGGCAAAATTGGCCGTGTGTATTATCCGGCGGCGTTTATGACCAACGACAATCTGGATTACTACCAGGATGCCTATGAAATCGGCCCGGAAAAAATTATTGATACCTACGCCGAAGCCACGCAGCACGTCGATCAGGGGCTGTCGCTGACGCTGTTTTTCCGCGATACCGCCACCACGCGCGACATCAATAAAGCGCAGATTTACGCCTGGCGCAAAGGCATCAAAACCATTTATTACATCCGTCTGCGCCAGATGGCGCTGGAAGGCACCGAAGTTCAGGGCTGCGTTTCCTGCACGCTGTAACCGACTGAAAGGATTTAAAAGATGAGCGCAGTAAAACAATTGTTAGTGCCACAGCCGGTCAGCAAAGCCATTAACTGGAACAAAATCCAGGACGATAAAGATCTGGAAGTGTGGAACCGCCTGACGTCGAACTTCTGGTTGCCGGAAAAGGTGCCGTTGTCGAACGATATTCCGTCCTGGGCGACGCTCAGCGCAAAAGAGAAACAGCTGACGATCCGCGTGTTTACTGGCCTGACGCTGCTGGATACCGTGCAAAACGTGGTCGGCGCACCGACGCTAATGAAGGACGCGGTGACACCGCACGAAGAAGCGGTTTACTCGAATATCTGCTTTATGGAAGCGGTGCATGCGCGTTCTTACAGTTCGATTTTCTCGACGCTGTGCGCCACCGTGGACGTGGATGAAGCCTACCGCTGGAGTGAGGAAAACGTCGCGCTGCAAAACAAAGCCGCAATCATTTTGTCGTATTACGACGGCGAAGATCCGCTGATGAAGAAAGTCGCCAGCGTGTTCCTCGAATCGTTCCTGTTCTATTCCGGTTTCTATCTGCCGATGTACTGGTCGAGCCGCGCCAAGCTGACCAACACCGCCGATCTGATCCGTCTGATCATCCGCGATGAAGCGGTTCACGGTTACTACATCGGCTATAAATTCCAGAAAGCGCTGGCGCTGGAAAGCGAAGAGCGTCAGCGTCAGATCAAGGAGCAGGCGTTTGATCTGATTCAGGATTTGTACGATAACGAGATCCGCTACACCGAAGAACTGTACGACGGTGTAGGCTGGAGCGAAGACGTGAAGAAATTCCTGCATTACAACGCCAACAAAGCGCTGATGAATCTCGGCTACGAAGCCCTGTTCCCGGCCAGCATGGCGGATGTGAATCCGGCGATCCTTTCCGCATTATCGCCAAACGCCGACGAAAACCATGACTTCTTCTCCGGATCCGGTTCGTCATATGTGATCGGCAAAGCCGTCAACACCGAAGACGAGGACTGGGATTTCTAAACAGCTCCTTCCCCTCGTGAGAGGGGAAGGAGGAAAACGGATGTTGCCGTTATTTTTCTCAGCGTTAGTATAGAAACAGTGTTTCAAAACCCTACGCGATCAGAAAAAGGAAACATCATGACGCCCTATCAAGCCTCATCCTCCCGTTACGAAACCATGCAATTCCGCCGTTGCGGTCAGAGCGGTTTACAACTCCCTGCCCTTTCTCTTGGCCTGTGGCACAGCTTCGGCCATGTCAGTCCGCTGGAATCCCAGCGTGCATTGCTGCAAAAAGCCTTCGATTTAGGCATCACCCATTTTGATCTGGCGAATAACTACGGCCCGCCTCCGGGCTCTGCGGAAGAAAATTTTGGCCGTTTGCTGAAGCAGGATTTCGCGCCATATCGCGATGAACTGATCATCTCCACCAAAGCCGGTTACGACATGTGGCCAGGACCGTACGGTTCCGGCGGCTCGCGCAAATATCTGCTGGCCAGCCTCGATCAGAGCCTGCAACGCATGGGGCTGGATTACGTCGATATCTTCTATTCGCACCGGGTGGATGAAGAAACGCCGATGGAAGAAACCGCAGCGGCGCTGGCTTATGCGGTGCAAAGCGGTAAGGCATTGTATGTCGGGATCTCCTCTTACTCGCCGGAACGTACCCAGATCATGGCGGAGTTACTGCGTGAGCTGAAAGTACCGCTGCTGATCCATCAGCCGTCATACAATCTGCTGAACCGCTGGGTGGATAAGAGTGGTTTGCTGGATACGCTGGACCAAAATGGCGCAGGTTGCATCGCCTTTACGCCGCTGGCGCAGGGGTTGCTGACCGGCAAGTATCTCAACGGCATCCCTGACGGCTCGCGCATGCAGGTGGAAGGGAATAAGGTGCGCGGGCTGAACGCCAAGATGCTGACAGAAGATAACCTGAACAGCCTGCGGTTGCTCAATGAGATGGCGCAGCAGCGCGGACAGACCATGGCGCAGATGGCGCTGAGCTGGCTGCTGAAAGACGATCGCGTGACGTCGGTGCTGATTGGTGCCAGCCGCCCTGAGCAACTGGATGAAAACGTGAAAGCGCTGGATAATCTGCGCTTCACCGCTGAAGAACTGACAGCGATTGATAAGCATGTGGCGGATGGTCAGCTGAATCTTTGGCAGGCTTCGTCAGATAAATAACCATCCAAAACAAACGGGCGGATCTCCTGAAAGGATCCGCCTTTTTTTTAGCTCATCAGTTCTAAACGACGTGCGGTTTCGTAATGATCAACCCAATACTGATTATCCAGTGATGAAATAGTGACGCCTTCAATTTTCGAGGCATGAATGAACTGATGATCCCCGACATACACGCCGACATGACGATCGCCCGGCGACGTTTTGAAAAACACTAAATCTCCCGGTTTCAGATTATTTTTACTCACTTTTCTGCCGTTCCTGATTTGCTGAAAGGTGGTTCTTGGCAGGCGTGTTTGCAGGGAATCATTAAACAGATGCTGCATCAGCGACGAGCAGTCCACGCCTTTGTGGGTGGTGCCCCCCCAGCGGTAATGCGTCCCCTTCCAGCGCGGATATTCCGCCAGCAGGGCGCTTTTAATATTGTCTGAGTTGCCCGTATTGACCGCAGTCACGGTGGACCCTTTTCCATTAAAAAGTTCGCTATGGAAAAATTTGTAGGTGTCCATAGACTCAAATTCTTTAGGCATATCAAAAGCAAAGGAGTGGATGCTAAACAAACCGGTAACGAGAAGCAGTAAGGCAGAAACAAGCGATTTAATACGGAACATGCGTGGATTCTTTCGTCAAAAAATAGTGCTCTTCCTTACGTGGGAACCTGCTCACGGGGCGGGTGACTCGTCTCTGAGTGCGCAAATAATAACCGCCGGACAATAAATAAGCAGGTTGAATTGAGTCCAAAATTGGACTGGGGATTTTTTCTCAGGAAAACCCACCCCTTAGGCTGAAGGGGTGGGTGAAGGTGTTATGAGAAGAACTTCGCCAGAACAAACAGGCCGACAGAAACGTTGATAGCTCCCCCGATACGGGTAGCGATTTGCGCGAAAGGCATCAGCGTCATGCGGTTGCCGGAGGTCAGAATCGCCACGTCGCCCGTGCCGCCCTGCCCGCTCTGGCAGCAGGAAACAATCGCCACATCGATAGGGTGCATGCCAATTTTCTTACCCACATAAAAACCGGTGCCGACCAGCGCCAGCACCGTGGTCACAATCACCAGCAGGTTCTGCAGGGTGAAAGCGTTGATCAGTTCCTGCCAGGGCGTGATCGCGACACCCACCGCGAACAGCACCGGATAGGTCACGGCAGTGCGGAAGAATTTATACACCGTCATCGAGCCGTGCTGAATAGTCGGCGAAACGCCGTTCGCCAGTTTCACCAGCACCGCCGCAAACAGCATGCCGACCGGCGCTGGCAGGCCGATCCATTTCTGGCCGAGCATCCCGACCATGTACAGCAGGATGGCCAGCAGCGCACCACAGGCCAGCGCGTTGACGCCCGGATTGCCCTCAAATTCATCGGTGCCACTGCCCATCTGGCCTTTTTTCGACGGCATCAGTTGGCCTTCGCCGGTAAGATGCGGATAACGTTTACCGAGCTGGTTCAGCACGCCCGCCAGCACAATGGCCGTCAGGCCACCGAGCATAACAATCGGCAGAATGCGCCCAAGCGCCACGCCCTGCTCCATATGCAGGATGGTCGCGTAACCCATCGACAGCGGGATCGCACCTTCTCCGACACCGCCAGCCATGATCGGCAGGATCAGGAAGAAGAAGGTTTGCATTGGCGGTAAACCTAAAACAGTGCCCATCGCCATACCGGCAATCATGCCGACCACTTCGCCGCACAGCATCGGTACGAAAATACGCATAAAGCCCTGGATCAGCACCTGACGGTTCATGCTCATGATGCTGCCGACAATAATGCAGCAGATATAAAGGTAGAGAATATTGGTGGATTTATAGAATTTGACCGTGGAATCAACAACAACATCCGGCAGCAGGCCGTAATGCACCATCGCCGAAGGAATAAAAGTGGCACAAATCGCCGCGGCCCCCAGTTTACCCACCACAGGTAAGCGTTTACCCAACTCGCCACAGGCAAAACCGAAGAAGGCCAGCGTGGCGACCATCACCACGATGTCACTCGGCAACTTGCCATTCAGGCAATCGAGCAGGATCAGCACGCCCGCCAGCAGGAAAAAGGGCAGCGGGATAATGCCTATCTTGTAGTGATCAAGAATGTGCCACCATTTTTGTCTGGCCGAGAGGCCGGAGGTTTTCGTTTCTTTGACAGCGATGTAGGAATCGTCGGTTGTGCTCATGACATTGCCTCTTTCTTCTGAAGACTTTTCTTATTGATGGTCTGAGCATATGAAAACAGGCGGTCAGCCAGGTGTGAGGTTGTTCAAATTAAAACCGCAGGGATAAAGGTTGTTATGGTGTTTATGGTGTTAATGCACCCTGATTTATAAGGATTATAAGATTAGTAGTAAACCCCGCTATTAACCCTGTTATTACTGTGTGAAATAATCATTATTTTAATCTTCTGTTCACAACTCCGCTTCTCTGCGATTACGACTCACATTTCGCCGTGATAGGCTTATTGAATGTATATCTCAGGTTCGCCGTGCAGCAGGTCGTATGAAATTCAGGTTACCTTTTCAGGTAAAACTCTTTTTATCTCTGGTGGTATTTTCCTGCGTGTTGCTGGCACTGCTGGGGGCTATTTTATTTCATATTATTGACCGTCAGTTACATCATGATCTGGGCCAGCGTGCACGGGTTCAGGCCAGCGAGATCGCTCTGATGCCGGGGCTGGCGCAGAAGGTACAGGCCCGCGATATCCCCGGCATCGCGAAACTAATCCAGCCATTACGCGATAAAAGTGACGCCAGTTATATCGTTATCGGCGATACCCGCGAGCTGCATCTTTATCATTCCGAATCTCCGGAGCGCATAGACCTGCCGATGATTGGCGGTGATAACGCCGGTGTGCTGGCCGGTAAAACCATTATTTCCGTACGTCAGGGCGGCATCGGCGTTTCATTGCGCAGCAAAGCCCCGATTCTGGATGCCAGTAATCAGGTGATCGGCATTGTCTCGGTCGGTTATCTCACCTCTTACATCGATAATATTAATGGCCGCCGTCTGGCGCAGGCCGGTTTATACGGTTTACTGCTTTTATTACTGCTGTTTATTTTTTCATGGATGTTCACCCGCAACGTTAAAAAACAGATGTTCTGGCTGGAACCCAAAGATATTGCCCTGCTGGTCCGCCAGCAAAAAGCGTTGCTGGAAGCCATGTATGAGGGCGTATTTGCGATCAACGCCGAAAGGCAACTGATTTCAATTAACCGGGCCGCACGCGAGTTACTGGATATCCGCCAGCCCGAAAACGAGCTACTGGGTAAACCGCTGGCGGAGGTGCTTCAGACGCCGCCCACGTTCTTTACGCAACGTGGTGTCAGTGAAAACAACAGTCAGCATGATCAGATTACGGTACTCAATCAGAGACAGGTGATCGTCAACCGCGTACCCATCGAACTTGAACCCGGTGCAGAAAGTGGCTGGGTATTCAGTTTCCGTGATAAAAACGACATTAATACGCTGAGCAGCCAGCTGAGTCAGGTGAAGCGCTACGCCGATAACCTTCGCATCATGCGCCATGAACAACTGAACTGGACTGCGACGCTGGCGGGCTTGCTGCAAATGCAGCGTTACGACGATGCAATGCGCTATATTCAGGCACAGTCGGAAGGCGCGCAGGCCGTGCTGGATTTCGTCTCAGCACGTTTTACCTCGCCAGCACTTTGTGGCCTGCTGCTGGGGAAATACGTCAGTGCACGCGAAAAAGGTGTCGAGCTGAGTTTCGATCCTGCCTGTCAGCTCACCCGCATACCGGCAGCCATCAGTGAAACCGAACTGATGTCAGTGATTGGTAATTTGCTGGATAACGCCGTGGACGCCACACTGAAAGCACTGACGCCCCCGGCACCGGTCGAATTGTATATTTCCGACCGGAACCGGGAACTGCTGATTGAAGTCGCCGATCAGGGCAGCGGCGTGGAAGATGCACTCAAGCCGCACCTGTTTGAACAAGGCGTCACCAGCAAGCCCTCCAGCGGGCAGGACGCCACGGGTGCAGAACACGGTATCGGCCTGTATCTGGTGGCCGGTTATGTCCGTCAGGCGGGTGGCAGCATCGAAATCTCAGACAACACGCCGCAAGGTACAATATTTTCAGTCTTTATCCCGTATCCGGCAGAAGCGTTAACAGGACAGAACCATGAATAACAGCAGCGCACTCGATGTCGTGATTGTGGAAGATGAGCCACATCTGGCTGGTCTGCATCGTGATTTTATCGAGCAAAATTTCAACCTGCGCGTCGTCGGCATTGCGGCCACACTGGAGCAGACGCGTTCTCTGCTGCGCCTGCATCAGCCGCGTCTGATCTTACTCGATAACTATTTGCCGGATGGTCAGGGTGTCGATCTGATCGACAGCCCGTTGCTGAAAAGCTTCGATTGCTCGGTGATTTTCATTACCGCTGCCAGCGATATGCAAACCTGTAGCCAGGCCATGCGCAGCGGCGCGTTCGATTACATCATCAAGCCGGTGTCGTTCCATCGTCTGCGCAGTTCACTCGAGCGCTTTATGCAACTGGTGCAAACGCTGCGTAATGTGAAAGTGGTCGATCAGCGGGCCCTGGATAAGTTGTTCAATCTGCCAGCCACCGATACGCCGCCAGCCCCTTCTGCCAAAGGCATCGAGCCGAATACGCTCGAACTGGTTCAGCGGGTTTTCACGGCGAAACCCGACGTCAGCTGGTCGGTGGAACAGGTGGTTGAAGAGGTTGGGATCAGCAAAACGACCGGTCGCCGCTATCTGGAATATTGCGTGGAAATTGGCTTTATCGGCGTCGAGATGCAGTACGGAAATATCGGTCATCCGAGACGTCTGTATCGCAAAATAGCAGACGAAGAAAAATCCGTATCCTGAGGCCGAATTTCGGCCGTTTTGCGTGAAGAACTTCCCCCTCCCTGCCGGTGTCATCACCGGCGAATTTCCCGCATACCCCGCCTGTTCAGGTGATTATTTCATTACGTAGTCATCTTTCAGACAAGCGGTAAATTCACGGCTTTCACGCAAAGCTCAAATCTCTATTTACCCTTGCAAATCCCCTCCTCATAAAACGCATTAACTTCAGGGAAATACCTCAATAACTCCGTTCTAAAATCACACAAATAAAAAAGACAATAAAACCCATAAAATCAGTAAATTACTTATATTTTTAGCGAAAGCATCCGTCGTGAAATTAGGCAAAAACCCAAAGTGCTCTGGCGGGATAAATTGTCATTAATTGTCAGTTTGAATTTACCGAAATTAAACACCGCAAATACAGATAAATACGTAACCAGAAACCCAATCATGAATATTCATCGGAAACATTGAGACTTGTCTCAGAATTTCGATGTGTTAGGGTATAACGCGTTCACTATTTCGTTACAGGCAAAATCCTATACGGTCCAACACAAAAATTAGACATCGAGCCGATACGGCTATTTATATCCAAGGAATGCACATTGCATGGCAATTAAAATCGAAGTAAAGAATCTTTATAAGGTATTTGGCGAAAACCCGGATCGCGCTTTCAAGATGATTGATGCAGGCAAGGGTAAAGAAGAGATTTTTGAGAAAACCGGTCTTTCACTTGGCGTTAAGAATGCCAGTCTGGCCATTGAAGAAGGCGAGATTTTCGTCATCATGGGGTTATCCGGTTCCGGTAAATCCACCATGGTACGCCTTCTCAATCGTCTGATAGAGCCCACCCGTGGCGAAGTCCTGATCGACGGCGAAGACATCGCCAAAATCTCAGAAGCAAAATTGCGCCAGGTGCGCCGCAGTAAAATCAGTATGGTATTTCAGTCCTTTGCGCTGATGCCACACCTGACCGTGTTGAATAACACCGCGTTTGGTATGGAGCTGGCTGGTGTGCCGGTCGAAGAGCGCAATACCAAAGCGCTTGACGCGCTGCGTCAGGTCGGGCTGGAAAACTATGCCAACTCTTATCCGGATGAATTGTCAGGCGGGATGCGCCAGCGTGTCGGTTTAGCGCGTGCTATGGCCAACAACCCTGACATTCTGCTCATGGATGAAGCCTTCTCTGCACTTGACCCGTTAATTCGTACCGAAATGCAGGATGAACTGGTGAAGCTGCAGGCTCAGCATCAGCGCACCATTGTGTTCATTTCTCATGATCTGGACGAAGCCATGCGTATTGGCGACCGCATCGCCATTATGCAGGGCGGCGAAGTGGTACAGGTCGGCACGCCGGAAGACATTCTTAATAATCCGGCCAACGACTATGTGCGCACGTTCTTCCGTGGTGTGGATATCAGTCAGGTCTTCAGTGCCAAAGACATTGCCCGCCGCCGTGGCGCGCTTATTCGTAAAACCCCCGGTTTTGGTCCACGTGCCGCTCTCAAGCTGCTCGAAGATGAAGACCGCGAATATGGTTATGTGCTTGAACGTGGACAGAAATTCATTGGCGTGGTGTCGATTGAATCCCTGAAAACCGCGCTCAAAACCAATCAGTCGCTGGAAAGCGCCTTGCTGGAATCTCCGGCAGCCGTGCAGGCAGACATGCCGCTCAGCGAACTGATTTCCCATGTCGCCGCCGCGCCTTGCGCTGTGCCGGTCGTCAATGAGGACAATAACTATATCGGCATTATTTCCAAAGCCATGCTGCTTCAGGCTCTGGACAAAGAAGGGGGTAACGAATGAGCACTTCAACCATAACGAACACCATTACACAGCACGCGCAGGCCGCTCAGGCCCAGGCTCTCGATCCTTCCGTGGATCCGTGGAGTGCCGATAACGCCAGTGGCGGTGTCGCGCCACAAGCTGACGCCGCCACCCATGCCGCGCCAGCCGATGCAGGCAGCAGTGATCCGTGGGGCGGCAGCAGCGATGCCGCAACCAGCACACCAGACGCGACGCACCATGCCGCCGCACAGACCAACGACTGGCTGAGCGTCGCCCCGGAACAGCATCAGCATTTTAATATTCTCGATCCGTTTCACAGCACACTGATCCCGCTCGACCGCTGGGTGACGGAGGGGATCGACTGGCTGGTCGGTAACTTCCGCCCGGTATTTCAGGGGATCCGTGTTCCGGTCGATTTCGTCCTGAGCGGTTTCCAGCATGGTCTGGAATCCCTGCCAGCGCCGATTGCGATCCTGGTCTTCGCCCTGCTCGCCTGGCAGATGGCCGGTTTCGGCATGGGTGCTGCCACGCTGGTTTCGCTGGTGTTGATTGGCGCAATCGGTGCCTGGTCACAGGCAATGGTGACGCTGGCGCTGGTTCTGACCTCGCTGTTCTTCTGTATCCTGATCGGCCTTCCGCTCGGGATATGGCTGGCGCGCAGTCAGAGAGCGGCGAAAATTATCAGGCCGCTGCTTGATGCCATGCAAACCACACCTGCGTTCGTCTATCTGGTGCCGATCGTGATGCTGTTTGGTATCGGTAACGTGCCGGGCGTAGTGGTAACGATTATCTTCGCCCTGCCGCCGGTGGTGCGTCTGACCATTCTGGGTATCAATCAGGTGCCGGAAGACTTGATCGAAGCCGCGAAATCCTTTGGTTCCAGCCCGCGTCAGTTGCTGTTTAAAGTTCAGTTGCCGCTGGCGATGCCGACCATCATGGCCGGTATTAACCAGACGCTGATGCTGGCGCTGTCGATGGTGGTTATCGCCTCGATGATCGCCGTCGGTGGTCTGGGTCAGATGGTACTGCGCGGTATTGGTCGTCTGGATATGGGTCTGGCGTCAGTCGGTGGTGCGGGTATCGTTATTCTCGCTATTATCCTCGACCGTCTCACCCAGTCGATGGGACGCGACAGCCGCAGTAAAGGCGGTCACCGCTGGTTCACCCGCGGTCCTGTCGGTCTGGTGATGAAGCCTTTCACGAAGAAAGCCTGATTCACACACTGCATTTTTCCCGGCGGCTCGCTGCCGGGAACTCTCAAAAAGCTAAAAAAACGCAGTCCACTCTTACGTATTCAACAGCAAGAATAAGGGTTCACCATGCGCACAACTCAGAATAAAACACAGATCAAAGCACTCATCCTCGCAGTATCCATGGCAACTCCCGCCGCTTTCGCTGCCGATTTACCGGGCAAAGGCGTGGTCGTCAAACCGTTGCAAAGTACCATCGCGGAAGAAGCCTTCCAGACAGAACTGGTTAACCGCGCGCTGGAAAAACTGGGCTATGACGTTCAGCAAACCGGCGAAGTGGATTACAACGTGGCGTATACCGCCATCGCCAGCGGCGATTCTACCTACATGGCGGTGAACTGGGAGCCGCTGCAAAAAGACATGTATAACACAGCCGGTGGCGACCAGAAATTCTACCGTCAGGGCACCTACATCAGCGGCGCAGCGCAGGGTTATCTGATCGATAAAAAAACCGCCGACAAATATCACATCCACGATTTGTCACAGCTGAAAGATCCGAAGATCGCCAAACTCTTTGATGCTGACGGCGACGGCAAAGCGGATATGGCGGGTTGTAATCCGGGCTGGGTCTGCGGCCAGGTGATCAACACCCAAATCAAAGCCTACGGTCTGAGCAATACCGTGACGCAAAACGAGGGGAACTATTCGGCGATTATCGCTGACACCCTCACCCGGTTTAAATCCGGTAAGCCGGTGTTGTACTTCACCTGGACGCCGTACTGGGTCAGCAACGAGATGAGACCGGGCAAAGACGTGGTCTGGCTGACTGTGCCGTTCTCGGCCAATCCGGGTTCGCAGAAAGATCTCGATACCACGCTGCCGAACGGCAAGAACTATGGTTTCCCGGTCAATAACGAACACATCGTGGCGAACAAAGCCTGGGCTGAGAAAAACCCGGCGGCCGCGAAACTGTTCGCCATCATGAAACTGCCACTGGCCGACGTGAATGCGCAGAACCTGCGGATGCATGAAGGTGAATCCTCATCAGAAGATATCCAGCAGCATGTTGATGGCTGGATCAAGGCGCATCAGGCGACCTTCGATGGCTGGATCAAAGAAGCTGCCGCCGCAGCAAAATAACGCATTATAAAAATCGAGGAATTTATGAAAAAGACAGGAATCTGGGCAGTTGCCGCCCTCACCACATTTGCAACAGCCACCACATTCGCCGCCGATCTGCCGGGTAAAGGCATCAGCGTGACACCCGTTCAGAGCACCATCAGCGAAGAGTCTTTTCAGACAGAACTGGTCAGCAAGGCGCTGGAGAAACTGGGCTATGACGTTCAGCCAACCCGCGAGGTCGATTACAACGTCGGCTACACCACCCTGGCTGCCGGTGATGCCACTTTCACCGCCGTCAACTGGTCACCGCTGCATGATGAAATGTATAAAGCCGCCGGTGGCGACAAAGTGTTTTACCGTGAAGGGACTTACGTGACCGGCGCGGCACAGGGCTGGCTGATCGATAAGAAAACCGCTGAGAAATACCACATCACTAATATCGAACAGCTGAAAGACCCGAAACTGGCCAAACTGTTTGATACCAACGGCGACGGCAAAGCCGATCTGACCGGTTGTACACCGGGCTGGGGCTGCGAAGCGGCGCTGAATGAACAGCTGAAAGCCTATGGTCTTGAACCGACCGTGACGCACAATCAGGGTAACTACTCTGCGATGATCGCTGACACCATCACGCGTTACAAAGAAGGTAAACCGATCTTCTATTACACCTGGACGCCGTACTGGGTGAGCAATGTGCTGATCCCGGGCAAAGACGTGCTGTGGATGCAGGTACCGTTCTCCGTGGTGCCAGGGGATAAAAACGCCGATACCAAACTGCCAAATGGCAAAAACTACGGTTTCCCGGTGAGCACTATGCACATCGTGGCGAACAAAGCCTGGGCTGAGAAAAACCCGGCGGCAGCAAAACTGTTTGCCATCATGAAACTGCCTCTGAAAGACATCAATGCGCAGAACGCCGCGATGCACGCGGGTAAAAATTCAGATGCGGATATCGCTGCACAGACCGACGGCTGGATCAAAGCCCATCAGGAAGAATTTGATGGCTGGGTAAAAGAAGCGGCTGCCGCAGCGAAATAACGCAGTCACAGACTCAGTAAGGCCCGCGGGCGGAGAGAGATCTCCGCCCGTTTAATAAGATGGTCACCCCCACCCTGTGAGCGGTACGCTGACAGGGTGTTTTTCTTTCTGAAGGGGATCATCATGCAAAACGTTACGCTCATCGGTATTGACCTCGGCAAGCATTCGTTCCATGTCC
>NZ_JAHXYO010000021.1:0-94054 GCF_019969905.1 Rahnella sp. GSA61A | reverse complement strand
TGCCTTATCAGCTGAGTTTTAGCGGTGCAGTGTCGGAGATATTACGGTTGTTAATCGGGCTGCCGTGGGCATCAGCGGGAGCCATCCCGGGTCATCTGAAGCATTTTTACAGCAACGCAGCGATGCTCAAACTGCCCTCGAGACGTGAGCGTGAATATGTCAGGGAAGTGAGAGAAAAAAGGTCGAAATATCCCTTAAAAAACAATGCCGGTCACCTTAAGTGACCGGCATTAGCCGAAGCCCCTTCTTTATATTTCCGTCACTGAGTATCGTGATTAGCTTTTGACTTGTTTGGTGGCAAAACCTTTGTTTAGTTTGCGCCAGTACACCAGCCAGGTGATCAGCGCACAGACCACGTAAAACACCAGGAAGACTTTCATCGCGCCAGCCGGTGAACCGGTCAGCGCCAGTGAAGTCCCGAACGCTTTAGGAATAAAGAAACCGCCAATCGCGCCGATTGAAGAGATAAAACCGAGCGCCGCAGCAGTATCCGTCACCGCTTCACGCAGCGCTTCATCATCGCTGGCGCCACGCGCTTTAGCCTGGTCGGTAGTGAGTTTGCGGAAAATCACCGCAATCATCTGGTAGGTAGAGCCACTGCCCAAACCGGCCGTCAGGAACAGCACCATAAATACCGCGAAGAATGCCGGGAAGTTGCCGCCCGCGCCGCCGACCGGCAAGGTCAGGAACAGTAAACCGGCAAAAATCGCCATGACGATGTAATTCACCAGGGTTACGCGAATACCGCCAAGGCGGTCTGACAGCATGCCTCCCGCAGAACGCGCCAGCGCGCCAAAGAACGGGCCGAAGAAGGCGAATTGCAGGATGTTAACGTCGGGGAACTGGGTTTTAGTCAACATCGCAAAACCGGCGGAGAAACCGATAAACGAGCCGAAAGTCGCCAGATACAATATGCTCATGATCCACAGATGACCGCGTTTCAGCACCGGCAACTGCTGGCGGATTGAGGCTTTAGAAGACGCAAGATCGTTCATACCAAACCAGGCAGCAAGCGTACCGATGATCAAAAAGGGTACCCAGATCCACGCCGCATTTTGCAGCCACATGTCCGCACCGTTCGCCAGCGTTTGTTTATCGCTGAAAGCCGCAAACACACCCAGGGAGATGACCAGCGGCGCAACCAGTTGCATCACGCTCACGCCCAGATTACCCAGACCACCATTGATCCCTAATGCGCCGCCCTGCTTCGCTTTCGGGAAGAAGAAGCTGATATTGGACATGCTCGAGGCGAAGTTTGCTCCACCGAAACCGCACAACAGCGCAATGATCAGGAAAACGTTATACGACGTGGTGGTATCCTGCACCGCAAAACCCAGCCACAGGCACGGCAGCACCAGAAACACGGTACTGATGGCTGTCCAGCGGCGGCCGCCGAACAGTGGGATCATAAAGGAGTAAGGCACGCGTAACAGTGCGCCGGACACGGACGGAATAGCGGTCAGCATAAACAACTGATCCGTGGTGAAGTTAAAACCGACTTTATTGAGGTTAACGGAGACCAGGCTGAACAGCATCCAGACGCAGAACCCCAGCAACAAACACGGCACGGAAATCCATAAATTACGGCTGGCCACTTTATGCCCGGTCTTTTCCCAAAAGGCCGGATCTTCCGGACGCCAGTCCTGCAGCAGGCGTGACGGTTTTTCCGTCGGTGAAGCTGATGTGTGTGACATGTGTACCTCGGTGGCAACGCATTGTTGTTGTAATGATTAAGTTATGTCGCACACACTAGGTAGAGCCCCGCTTCAGGATGTTGATACAAATCAACGCAATCGCAGGTGGATAATGCAGGAAAAATGACCATGAATCCTTTGTGAGTATCCGGTGAAAAAAGAATAAACTGCTAGTATTCATAAAGTTGATGAAGAAATATTCTTTCATCTAATGAAGGTATAAATCAGATGGAAATAAAGGAGTAACCATAAAGAGGTATAGGGAAACTTCCTCTGATCATAAAAAATGCCCACTCTGTACAGGCTGGCGTCAGCCCGGCACGGTATCCGCAGCTTTCGATATAGGTTCAGGAAATACTATTCATGTTTAAACGCGCACTGCCTTCTTTGTCGCTCATCAGCCAGATCACATTGCTGATGCTGCTGCTCGGCCTTCTGGGCATTGGCGGAATGAGCATGGCGGCGTGGATGGCGGGCAGTATCGAAGGCAACGCCCATGCGATTAATAAAGCAGGTTCACTGCGTATGCAGAGTTACCGGCTGTTGTCGCAGGTCCCTCTGAGCGAAACCAGTGCCCGTTATATCAGCCAGATGGAAGCTGACGAAAGCAGCGCCGATTTATTACAGGCGGTAGAGCGCGAAAACCTGCAACCGCAGTTTCTGGCGTTACGTCAGTACTGGCAAACTACCCTGCGCGACCAGCTTCTGGCGGCTAAGCATCCGCAAGATGTATCAGCCAATATCGCCGTATTTGTCGGCCAGCTTGATGTGCTGGTCGCCGCACTTGAGTACAAAACCGAATACCATCTGCAACAGATTTCGCTGATTCAGCGCGGGCTGGTGGCGGTCACTGTATTACTGATGGCGCTGACCATCTGGTTCCTGCGCCGCCATCTGTTAACGCCCTGGAAAAGCCTGCTCGCACAGGCCAGCGCCATTACCGCCGGGGATTTCAGCCACCGCTATCAGCGCAAACGTGTGGCGAATGGCGATGCGCATAATGAAATGGATATTCTCGGCGATTCGCTTAACAGCATGTCGCTGGCGCTGGCGGAGATGGTTGATAATCTGGCGCAGCGCGTGGCAGAAAAAACCGCCGACCTGCAACAAAAAAATCAGATGCTGGATTATCTGTACCGTGTGAGCCGTCAGCTTCACACCAGCGACCCGCTTGAGGTGCGCATGGAGCCGGTGCTGAAAGAGTTACAGTCACTGACTCCGCTGAGCGGCATTCAGTTGCGGCAATACGAAAATAACAGTGTGGAAGTGTTCAATGAATTTAGCCATGCTTCACCCCGTCAGCCTGACAGCCCTAAGGTCGGTGAACATGCGGATGACGGCGGCGAATCCCTGAGCTGGAGCCTGCGCGACGATCGTGAAAATTACGGTGTGTTGCTGGCACAGTTGCCGCCGGGCCAGTATCTGGATGACGATCAGCAGCAACTGCTACATACCCTGCTGGAACAGCTCACCAGCACCCTGATGCTGGCGCGTCAGGCAGAACATCAGCAGCAGTTAATGCTGATGGAAGAACGCTCAGCCATCGCCCGCGAACTGCACGATTCGCTGGCACAATCGCTGTCGTGCCTGAAAATTCAGGTGGCCTGCCTGCAAATGCACGCTGACACGTTCTCTGAAGAAGATAAAAATCTGTTGCAGCAAATGCGTGAGGAACTGAGTACCGCTTATCGTCAGTTGCGGGAACTGCTGACCACGTTCCGACTGACGCTCAATACTCCCGGCCTGCGTGCTGCGCTGCAACATACCGTGGATGAATTCTCGCGCCGCATGGGTTTGTCCATCGGTTTTGATTACCAGATCCCGCCGCGTTCCGTGCCGGCCAATCAGGGTATTCACCTGCTGCACATCGCCCGTGAAGCCCTGAACAATGTTTACAAACACGCTAACGCCACGCAGGTATCGCTTTCACTGCACTGTCATGACGGCGAAATCAACATGTGTGTTTGTGACAACGGCGAAGGCATTTCACAGGACGTCGAGCGACAAAATCATTATGGCCTGATCATCATGCAGGATCGCGCCAGTACCTTACACGGCAGCTGTCGGGTCGCCCGACGCCCGGATGGCGGCACAGAAGTCACGGTGCGTTTCCGTCCGGAAGCCCTGCCTGTCAATCCCCAGGAGCAAGTATGAACGACATCACCCCTTCCACTATTTTGCTGATTGACGATCATCCTATGCTGCGTAACGGCGTGAAACAGCTGATCGCGCTGGACTCGCGTCTCAAGGTCATTGGCGAAGCCAGCAATGGCGAACAAGGCGTTGAACTGGCGAAACAGCTCGACCCGGATCTGATCCTGCTGGATCTGAATATGCCGGGCATGAACGGGCTGGATACCCTCGACAGCATGCGCCAGACCTCGCTTTCCGGTCGTATCGTGGTATTCAGCGTGTCGAATCACGAAGATGACGTGGTGACAGCCCTGAAACGTGGCGCGGATGGTTATTTACTGAAAGATATGGAACCGGAAGATTTGCTGGCCGCGTTGCATAACGCCGCCGCCGGGAAGATGGTGCTGAGCGAAGCGCTGACGCCGGTGCTTGCCGCCAGCCTGCGTGAAAGCCGCCCGAGCGGTGACCGCGATATTCAGTCCCTGACGCCGCGCGAACGCGACATCATCAAACTGATCGCTGAAGGTTTACCGAACAAAATGATCGCCCGCCGGTTGAATATCACCGAAAGCACGGTGAAAGTGCACGTCAAACATCTGCTGAAAAAAATGAAACTCAAATCCCGCGTCGAAGCGGCGGTATGGGTGTTGCAGAGTAATGTGCTTTAACAAGGTGTTAGCCTTTAAACCCCCCTCCCTGCCTCCCCCTTCGCTGGGGGAGGAGCAAAAAGCCAGACCATCAGTGCAGTGGCTCGATCAGAAATTCAGCCCCGCGTCGTTGCCGTATTGCGGTTGCGCAGTCAGCGGCGGGGATACATTGAGGGTGATCCAGTTTGACGTCACTTTCTGCGATTTACTGTCTTCCACGGTCACCGACAGACGATAAATGTTGGTGGCGTCCGGGGAATCATCCCACGGCGGCACAATCACACTCCAGCCATCGGGATTACGGTTATTCGCGGGTGGCGTCAGGCTCAGCGCCTGCGTATCGCCCTGCCAGCTCAGCGCCACCACTGAATTCAGCGCGCGCAGTTGCAGTTTCAGCGGCACAGTTTCACCCGGCTGCAATGACCACGGCGGCGTGGCTAAAAACACCGACAAGGTTTTACGCTGTTTGAATTCCATCACCGGCATATTATTGCGATCAACCATGTCCATGCGGCTTCCGCGCAGCGAGCGCGCTGCCGCGACATTCAGGAAAGACAATTGTTGATCCAGCGGCACACCCAGCCGGTAATTGAGGGTCAGCTTCACCACATCCTGATTATCGCCATCCTGCCCGGCCTGATGCTCGGCCATCACCGTCACCAGCGGTACCGGTGTGTAATTCACGCCAAACGACACCGCCGAGGGATTACTCTGCCGCGTGCCGTTGCCGAACAAATCCACCTGATGACCGAAATACTGCTCATAACTCAGCGAAGCCCCCAACTGGCGGTAGAACGGTAAATAGCCTTTGGTGGTGATGTCATAGCCACGCGCCTGACGGCGCAGTTGCGCAGACGTACTGCTGTCGGCTTTATAGGACGAAAACGGATGATAATAATTGGTGGAGAAACGCAGGTAATCTGTCCAGGCTTCCGCGCCCAGACTGCCGCGCGTCAGCTGATGATCGAAATCATTATCCACAAAAGCGTTATATCCCAGCATCCACGCGCCGGTGTTGAAGCGCTGGCCCAGGCCGAAATTACCGACAGTGGCATCCGTCTCGCTTTGCAGGCCAATCTGGCTGTAAACCAGATTGGTTTGAGAATTATATAGCGGGCTGAAAAGCCGGCCGGAGCTGCCGTCAAGATTACGCCCGGTCATATCCAGTGAGGTGCTGACTGTTCCCAGCGGCGAAAGCAAACTGCTGGTTTCTTTTTGCACCAGTTTCGCGGCCTGACTCAACGCCAGCGTCTCCGCCTGCACACGCAGGGGATCATCGCTGTCCGTAGTGGTGGCTCCCAGCTCTTTCAGCGTGGTAGCAAGTTGTTTTTCAGTGGCCGTCGGTCCGGTATTGTTATGGATATACTGGCTGCCAAGGCTCGGTAACGTCTGAGACGGTTGGGTCGGGGTGCCATTGTTAAAGACAGAACTTTCGTCGCTGGCAGGCAGAAAACCGCTGAGGTTATAGCTGAGTGCGCCGTATTCGGTGGGTTCTGCCGTCAGCGCACTGGCGCTTACAGCATAGAAGGCGGTTCCCCCAGCCATCAGCAAAGAGGCGCAGGTCTTGCCTGCAAATCGCTTCAATAAATCAGAAAAAAAATCTGTGACGTCAGTCATACCTTACACATTTTGCCCGTAAGGTTTGATCTTACCGCACGGTCAGCATAATTCAACCTTCACGCCACGAACGGCCACATACATCATTTCCTTAAATGAAATCATGCCAATTCATTTCCATAGTGAATACATGGATGATTTGCCGTCACATCACAAAAAATATCACCTAAAATAACACCAGAGATATCATTGCACACATTTGATAACATTTTTAACAAACCAACCATTTATCTTTACAGTCTGTTTTCATTTATCCTTAGCAGGTTAACGATTATCCCGACGCCACCCGACTGCCCTGGCAGAGTGCGTCCGGACCTTAAAGTGATGTATACCAACAGGGAACATAAATGAGCAAAAAAACCTTGCCCGGCGTGACCCGCAGACAAATTCTCTCCTTCACGGCCGCCTCCGCAGTACTGGGTGCCGCCAAAGCCGCAAACGCGGTGACGCTCAAAGGCACGCCCGTGTGGAGCCCCTTTGACGCCAGCCCGCCGCCGCAGATTGAGACCGATGGCTGGGCGTTCTTCACCGACGCCGAAGCCGCTGCTATGGAAGCTATTGTTGACCGTCTGGTGCCCGCCGATGACCTGAGCGTGGGCGGTAAAGATGCCGGATGCGCAGTGTTTATCGACCGTCAGCTGGCCGGATTCTACGGCACTTATTCCCGCCTCTATATGCAAGGCCCTTTCCAGGACGGTACACCGGAACAAGGTGACCAGTCACCGCTGGTTCCGCAACAGCGTTACCGTCTTGGTCTGGCCGCACTGGATAAATACACCCGGTCACAGCATCAGAAATTATTCAAAGATCTGCCCGGTGACCAACAGGATCAAATCCTGTCAGGCCTTGAGAGTGGAAAAATTGCCCTTGATGGGATCGATTCCAAATTGTTCTTCGCCATTGCACTTAAGAACACGATGGAAGGTTTCTTCGCTGACCCGATTTATGGCGGTAACCGCAATATGGTGTCGTGGAAAATGCTGGGCTTTCCTGGCGCACGCTACGACTACCGCGAATATGTCGGCAAACATAACCAGAAACTCGATCTCGAACCGCTGAGCATTTCCGGCGGCGACGCATGGAAAATGAAAAGCTAAGGGCAGAACAATATTATGGCAAAAAAATTACCCAAAACCGACGTGGTGGTGATCGGACTCGGCTGGGCCGGCTCGATCATCGCCAATGAATTGTGCGACGAAGGTCTGAATGTGGTGGCGATTGAACGCGGTCCGTGGCGTGATACGGCGCGCGATTTCAACGTAGCGACCGTTACTGATGAATTGCGTTACAACACCCGTCAGGAACTGATGTTACGCACCCGTCAGAACACCATCACCATCCGCAACAATCCGGCGCAAACGGCTTTGCCGATGCGCGAATGGGGATCTTTCCATCCGGGTAACGGCACCGGCGGCGCAGGCAACCACTGGGCGGGGATCACCTTCCGTTTCCAGCCAGATGAATTCCGCCTGAAAAGCCATCTGACTGAACGTTACGGCGCGAACGCCATCCCGGAAGAGTTAGTTCTGCAAGACTGGGGCACCGACTGGGACGAAATGGAACCGCATTACGCCTCTTTCGAACGTCTGGCCGGGGTTTCCGGTAAAGCCAGTAACGTGAACGGCGAACATCATGACGGCGGTAACCCGTATGAAGGGATGCGCTCGATTGAATATCCGACCCGCCCGATGGATCAGCCTTACGGCCCGACACTGTTTGCTGAAGCCGCGCGCAATATGGGCTACAAAGCGTTCCCTGTGCCCTCTTCCCTGATTTCCGAGCCTTACACCAACCCGCTCGGTGTAAAAATGGGACCCTGTACCTACTGCGGCTTCTGCACCAACTACGGCTGCGCGAACTATTCCAAGGCCAGCGCCATCACTACCGTATTACCGGCACTGATCCGCAAGGAGAATTTCGAAGCCCGCACCAACTGTGAAGTGATGCAGGTGCTGACCGATTCCACCGGTAAACGCGCCACAGGTGTGGTCTATATCGACTCGTCCGGTGACGAGTGGGAACAACCGGCTGATCTGGTGATCGTCAGTGCCTTTACCTTCGAAAACGTCCGTCTGATGTTGCTTTCCGGTATCGGTAAACCCTATGACCCGGTCACCTTAAGCGGCACCACGGGCCGTAATTACGCTTATCAGACCGCCAACGGTGTACAGCTGTTCTTCGATGACAAAAACTTTAACCCGTTCATCGGTGCAGGCGCGGTCGGGATGGGCATCGACGATTTCAACAATGACAACTTCGATCACAGTGGTCTGGGCTTCTTTGGCGGTGGCAGTATCCGTGTCACACCCATCGGCGGTGCGCCCATCGGCTACCGCCCTGTTCCGCCGGGAACGCCGAAATGGGGCAGCGAATGGAAAAAAGCCACGGTCGCCAACTATCTCAGCTCGATGTCGATCGGCTGTGAGGCCAGCAGCTACACCACCAAAACCAACTATCTGTCGCTGGATCCGAACTATAAAGACCGTCTGGGTCGCCCGCTGCTGCGCGTGACCTTCGATTTCCCGGAAAACGATCTGAAAATGGCCGCGTATTGCACCGGTAAAGTGGCCGAAATCGCCAAAGCGATGAATCCGCGTCAGCTGGTCGCTAATCCGATGAAAGGCCACTGGAACGGTACGCCGTATCAGTCTTCCCACGTGGTCGGCGGATTTGTGATGGGCGCGGATCCGTCCACCAGCTCAGTGAACAAACACCTGCAAGTCTGGGATGTGCCTAATCTGTTCGTGGTCGGCGCGTCTGCCTTCCCGCAAAACCCGGGCTATAACCCGACCGGCACAGTCGGCGCGCTGGCGTTCAAAGCCGCCCATGCAATCCGTAACTACTATCTGAAAAAACCGGGAGAGATGATCGCATGAAAAAGTTAACCTCATTCTCACTCGGTTTACTGGCTTTGAGCATCAGCGGGCTGGCCCACGCGGCAGGCGACGGCTCTTTCGAACAGGTGGAACGTGGCCGGTATCTGGCAACGGTGGGCGACTGCGCCGCCTGTCATACCGCCTCCACGCCGGATGCCAAACCTTTCGCCGGTGGCGTACCGATTGAAACACCGTTTGGCCGTCTGGTCGGCGCAAACATTACGCCAGATGTGCAAACCGGTATCGGCAAATGGACGTTCGATGACTTCCAGCGCGCGATGTCCGAAGGCATCGGCCACGGCGGCAAACGTCTTTACGGTGCGATGCCGTTCACGGCCTACACCAAAGTAACCCGCGAAGATAACGCCGCCATCTGGGCATATCTGCAAACCCTGCAACCGGTGCATCACGAAGTCGAGACTAATCAGTTGCCGTTCCCGTTCAACGTGCGTACCAGCCTGATGGGCTGGAACTGGCTGAACTTCACCCAAGGCGAATTCAAACCGCAGATGGATAAATCAGCGGAATGGAACCGTGGCGCGTATATCGTTGAAGGTCTGGGACACTGCGGCACCTGTCATACACCGAAAAATATGATTGGCGGCGACAAGGACAGCGAGTTCCTGCAAGGCGCAGTGGTAGAAGGCTGGGTCGCGCCGGACATCACCAGCAACAAGCACACCGGTGTCGGCAACTGGACGCAGGAAGATCTGATGCAATATTTGAAAACCGGGTCTAACCGTTTCGATATCGCTTCCGGTCCGATGGCGGAAGAAGTCACCAATTCGTCTCAGCACTGGGCGGATGCTGATCTCAAAGCCGTGGCGGTGTACCTGAAAGACAGCGGTCATGACAGCGGCAGCAAAGCCCCTGCACCGGTGAAAGCCGATGATAAGGCGATGGTGGCCGGGAAAAATATCTATGCTGACCGGTGTTCCGCATGCCATACGCCAGCCGGAAAAGGTCAGGAAGGTCTGTTCCCGCGCCTGGCCGATTCACCGCTCATCAACCAGACCAACGCCACATCGCTTATCCGCGTGGTGCTGACGGGCAGCCGTCCGGTGGCTACCGACAGCCAACCGACCGCGCCGTCGATGCCATCGTTTGATGCCAACATGAGCGATGCTGATGTCGCTAACGTGCTGACGTATATCCGTAACAGTTGGGGAAATGCCGCCGCGCCGGTTTCTGCCTCAGACGTGAAAGAGTTACGCGCAGAACTGAAGAAATAAGCAGGGATCTGCTGAAATGTTAAAGGCCGCGAGAGCGGCCTTTATTTTGAATGCATCATGGAGAAATCAGTGCCGGGGCGGCATCTGCATAATCTGCACCAACAGATGATCATTATTCTGGTTTAATTGCACCAGATGTTTGCATTCTACTTTTATTGCAGTGAGCTGTTCTTCAGTCAGCGAGTACGGCAGATTAATATCAATGCTGTACATATTCTGCTGCTCAGCCAGTTCAATCAGCCGGACAATATTGGTCTCGTCGCTGACCTGGGTGGAAACTACCTGTAAGGCCAGTGCGCGCAACGCTTCCTGCCTGGATTTTTCTTTTTTCGAACGGGATTTCAGAACCATGCCAAAGAACGGCATCACGCCATAAATAGCGTCGACAAAACTCCATTTCTTTTTGCAGGATGCGGACAAGTATTCCATGTAGTCAAAGGATGCTTGTTGACTGCGCGCATCGGGTACCAGGCGGTTTTCATTCATCCCCTCTTCCTCTTCCTGGTCAGGGTCAATCAATTATTTAATCAATGTATAACGCCGAAGATATTCAGCTATATAATGGCATAATTCACTAACACTTTGCCAGTCGCTTCCGGTGCTTTCCGTAACGGAAACTGACATGTTCTATTACGCTAGCACGATAGCGTCGCCCTGCGGGTCACGCTATGCTAATCACCGGATTTCTTAAAGCAGCAAGCCAATGAATAAAATCGTTTTTGTAGAAGATGATGCAGAAGTCGGCAACCTGATCGCCGCCTATCTGGGTAAACACGATATCGACGTGCTGGTTGAACCGCGTGGCGATACCGCGCAGGCGCGTATTGAAAAAGAAAAACCCGATCTGGTTCTGCTCGACATCATGCTGCCGGGTAAAGATGGCATGACATTATGCCGCGATTTACGCCCGATCTTCCCCGGCCCGATTGTGTTGCTCACATCACTCGACAGCGACATGAACCACATTTTGTCGCTTGAAATGGGCGCCAGTGATTACATCCTGAAAACAACGCCACCAGCGGTACTTCTGGCCCGTTTGCGGCTGCATTTACGTCAGAGTCCGGCGCAGAATAGCCAAAATGAACAACCGGTTCAGACGCTCAAAAGCGGCAATGCCCTGCATTTCGGTCAGTTGTGCATCGACCCGGTTAACCGCGAAGTGACACTGGTGGATGAAACGATCGTTCTTTCTACCTCCGACTTTGATTTGTTGTGGGAACTGGCAACACACGCCGGGCGCATTATGGATCGCGAAGCGCTGCTGAAAAACCTTCGCGGGGTCAGCTATGACGGGCTGGATCGCAGCATTGATGTCGCGATCTCCCGCCTGCGTCGCAAACTGTATGACAACACCCTTGAGCCATTTCGCATCAAAACCGTGCGCAATAAAGGCTATCTGTTTGCTCCCAACGCCTGGGAGACGTTACAGGAATGAAAAAGCTTTTCATCCAGTTCTTTCTGTTACTGCTGGTCTGTTTTCTGGTGATGGCGATGCTGGTCGGACTGGTTTACAAAGTCACCGCTGAACGTACCGGCCGTCAGTCCATGAACGATTTGATGAAAAGTTCGCTCTACCTGATGCGCAGTGAACTGCGGGAAATTCCGATTAAAGACTGGAACAAAACCATCAATACGCTGGATCTGAATCTGTCTTTCAAACTGCATATCGAGCCGCTCGGAAAACGCAAACTCAGCCCTGTGCTGGATCAACGTCTTAAAGACGGCGAAATTATTGCGCTTGATGACGAATACACTTTCATTCAGCGTGTGCCGCGCAGCCATTATGTGCTGGTGGTCGGCCCTATTCCGTACCTGTTTTATATGCATGAAATGCGGCTGCTGGATCTGGGGTTGCTGATCTTCATCGGTTTATCGCTGGCCCTGCCGGTATTCCTGTGGATGCGCCCGCACTGGCAGGATTTGCTGCGACTGGAAAACTCCGCGCTGCGCCTCGGTAACGGCCATCTCGACGAACGTATTGATTTTGATTCCACCTCCAGCCTTAACCGGCTGGGCGTGGCCTTTAACCAGATGGCAGACAACATCAGTACGCTGGTCGCCAGTAAAAAACTCCTGATCGACGGTATCGCCCATGAGCTGCGTACGCCGCTGGTCCGCCTGCGTTACCGGCTGGCGATCAGTGAAAACCTGCCGGAATCCGAACAAAATGCCATCAACCGCGATATCGGGCAGCTTGAAGCGCTGATCGACGAATTGCTGACTTATGCACGTCTGGACCGTCCGCAGGTGGCGCTTAACCTGGAAAAAGTCAATCTGGCCGAATGGCTGGAAGACAAAGTCGATGATTTCCGGCTGATCACCGAGCGCACCATTCTCTATGACGCGCCGCAAAATGCCGATTTCGGCGGCGTGGATTTACGTCTGATGGAGCGTGTGCTGGACAATCTGGTCAATAACGGTCTGCGCTATTCACAACAGACATTGCGCGTCAGCCTGTGGTTAGACAGTGAACTCGCCTGCCTGCAGGTTGAAGACGACGGGCCGGGCATCCCGCCGGAAGAACGTACCCGCATCTTTGAGCCCTTTGTTCGCCTGGACCCGAGCCGTGATCGCGCCACCGGCGGCTGCGGGCTGGGGCTGGCAATCGTCCATTCCATCGCCGTCGCTTATCAGGGGCGTATCGCCGTTGACGGCAGCCCGCTCGGCGGTGCCAGTCTGCGTTTCAGCTGGCCGGTAAAACCCACATTCAATCTGGCTGCAGAACAGCCTAATCACGAAAATCAGGAAGGGAGCCACAATGACCATCGCCTATAAAAAATTACACGACACCTTCGCCCGTTTGTCCCGCTTCGGCCATTTATCGGCTATTGCAGGCTGGGATGCCGCGGCCATGATGCCACCGGAAGGCGGACAAGCCCGCTCGGAAGCGCTGGCTGAACTGAGCGTGCTGACGCATCAGATCCTCACGGCGAAACAGGTCGGTGAATGGCTGGAACAGGCCAGCGGCGAACAACTTAATGACGTTGAGCAGGCCAATCTGCGCGAAATGCGCCGTCACTATCAGCAGGCGGCTTTGCTGCCGGAAAGCCTGGTACAGGCAAAATCACTGGCCGGCGCACGTTGCGAGCAGGCGTGGCGTATCCAGCGTAAATCGAACGACTGGGAAGGCTTCTCGGATAACCTGAAAGAAGTGGTTAAGCTGAGCCGTCAGGAAGCACAGTTGCGCGCCGAGGCTGCGGGCATCAGTCGTTACGACGCCCTGCTCGATTTATACGAACCGGGCATGACCTCACAGAAGCTGGATGTGCTGTTTGGCGATCTGAAAACCTGGCTGCCGGACCTGTTACAAACCGTGGTTGAAAAGCAAAAATCCGAAACCCGTATTGCGCCACAGGGGCCGTTTGACATCGAAAAACAGCGGCAGCTTGGTCTGAAAGTGATGGGTAAACTGGGTTTTAATTTCGATGCCGGTCGTCTGGATGTCAGCGCGCACCCGTTCTGTGGCGGGGTTCCGCAGGATGTACGTATCACCACGCGTTACAATGAAAATGAGTTCCTCAGCGCCATGATGGGAGTTATCCACGAAACCGGTCATGCACGTTACGAGCAAAACCTGCCAAAAGAATGGCTGGGCCAGCCGGTTTCCAACGCCCGTTCGATGGGTGTTCACGAATCACAAAGCCTGCTGTTTGAAATGCAACTGGGTTGCAGCGAGCCGTTCCTGAAATCTGTGTATCCGCTGGTTATCGAGCAATTCGGTCACCGTGAAGGGCTGGATGAAAGCAACTTCATGAAGCTGAACCAGCACGTCCAGCCGGGCCTTATCCGTGTTGACGCCGATGAACTGAGCTATCCGGCACACGTCATTCTGCGCTATGAAATCGAAAAAGCGCTGATGGAAGGTGAAATAGAAGTTGATGATATTCCGGCCCTGTGGAACAGAAAGATGCAGGAATATCTTGGCATCGACACTGTTGGCAACTACCGCGACGGCTGCATGCAGGATATCCACTGGACCGACGGTGGCTTCGGTTATTTCCCGACATATACCCTCGGCGCGATGTACGCCGCGCAGTTGTTCCAGACGGCTAACAAAGCCATTCCGACGTTGCAGGATGACATTGTCCGCGGCGACCTGACCGCCCTGTTCCAGTGGCTGCAACAGAATATCTGGCAGCACGGCAGCCGGTTCACGACAGATCAGCTGATGAAAAACGCGACAGGCGAAACGCTGAATCCGGCGTTCTTCCGGGCGCATCTTGAAGGGCGATACTTGTAGGCGGAAGGCGTGCGTTGTCGATTTTTTAAATATAAATCAATAAGTTGAAGTTTTCTTTAAAAGGGAAGTTGCCATTAATACCCCCTCCCCGCCTCCCCCTTCGCAGGGGGAGGAGCAAACACGTGGTCCGCTCCCTCCCCTGCGAAGGGGAGGGCTGGGGTGGGGTTTTAAAGCAAAATCAATAAGTTGAAGTTTGCATTAAACGCAAACACGCGATCCACTGCCCCGTAGCAACCCCATCGCTATATCCTCCAATTTCACCGTAATTTCCTGATTTTATTACGCCCCCCTCCTTTGTACATTCCGTTACACACCGAAACCAATCACTCACGGACAACCAGATCCAACACGCCTAGTATTCTTCATACCGGCCCCGCAGTGGGGTGGACACTTAAACAAAAATTCTGAGGAATTAAAGATGAAAAAAGTATTAGCTCTGGTTGTAGCCGCTGCAATGGGTCTGTCTTCTGTCGCTTTCGCTGCTGAAACTACTGCAACTCCGGCGCCAGCTGCTGCTGCAACTACCGCTGCTCCAGCACCTGCTGCCAAGCATGTGACTAAGCACAAAACTCACAAGAAAGTAGCTCAGAAAGCGCAGGCTGCTAAAAAACACGTGAAACACGCTAAGAAAGCGGCTCCAGTAGCTCAGAAAGCGCAGGCTGCTAAAAAACACGTGAAACATGCTAAGAAAGCTGCACCAGTAGCTCAGAAAGCCCAGGCTGCTAAAAAACACGTGAAACACGCTAAAAAAGCGGCTCCAGCTGCAAAAGCAACTCCAGCAGCATAAGTAGTCAGTAAAAGTCTTTGTGAGCGTATCTACTCACCATTATCAAGACTGATGATTTAACACCCGGTTCGCCGGGTGTTTTTTTCTCCGGTTTTCTATCTTGAGGTACTGATGGAAGATGCTGCGCCGCTACCTGTTCGAAATCACCCTGTGTTCCCTGATCCTTTGCGGTCTGATCACCCTGTTCTTCTACTTCTGAGATACCCCGCGATGACGCCCGTCATCGGCTCAAAAGGCTGAGTTACCAGACAAATATATCCACCACGAAACATAACCGTCTATAATCGTTCCATAATTACGGCTTCCCGGGTTCTCCCTGTTTTCAAGGTCAGAATGTTATGCGCATCGCGTTACCGCTGTTTTTGTGCTTTTTCTGTTTTACCGCCAGTGCCCTTGTACATGCAGACTCTCCTGATGATGCAGATTCCGACACACCTTCCATCAGCATGAAAGAAAAAACGGCCCTTTTCTTTGGTCACGATCAGCGCACACCGGTGGCTGCGGCGGCGCACTGGCCATGGCAGGCCATCGGGCAGATTGAAACCGAGAGCGGCAATTTATGCACCGCGACGCTCATTTCTAAACATCTTGTCCTCACGGCGGGCCATTGTGTGCTGGCGCCTCCGGGCAAAATAGACAAAGTCGTGGCGCTGAGATTCATTTCTCATGATCAGAAATGGCGATATCAGATCACCGCATTACAAACGCTGGTGGATCCGAAATTGGGCAAGAAACTGAAAGCGGATGGCGATGGCTGGATTGTTCCGCCTAAAGCGGCACCGTTTGATTTCGCACTGGTTCGCCTGACAGATGAAAAGCTGGCATTGCCGATCAAACCCCTGCCATTGTGGGAAGGCTCCCGTGACAACCTGACCGCTCTGCTGAAACAGGAAGGCAGGAAAGTGACCCAGGCCGGATACCCGGAAGATCATCTGGATGATTTGTATGTACATCAGGATTGTCTGATCACCGGATGGGCGCAACCGGGTGTGTTATCGCATCGCTGCGATACTTTGCCGGGCGACAGCGGCTCACCGTTGCTGCTGAAAAATGCCGATGGCTGGTCGCTGGTCGCGATTCAAAGTTCCGCGCCAGCGGCACAAGACCGTTATCTGGCCGATAACCGTGCGCTGGCCGTTCCGGCCATCCGCGATGCCCTGAATACGCTGTCCTCAGGTGTGATCAGTGCGAGCACGCCGGTAACGACGCCCGCTCAGTAACCGTAAGCATCACCATTTCAGAGCATAAAAAAACCGCCTTCGTGTATCAGGCGGTTTTTTAGTTCTGAGAACCGGTTAAACCAGTTGCTCCATGGTCTGCAAAATCCGTTTATCCGAAATCGGATACGGCGTGCCCAGTTGCTGAGCGAAATAGCTGACGCGCAGCTCTTCAATCATCCAGCGTATTTCTTTCACCTCATCACTTTGCTGACGCACCGGCGGCAGTTTGTTGAACCACTGCTGCCATTGCTGCCGGATGTTTTCCACTTTCAGCATCTGCGCGCGGTCGCGATGCGGATCCATCGCCAGTTTGTCCATCCGGCGTTCAATCGCCTGCAAATAGCGCAGCGTATCCGGCAGACGTTTCCAGCCATTTTGCGTCACGAAACCGCGATAAATCAGGCCGGACATCTGGGTTTTGATATCTGAAAGCGCCAGCGCCATGTTGATATCAATCCGTCCTTTCAGCCGTTTATTGATGCTGAAAACGGTCGTCAGAATTTGCTCCACCTGAATCGCAATCTGCACCACCGTATCATTCAGGTTGGCGCGCACGTGCTCATGCAGTTTTGCGAAATCTTCTTCACGCCACACCAGCCCGCCGGACTCCGCAATCAGTTTGTCGATGCCGCAGGAAATGCAGTCGTCAATCAGATCCAGCACTTTACCATAGGGGTTAAAATACAGCCCCAGCTTGGCTTTGTTCGGCAACTTCTCATGCAGGTATTTGACCGGTGAAGGAATGTTCAGCAGCAGCAGACGTCGCATTCCGCTGAGCATTGCCTGTTGCTGTTCCAGTTCACTGTCAAACAGGCGGATCGCTACGCTGTCTTTCTCATCCACAATCGCCGGATAAGCTTTTACTTCATAGCCGCCGCGCTTTTGTTCGTAGCGTTCCGGTAAGGTACCAAAGCTCCAGACATGCAGATCGCGTTGTTCGATACCGTCATCAGCCACCGCAGAAAGCGTTTGCTGAACCTGCTCTTTCAGGCCAGATTTCAGCGCGGCCAGGTCTTTGCCCTCACGCAGCGTTTTGTTTTTATCATCGACAATGCGGAATGTCATTTTGAGATGATCGGGCACCTGATCCCACTGCCAGTCTTCGCGTGACACCGTCACGCCACTCATCTTACGCAGTTCCTTTTCCATCGCATCCAGCAACGGCATCTCGAACGGTTTGATGCGCCCGAGCAAGGCATCCGCGTAATTTGGCGCAGGCACAAAATTGCGGCGAACGGGTTTTGGCAGCGATTTAATCAGCGCCATGATCAGATCACGACGAATGCCCGGGATCTGCCAGTCAAAACCTTCTTCACTCACCTGATTGAGCAGCGGTAAAGGAATATGTACCGTTACGCCGTCAGCATCGGTACCCGGCTCAAACTGATAGGTCACGCGCAGTTTGAGATTGCCCTGATGCCAGAAATTCGGGTAATCGTGAGCGCTGATATTGCCCGCGCCCTCTTTGATCAGCATGCTTTTTTCAAAGTTCAGGCTGTCCTGCGGCTGCGTTTTCCACCAGGTATCAAAATGACGCGCCGACACCACTTCCTGCCCGATGCGTTGTTCATAGAACAGGAACAGGGTTTCGTCATCAACCAGAATATCGCGGCGACGGGATTTGTGTTCCAGTTCTTCGACCTCGGTGCGCAGACGCAGGTTAGCGCGGAAGAACGCATGACGGGTCTGCCAGTCGCCTTCCACCAGCGCATGCCGGATAAACAGTTCCCGTGACACGACCGGATCAATCGTGCCGTAATTCACCCTGCGTGCCGCCACAATCGGCAGGCCGTACAGCGTGACTTTTTCCGTCGCCATCACCGCGCCCTGGGCTTTTTCCCAGTGCGGCTCGCTGTAACTGCTTTTCGCCAGATGCTGAGCCAGCGGCTCGATCCATTCCGGTTCGATACGCGCGGCAATACGCCCCCACAGGCGGCTGGTTTCCACCAGTTCGGCGACCATCACCCATTTCGGCGGTTTTTTGAATAATCCGGAGCCAGGGAACACCGCAAAACGGGCATTGCGTGCACCGGTATATTCCTGCTTATCGGCATCTTTCTGGCCGATATGCGACAGCAAACCGGTCAGCAATGCGCAATGAACTTCGCGGTATTCAGCCGGCAGGCTGTTCACCGGCAGCCCCAGTTCTTTCACTACCTGACGCAACTGGGTGTAAATGTCCTGCCACTCGCGCACGCGCAAATAGTTGAGGAAATCGCTGCGGCACAATTTGCGGAACTGTGCAGAAGACAGCGCTTTCTGCTGCACCTGCAGGTGATCCCACAGGTTTACGAATGCCAGGAAATCAGAGTCTTTGTCGGCAAAGCGACGATGTTTTTCATCGGACGCCTGCTGTTTTTCCATCGGACGCTCGCGCGGATCCTGAATCGACAGCGCGGCGGTAATGATCATCACTTCACGTACGCAGCCGTTTTTCTGTGCTTCCAGCACCATGCGCGCCAGACGCGGATCCACCGGCAACTGCGCCAACTGACGACCGAGCGGTGTCAGCGTATAGCGACCATCGACGGCGTTATTAATGGCGTTCAGCTCTTCCAGCAGGCGGACGCCATCCTGAATATTGCGTTTGTCCGGCGCCTCAACAAACGGGAATGCAGCGATATCACCCAGCCCCAGCGAGGTCATTTGTAAAATGACGGAAGCCAGATTGGTGCGCAGAATTTCAGGGTCGGTAAATTCCGGGCGCGAGAGGAAATCCTGCTCCGAATACAGGCGGATACAGATACCTTCGGAAACACGTCCGCAGCGGCCTTTACGCTGGTTAGCCGACGCCTGCGAAACCGGTTCGATCGGCAGGCGCTGCACTTTGGTGCGGAAACTGTAGCGGCTGATACGCGCGGTGCCGGGATCAATGACATATTTGATACCCGGCACGGTCAGTGAAGTTTCGGCGACGTTGGTCGCCAGCACGATACGGCGACCGGAGTGCGACTGGAATACGCGGTTCTGCTCGCTGTTCGACAGCCGCGCATACAGCGGCAAAATCTCGGTGTGAGGCAAATCCAGACGGTTCAGCGCATCGGCGGTATCACGAATTTCACGCTCACCGCTCATGAAGATCAAAATGTCGCCCATGCTTTCGCGACCGAGTTCATCGACCGCATCGAAAATCGCCTGCAACTGGTCACGATCCACATCATCTGCGTCATCCACAATCGGGCGATAACGCACGTCAACCGGATACGTCCGGCCGGAAACTTCAATGATCGGTGCATGATTAAAATGACGCGAGAACCGCTGCGGATCGATAGTCGCCGAGGTAATAATGACTTTCAGATCGGGGCGTTTTGGCAGCAACTGACGCAGGTAACCGAGGATAAAGTCGATATTCAGGCTGCGTTCATGCGCTTCATCGATGATCAGCGTGTCGTACTGCATCAGCATGCGATCCTGCTGGATCTCCGCCAGCAAGATACCGTCGGTCATGAGCTTAACGAGGGTGTTTTCACTGACCTGATCGTTAAAGCGAACTTTATAACCGACCGTGTTACCCAGCGTGGTATCCAGCTCATCGGCAATACGGTTGGCCACAGTACGCGCCGCCAGACGTCGCGGCTGAGTATGACCAATCACGCCTTTAATCCCGCGACCGAGTTCCATACAGATTTTCGGGATCTGTGTGGTTTTACCGGAGCCGGTTTCACCTGCGACAATCACTACCTGGTGATCGCGGATAGCGTTATAGATGTCTTCTTTCTTCTGGCTGACCGGCAGGTTTTCCGGATAGCTGATTTTTGGCCGTGAGGCTTCACGGGCACTGACTTTCTTCAGGCTCTCGTTGATGGCGGTCTGGATTTCAGCACTTAACGCGTCGAGTGCTTCAGGTTTATCAATCTTTCTGGCACCCTGCAAACGGCGTTGCAGGCGTTGCCGGTCACGTAGCATCAGCCCGTCTAACTGCGCTGATAATGCCGCGAGCGGTGATTTCACGTTCACAATTCCTTGTTGCATGTCAGCCGGAGAGCAAAACGTCTGCGCCAGCTGAATCTGAATGGGTGATGAGGAAGGTTTAAGCCTTGCCTGCTTGTGTCTATGTTAACACAAGGTATTGAACATGCTGAAAACGGGTGATTACGCCGCAGGATTAAAGTTGTTCAAAAAAATCGATGATAGGTCTCTAAATATTGCGCTATCACTGAATAAGCTTTGTGAATAAAGTAAGTTCCATTCGGGGGACGTTCTGGTTATAAAAAACCATTCCCTATGTATCACACAGTTAAGGAACTCACTAATGAGCAAAGTACTCGTTCTGAAATCAAGCATTCTGGCTAACTTCTCTCAGTCAAACCAACTGGCCGATTACCTGATTGCACAGTATCAGTCTGCAAACAGCGGTTCTGCCGTGACAGTTCGTGACCTGGCGGCTAACCCAGTCCCTGTATTAGATGGCGAACTGGTTGGCGCACTGCGTCCTTCCGATGCTCCGCTGACGCCACGTCAGGAAGAAGCACTGGCGCTGTCTAACACCCTGATTGACGAACTGCAGGCGCATGACGTGATTGTTATCGCTGCACCCATGTACAACTTCAACATCCCGACTCAGCTGAAAACGTATTTCGACCTGGTTGCCCGTGCTGGCGTGACGTTCAAATACACCGAGAAAGGCCCTGAAGGCCTGGTGAAAGGTAAACGCGTTATCGTTCTGACCAGCCGTGGTGGTATTCATAAAGACACCCCAAGCGACCTGGTTGCCCCATACCTGTCTCTGTTCCTGGGCTTCCTGGGGATGAGCGACGTAGAATTCGTTTACGCGGAAGGTATTGCTTACGGTCCTGAAGTGGCGACCAAAGCACAGACTGATGCGAAAGCAGCAATCGATGCCGCCATCAAAGAACTGGCTGCTGCATAATTATCGTTATCACAATCTGAGCACCCATTCACTTAAGAATCTGTCCGTTCCGCTCAGATGATGTTGTGATAAAGCTATTGCGCGCTGAAAGGCGCGCTTTTTTTTGCCTGCGATCCTCTGCTTACTTCTGCAACCACTGTCCGTTGATGCCCCGCACATATTCGCCCTTTCCGGCACGGGCGACCAGTTTTTGCCCGGCCAGTCTGGCGACATCGTCGGTACTGACGTTATTGTCCTGCGCCACCTGTGCGTATTGCTGCTGGCGGGCATCATTGATTTTTGACACCAGCGCGACGCTCTCCGCATCCTGTTTCAGCGGTGCCAGATAGCCGGACAGCGTTTCGCCCACGCGCCCTTGCTGTTTGGCTTCATTGAGCGTTAACGCGAACGCCTGACTGCAAAACAGTAAACCACCCGTCAGTAACATCAGGCTGATTCTCCTGATGCTGTTTTTATTGAAAAATATCGCGGACATAGTGGCCCCTAGAATAAATCGCTTTGATTCTTCAGCAGATTTTCCACGTCTTTATCCACTTTGATATGGATCTCGTGTTCGATTTTCACGTTCATGTTGATGGTGATCGGCTCTTTCGGCGCGGCCAGTTCGATACGCGGCACGCAACCGCTGAGCATCATTACGCAAAGCGCCACGCCCGGGCCGACAACTCGCAATTTCATTGTTCCTTCCTCACTGTTGGATCCTTTTTCTGTCCCGCCGCAGACGGATTTTTTGACAGCGCATCAGCAGGCAAAGACATCTGCTGTTGCAGCCATTCCTGAAGATTGTCGCCAAAACGCAAACTGCGCCAAAGCTGATAGATATTTTCCTCATGGGAATAATTGAGGACGATTTCACGTTTTTCTTTATCGCCACCGTGCGTCGTGTCGGTGTAATTCACACCGTCAACTTTAGCCTTCATGGTCAGCACACCAAGATTATCCAGACTGACCTGCGCATCGGAACGGCTGATTTCCAGATAGCGCAGCAGGCCAATGACCATATTGTTGGCGAAATTGCCGCTGGCCATTGCATCGGCAAATTGCGGGTCGAGGCGCAGCGTCAGGCTGCCATCGTTTCTGATCCAACCGTTATGGATGATCCACTGCGGATTTTCCACATACAGCGGCAACTCACCATAAATCACACCGGACATCGCCAGTTGCTTGGGTTTCAGCGCCGTAAACAGTTCGCTGAGATTGATCTTTTCCAGCTTCAGCACGGCCGCATCATGCTGCGGCATACGCAGCGCCGACAAACTGAGATGACCACGCAATATATCGACGCCCAGATTGCTCAGGGTCAGTGGCGTTTGTTCACTCCACGGATAATGTCCCTGTAAATCGGCCGTCACGTTCTGCATTTTGACCAGATTGTTCACTTCGCCGATACGCAGCGTCACCGGCTTTTTCACGCCGAGCTGCCAGACCTGATCCTGAAGGCGATACGGCAGGCTGAAATCCAGCCCGCTCAGGTCGCCGTCTTGCATCCAGAAGCCCCCGTTTTTCACCACCCAGTGCCCCCCCGCGACAAATCCCTGCCCGCGCGCGGCCGAAAATGCCGACTGCGCGTAGAAGGTGCCTTCACGTAATTTGATGTTCAGATCCGGCGTGAGAAGCGGCTGGAACGCGGTCAGTTGCTGTTTCGGCCACCAGCCTTCCCCGCGCAGACGTTCGCCATCCCAGCGCCCGTTGAGCCGGATCGGGCCGATCGGTTTGGCATCCAGCATCCCGCGCATAATGAAACTGTCCGGGCTGCCACCGCTGAGCTGTAACGTCAGCGTGGCGGGCGGCAGATAGCCGCCGTTCGCCAGCGAAATCTTCTTCGCCACCAGTTTGATGTCCCCTTTAAACGCCGTTGGCTCATCAGGATACTGCGGTTTGAAGCGGGCGGATGGCGGACGTTTCCAGATCAAAGGGTGTTCGAGCGTAAGGCGCGGCGCATCGACATCTGCCAGCCCGTAATGCAGGCGGTCAAAGCCCGTCGAGAGCGAATTAATGCTGATCAGATTGTCGTGCCACTGGCCTTTGCCAGACATGTCCCAGCGGCCGTTCAGTGGCGGCAGATGCCCGTTGCCCCAGTAATTGAAATTCCACAACCCAATGTCCGGCCAGAACGCCAGCGATTTCCCGCTGAGATGCAGATCAAACGCGCCCCAGAAACTGTGACGTGCTTTGAGGATCGCTTGCAACGGCCCGCTCACGCCCTCTGCGGAGACTTTGACCCCCGCCAGTGGCCAGCGCGCATCGCTGATGGTCAGTTCCGGCGTCGGCTTACCCCACGCACGTAACAACGAACCGCTGCGCAATGAAAGCGTCGGGTTAAGCACCGAGCCGCTGAGCTGGCCCGGCAATGACGCACTCAGAGACGTGGTCTGTAAATTTGCCTGACCGGTCAGGCGGAAACCTAAATCGCTGTCGAGTAAACCAATGCGTCCCGGCCCGAGCGTCAGCACCACGTTGGCCTTGCCGTTGTGGCCCTGCGTCAGCACATTCAGCCTTGCGGTAATGTGGGTCTGATCAAACGCCGGTGACCAGTCGCTGAGCGTCAGATTTACGCCCCCTGCCAGGGGTTGTGCGGCATAAGGCCAGCGCCATTGTCCCTGCGTGATCTGTAATTCGTTATTGTTGAGTTTCCATGGCAGCATCGCCAGAGGCTGATCACTGCCCTTTTCGGTCAGCGTCAGAATACCGTCGGTTGCCTGCCAGCTCAGCGTAATATCCAGCGGCTGAGGCACCTGCGCCGTTTGCATTTCGGCGTGCAGTTCGCCGGATTCAGGCAGATGATCGAGATTCGCTGGCAGCAGCAGTTTACCGCTGAGCGTCACCGGCTGCGTACTGCCCGGCGGCGTCAGACTGAATGAACGGATGGCAAGCTGACGGTTACCGTCAAGCACGGCGTCAAGTTTCAGGGCATCGCCATTCACAGAAAGATGTTGTATGCCGTCCAGATTACTGAGCTGCACACTGGCAGCGTAATGCTGCCACGGCGTCACAGAAAACTGGCCGATACTGACGTCACCGGCAGGCAGGAGTTGCTGTATCTCTGCGAGGGAAAGCGTTGACTGACTTTCGCTTTTGGGCAGTTTTGCCAGACAGGCGGTATCGACCGTCAGCGCATCAAGCTTCAGCGCCCATTGGCCGGTGTTATGACTGAGGCGGGCATTTCGCGCCGTCGCGAGCGTGCAGTCCCCGGCCTGATAGCGCAAGCCCGGCAGTTGCAGGACGCCGTGCGACCAGTGCGGAGAACCACTCAGCACCAGTTGGGTTCCGCCCGGCAACCAGTGGCTGGCAACAACGGGCAACCAGCGCGGCACGGTTTTCCATAACACCCACAACAGCAGCGCAATAATCACCACTATACTCAGGAGTATCTGCGCGCTTTTCTTCAGTCCGTTCCTCATGACTTGCCTTGTCTTATGCTTCACTAAATGATCTAAACGCCCGCAAGATATCATAATTAGCGTAACAACTGATGACAGGAATGCCAGAGCACCTGAATCAAATAGCACAGGATAAATTGTCTGCCTTCCTGCGCTCTGCTAGTTTGATGGCATATTGCGAATTGTTTCTGAAACTGTTTATTCCTTATAAAACAGGCGGAAGCCGTTTCGCCAGAGATTCAAACTCACTGCGGAGAAACACCATGAAAGTGGCTGTCTACAGTACTAAAAATTACGACCGGAAATATCTGGAACTGGTCAACGCGCATTATGGCTATGAACTGGAATTTTTCGACTTTCTGCTGACCCCGCAAACAGCGAAAACGGCGGTAGGTGCCGATGCAGTCTGCCTTTTCGTGAATGACGATGGCGGCCGCGAAGTGCTGCAGGAACTGGCCTCTCTGGGCATTAAAACGCTGGCACTGCGTTGTGCAGGCTTTAACAATGTCGATTTAGATGCCGCAAAAGAACTGGGAATTTCGGTGGTGCGCGTACCGGCTTATTCGCCGGAAGCGGTGGCTGAGCATGCAGTGGGAATGATGATGTGTCTTAACCGCCACATCCATCGCGCTTATCAACGCACGCGTGAAGCCAACTTCTCGCTGGAAGGTCTGATCGGTTTTAACATGTATCAGCGCACCGCCGGTATTATCGGTACGGGTAAAATTGGCGTGGCGACGATGCGGATCCTGAAAGGTTTCGGCATGCGCATTCTGGCGTTTGATCCGTATCCCAGCCCGCTGGCCCTCGAACTCGGCGCGGAGTATGTCGACCTGGATACGCTGTATGCCGAATCCGATGTCATTTCGCTGCACTGCCCGCTGACACCGGAAAATCATCATCTGCTTAATGCAGAAGCCTTCTCCAAAATGAAAGACGGTGTGATGATCGTCAACACCAGTCGTGGCGGATTACTGGATGCCACTGCCGCTATCGATGCCCTGAAAAAGCAAAAAATCGGCGCACTGGGCATGGACGTTTACGAGAATGAACGCGATTTATTCTTCGAAGACAATTCTAACGAAGTGATCCTTGATGACGTCTTCCGTCGTCTGTCGTCCTGCCACAACGTGCTGTTCACCGGCCATCAGGCCTTCCTGACCAGCGACGCACTGACCAGCATTTCAGAAACGACGTTGTTGAATATTGATCAGCTGTCGAAAGGTGTGGTCTGCCCGAACCTGCTTTAATCACGTAATCAGCATCATCATTATAAGGCTCACTCCGGTGAGCCTTTTTACTTTCTGCATCTGCGCTGCAACACACTCAGCGGCTCAGCACGCGGCTGATTTCCGGGCCGTAGCCGGTGAGGGTCAGGACATCATCAGCCAGCGTGACCGAGGAAAATGGCAGGCTGCTTTCGCCGTCGACCATACCTTTCAGCGTAATAAAATCAGTATTGTCTACACGGTCATAACCGCCACGGTGATCGTGACCGGCGAAATAGGCGCGAACGTCGTACCGGCACAGCAATTCCACCAGCGTTTCACAATTCCACAGGTTGTGGCTGTTAACCGGTGTCAGCGGATAGTGGCCGAAAACCAGTACCACCTCGCACTGCTCACGCGCCTCAAGCAAGTTTTTCTCAATCCATTCAAGCTGTTTCGGCCCGACCGCACCGTTCCAGGGCTGCGCCTGCGACTGCTGACATTCTGTCAGTTCTTCCAGCATATATTCTGCTAACTGGCGGTCATCGGCATTGGCGTGGTTGCAATACAAACTGACGTCGTTACCGTCGATGACCAGAAAACGATAGCCCGGCAAACTGAACGAATAATAACTTTTCGGTAAACCGATGGCCGGTTTCTGCGCCCCGAGATGCTCGGAAATCACCTGCGCGTCGTGGTTGCCGATCACCGCCGCATGCGGGTGGCGCAGCGCCTCATAACGGGCAAGAACGGCCTGAAAGCTGCTCCAGTCGCGGTCCACCAGATCACCCAGCGTGACCACAAAATCGAGTTTGAGATCATTAAGCTCATTGATGGCGGTGGCCAGTTTATTCAGGCTGTTGCGGTAATAACGGATTTTTTGGGGTTCGGCATCCGCATACTGCGGGTCGGCAATCAGCCCGAAACGCAGCCGTGTGCCAGTGACCAGCGCATCGTGAACGTCCGGCAACTGATAAAATGCACTCACGTTGCCCAGCGCCAGCGCCTGCCGTTCGGATAACAAAGGGGATAAAGTGGTGACGGCCATAACATTCTCCTGTCGGGATCTTAACGGATCCCTGCCCGCATAAAGGATTGAACAAACTGACGCTGAAATATCAGAAATAACACCAGCAGTGGCAACACGGTCATCAGGGTGGCGGCACTGATCAGCGCCCATTGCACGCCCTGCTCCGGCGCGGAAAACAACTGTAGTCCGACCGTCACCGGCCGCACTTTGACGGAATCGGTGATCACTAACGGCCAGAGAAAATCGTTCCAGTGGAAGCTGATGGAAACCAGTGCAAAAGCGACATAAATCGGTTTCGCCAGCGGGATATAGATTTTGCGCAGGATATAAAACCGGCTGGCGCCTTCCACAATGGCGGCTTCTTCCAGCACCAGCGGAATACTTTTAAACGTCTGGCGCAGCAGGAAAATGGCAAACGCCGAGGCAAAATACGGCAGCGCGATGCCCGCCAGCGTGTCACGCAACCCGAGCGCGCCAATGGTTTTGTAGTTGTTCAGGATCAGCACATCGGGGCTTATCATCAGTTGCAGCAAAATGAGCGCGAAGATAAAGCCTGCCCCTTTCAGTTTAAACCGCACCAGCGCGTAAGCCGCCAGGGTCGCCAGAATCAGCTGGCACACCACAATCATCATCACCAGCAAAGTAGTGTTCATGAAGTAGCGCGCGAAAGGTGCCGCCTGCCAGGCGTTGATGAAATTCTGAAAAGTCAGCGGCGCAAACAGCGAAAAACTGCCCTGCACTGACGCCGGATGAATCGCCACCCAGACCGCGACCAGCACCGGTAAAAACCACAGTAACGCCGCCAGCCAGATGGCGAGATTCAGGATCAGGCGGCTGAAAGAAAACGGTTTCACTGATAATGCGCCCTTTTATCCAGCAGGTTGAATTTAATCAGCGCGATGACAGCGAGGATCACCAGTAACACGACGGTCATTGCCGACGCAGCCGGTAAATCCCAGTAACTGAACGCCGTGCGGTAGATGTAAAACAGCAGCAAACTGGTGCTGTTGTTCGGCCCGCCATTGGTCATCGCAATCACCTGATCGACAATCCTGAATGCATTCATCGAGGCGTTGATCAGCACGAATAATGTGGTTGGCATCAGCAGCGGCCACTGTACCCGGCGGAAGAAATAGCGCCGTGATGCCCCTTCGATTTCTGCCGCTTCGGCCAGCTGCGGGTCGATTTGCTGTAATGCGGCAAGGTAGAAAATCATGAAGAACCCGGCCTCGCGCCAGACTGAAACTGCCATCAGGCTGTAGAGTGCCGTGCCCGGTTCACCCAGCCAGTTGACCGCAGGTAGCGAAAAGAGCGCCAGCATTTTGTTGAGCAAACCGAGTTGCGGCGTATAGAAAAATAGCCACAGATTGGCAATCGCCACCATCGGCAGCAGCGAAGGAATAAAGAAAGCGGCGCGGGTCAGCGCATTGCCGCGCAGACGGCGGTTGACCGCCAGCGCCATCAGCAGCGCAAGGGCAACCGACAGCGGGATGGTGATAAGGGCGTAGAGCAGATTGTTGCGTAACGACAACATAAACACGTCGTCGTCCAGCAGCGCACGGTAGTTATCCAGCCCGACAAACTGCGGCGGATGCCCGCTGCGGGCAGCGCTGAACAGGCTTTCCCACACCGTTGCCAGCGCCGGATAGTGGGTAAACAGCAGCAGAAAACCCAGCGCGGGCAGCAGCAACAGATAGCCGTAAAGTTGTAATGACAACCCGCGTGTGCGGGTGGCCGGAAGAACCGCGTGAAATGTGCTCATGCTGTTCCTTTCGCGCTTACTGATACGGTTTCAGCAGGCGGTCAGCCTGTTTCTGCGCCGAACTCAGCGCGTCTGCCGGCGTTTTTGCCTGTGTGACCGCAGCTTCAATCGCGTGGTTCATCAGTTCCTGAATTTGCACACTGTTATAGGTCGAGAGTTCCGGCTGCGAATATTTCAGTTGTTCGCGGGCCACCAGCGCCTGCGGCACCTGTTTCACATAATCCTGCATGACCGGGGTTTCCCACGCAGCAGGCGATGTCGCGACATAACCGGTGGCGATACTCCAGCGCGCCGCCTGTTCAGGGGCAGAAACCCAGCGGATAAATTCCAGTGCCGCTTTCTGTTGTTCCGGCGTGGTGTTTTTGAAGACGTAAAGATTACCGCCGCCGGTCGGGCTACCACGCTGCGTTTTCTCCGGCAGCATCGCCACACCAAACGGGAATTTCGCGTTCTCACGCACGGTCGTCAGGTTGCCGGTCGTCGTGACCATCATCGCCGTTTTGCCGTCGATAAAGTCCTGCGGAGTGGTGCCCCAGGCGATGGTGCCCTTCGGTGACACCGCTTCTTTCTGCGACAGATCGGTCAGCCATTGCAGGGCTTCCACATTGGCGGGTGTGTCAAATGTCACTGCCGTGCCTTTGCCATTATCCAGATGGCTGCCGTTGGTGGCCGCAATCCCCTGGAAATTCCAGTAACCGTTCGGCGTGGACGGGATTTCAATGCCCCACTGCTTCACTTCAGAACCGTCACGCACCACCAGTTTTTTGCCGAAATCGACCACCTGCTGCCAGCTGGCAGGCGGCGTGTCGCCATTAAGACCCGCCTTCTCAAACGCCTGTTTGTTCCAGTACAACACCACCGTCGAACGCTGAAACGGAATGCTCCAGACTTTGCCCTGAATGTGGCGGATAAAGGCCGGATAGAAGCCGTCGATCCATTTTTTACCGTCTGCGTCATTCGCCAGATCGCTGACCGGCAAAATCGCGCCCGCGTCGATCAGGGAATACGCTTCAATATCGCCGATCACCGCAATTTGCGGGGCATTGCCGCCACGAAACGCCGTCAGCGCTTTGGTGACGGTGGTGGCGTAATCACCGGTATACACCGGCTGAATGCTGATATCAGGATGTGTTTTCTGGAAATCTTCTACCAGCGTATCCACCGTATGACTGATTTTCCCGCCGACAGCAATCGGGTAATACATTTGTAATTTCACCGGATCTGCCGCAAAAGCAGAGGTGCAGGAGATGAGCAGAACGGCGGTAGCGAGACGTGAAAAACGGTGAACAGATGACATAGTTTTCCCTTCGGCAATAGGCGTTGTATGAGTCAATAAAAGTGAATAACGGCAAAAAATGACAACTACACAGCAACTCTGTGATCTGACGGTAAACAGGATTGCTCAGCGTGGAAGCAGCGTTTTCCGTCTGCTGTAATGAAAAAATATTGTGCGCCCGTGGTCCATTGCAGACCGACCCTCTGACCATCAGCAAAGCGTTTCATGCCCGCGACTTTCACGGTCATTAGCTCGGGATATCCGGCAAGTGCGCAGGCCACCAGGGTGTCCGCCCCCATGTATTCATGGCTGACCACCCGGGCGGTCAGGCTGGCGTGTTCAGGCGAAATCAGCTGAATATCTTCGGCGCGCAGGCCGAGACTCAGGGCGTTTTCGTTGAGGTTTTCCACCACCGGCAGCGGCGTACCGGCGAGATAGTGATGCTGCCCGCGGCGTTCGAGCGGCAGAATATTCATTGGCGGCGCACCGATAAATTGCGCGGCAAAAATGCTGGTCGGGTTGTTATAAAGGTTATCCGGGGTGTCGTGTTGCTCGATGCGGCCATCGTTGAGCAAAATGATTTTGTCCGCCATGCTCATCGCTTCGGTCTGATCGTGCGTGACATACAATAAGGTCAGGCCGAGCTTCTTCTGAATTGCACGGATTTCGCGGCGCATACTCTGGCGCAGTTTGGCGTCGAGATTGGAAAGCGGTTCGTCCATCAGGCACAGCCTGTTGTTGGCAATCACCGCCCGGCCCAGCGCCACGCGCTGTTGCTGACCGCCGGAAAGCTGCGAAGGTAAGCGGTCGAGCAGCGGCTCCAGTTCCATCAGCCTGCTGACGTCCGCCAGCCGCGATGCAAAATGACGCTTGTCTTCGCCACGCGCACGCAGGCCGAAAAGCAGATTTTCGCGCACATTCATGTGCGGGAATAACGCGTAAGACTGAAACACCATCGACAGTTTACGCTGCGAGGGTGCCAGCGACGTGACATCGGATTGCTGAAAATACAACGTACCGCTTTCCGCCGTTTCCAGCCCGGCGATGGTGCGTAATAACGTCGATTTTCCGCAGCCGGAAGGACCGAGCAAGGCAATAAAATCACCCTCTTCCACATCAAAACTGATGTCATTGAGGGCCACTTTCGTCCCCCAGGATTTCCGGATGTGATGCAGTGATAGGTAGCTCATGCCGCTGTAAGTCTCTCTGACCGATGATGGGCATAACCTATCGGGCTAAAATGACGCTTTTATGATCGGGAGATGACGGGATAAAGACGGACAAGGTTTTAAGTCCCATTCATTCACGCTATAATACGCCAACAAATATCGCATAAGTCAGTTGAATATATCGACATGGCGAATGCCAAAGGAATATTTCTCAGGAGAGAAGATGAAGAAGTCACTGTTTGTTCTGGCCGCCGCGATGACCCTGGGGGCGTGCAGCATGAATCAGAATACCGCCGTTAAACAGACCGATTTGCAGCATCACCGTTTTGAGTTGCTGAGCGTCGATGGTCAGACGGTTCCTGCCGCGCAAGGGCGCATTCCGGACATTGAGTTCGGCTCAAACATGCACGTTTCGGGAAAAATGTGTAATAACTTCATGGGTCAGGGCCAGTTGCAAAACAACGTGCTGACCGTGAAAGGACTGGCATCCACCATGATGATGTGCCCGGATGAAAACCTGAATAAGTGGGATCACGTGATCAGCGATGTGCTTAATAACGGCGCGGCGCTGACCTTGCAGGAAAACAAACTGACCCTGACACAAGGTAAACACCAGTTGATTTATCGTCTGAAAGACCGGATGTAAATTTATTGCCACGTTAACTGCAAAAACGCCAGACGACTGTCTGGCGTTTATCAGGCTTTACACACACCCTGCATCAAAGCACTTTCCGAGCACTGACGACCATTAGCCATCGAACACATACCGACGCGGCTGCCATCAAGTTGCGGCGCCATCCGTAATTGCCCGCCCGCCATAGAACAGGCTGCATACGCCGGGCTATCCATATTAACGGTACGTTGCCCGATATTAACGCTGTTGCCTTTTTGTGGAACGTCAGCCGAATCGTCGTGGCTGCTGCATGCGGCTAACACCAGCACACCGGCGGCCAGTAACACGCGAAACGCAGTGATCATCTGTCCTGCTCCTGAATATGACGGGGATTTTTTTGCGAATCGCCATCATATCCGACGTTTTTCGCCTGCGTCGAGCCTTTCGGCAAAATAACATCAACTTTTTCCTAAAATAATCTCAAATTTAAACACTCAGACACATTTTATTTCGGCCGGTTATTTCTTTAACGCATAAAACCAACAGTAATTAACCGCTTTTCCCGCTGCATTCGCGGAAAAATATAATGATAAGGCGCTTATATGCTGACTGAATTTGTCGAAAGATATTCATTAATCATCACGCGCGCGCCCTTCACGCCCCTATTTAGCCGCTGTCCCAAACCGGCTTCTGCACGACAGCTAATAATAATCCCAGCGCCTCGGGTTATTCAGTAACCGCTTAAAATATCAGCCGAAATAGCCCTGCACACAATCAGGATAAATCGATTAATCCGCCCTCTGCTAAGCTTTTAACATTCCCGCCAGCAACCGACTTTTCCGCTGGCTGCCATTGTGAGCAGAGCAAAAAAGGTATTCCATGATCACCACTGATGGTAATAATGCAGTCGCTTCCGTGGCTTATCGTACCAACGAAGTGATTGCTATCTACCCGATCACCCCCAGTTCAACCATGGCCGAAATTGCCGGTGCCTGGTCAGGCGAAGGGAAGAAAAATTTGTGGGGCGATGTCCCGACGGTAATGGAAATGCAGTCGGAAGCCGGTGCGATTTCCACCGTGCATGGCGCGTTGCAGACCGGCGCACTGTCGACCTCGTTCACCTCGTCTCAGGGTCTGTTGCTGATGATCCCGACGCTGTACAAGCTGGCCGGTGAACTGACGCCGTTCGTGCTGCATGTCGCTGCGCGCACCGTAGCCACCCACGCGCTGTCCATTTTTGGCGATCATTCGGATGTGATGGCCGTACGCCAGACCGGTTGCGCCCTGCTCTCTGCCGCCAGCGTGCAGGAAGCGCAGGATTTCGCGCTGATTTCTCAGGTTGCCAGTCTCAACAGCCGCGTGCCGTTCATTCATTTCTTCGACGGTTTCCGGACCTCGCACGAAATCAACAAAATTGCCCCGCTCAGTGATGACACGCTCCAGCAGATGTTGCCGCAGGCGCAGATTGACGCGCATCGCGCCCGTGCTCTGTCGCCGGACCATCCGGTGATCCGCGGCACCTCCGCCAACCCGGACACTTATTTCCAGTCCCGCGAAGCCACCAATCCGTATTACAACGCCACCTGCCAGCATGTCATTGATGCGATGAATGCTTTTGCCGTCCTGACCGGCCGTGAATATAAGCCGTTCGAATATGTTGGCGATCCGCAAGCCGAACGGGTGATTGTGCTGATGGGTTCCGGCATCGGCACCGCCGAAGAAGTGATTGAAACCCTGAATGCCCGTGGCGAAAAAGTCGGCGTACTGAAGGTCCGGCTGTACCGTCCGTTCAGCGCCGGACATTTGCTGTCCGTGCTGCCACAAAGTGTGAAAAGCATCGCGGTGATGGATCGCACCAAAGAGCCGGGCGCGCTGGCTGAACCGTTATACCTCGACGTGATGACCGCGCTGGCCGAAGCCTATTCCCGTGGCGAACGCGATTCACTGCCAAAAGTGAGCGGCGGCCGTTACGGATTATCCTCGAAAGAATTCGGGCCGGATTGCGTGCTGTCGGTGTTCCGCGAACTGTCGCTCAGCCAGCCGCGTCCGCGCTTTACCGTCGGCATTTATGACGACGTCACCGGCCTTTCCCTGCCGGTGGTGGAAGAAGCGTTGCCGCAGCACGCGTCGCTCGAAGCCCTGTTTTACGGGCTGGGCAGTGACGGTTCGGTGTCGGCCACCAAAAACAATATCAAGATCATCGGTAACAGCACGCCGATGTATGCGCAGGGTTATTTTGTCTACGACTCCAAAAAGGCCGGTGGCCTGACGGTGTCGCATCTGCGTGTCAGTGAAAAGCCGATCAAATCTGCTTATCTGGTGAGTCAGGCGCATTTCGTTGCCTGTCATCAGTGGCAGTTTATCGACCTGTATCAGATGGCAGAACGTCTGCGTGCTGGCGGGATTTTCCTGCTCAATACGCCGTTCAGCGCTGATGAAGTCTGGGTGCGTTTACCGCTGGAAGTGCAGGCGACACTTATCCAGCGCGAAGCCCGTTTCTATGTGATTAACGCTGCCAAAATTGCCCGCGAATGCAAACTCGGCGCGCGCATTAACACCGTCATGCAGATGGCGTTCTTCCACCTGACGCAGATCCTGCCGGGCGAACAGGCGCTCGCCGAATTGCAGGGCGCGATTGCCCGCAGTTACCGCAGCAAAGGCGAAGAGATCGTCACCCGCAACTGGATGGCGCTGGCCGCTACGCTGGAAGAACTGGTCTCCGTGCCGCTGCAGGCTATTCCGGAAAATCCGCGCAAACGCCCGCCGATTGTTTCCGATGCGGCACCGGATTTCGTCAAAACTGTCACCGCTACCATGCTGGCCGGTCTTGGCGATGCCCTGCCAGTTTCCGCGTTCCCGCCGGACGGCACCTGGCCGACCGGCACCACGCAATGGGAAAAACGCAACATTGCCGAAGAAGTGCCGATCTGGAAACCGGATTTGTGTACCCAGTGCAATCATTGCGTCGCCGCCTGTCCGCACTCGGCGATCCGCGCCAAAGTGGTTCAGCCGGAATTTATGGCAGATGCGCCGTCTGCCCTGCAATCGCTGGATGTGAAATCCCGCGACATGCGCGGTCAGAAGTACGTGTTGCAGGTCGCACCGGAAGACTGCACCGGCTGTAATCTGTGCGTTGAAGTGTGTCCGGCGAAAGACCGTCAGGATCCGTCCATCAAGGCCATTAATATGGCGGATCGCATCGAACATCTGGAAGAAGAACGCGCCAATTACGATTTCTTCCTCAAACTGCCGGAGATTGATAAAACCACGCTGGAACGCATTGATATCCGCACGTCTCAGCTGATCACCCCGCTGTTTGAGTATTCCGGTGCCTGCTCCGGGTGTGGCGAAACGCCTTACATCAAACTGCTGACCCAGCTTTATGGCGACCGTTTGCTGATCGCCAATGCCACCGGCTGTTCTTCTATCTATGGCGGTAATCTGCCTTCAACGCCGTACACCACTAACGCCGAAGGTCGCGGTCCGGCATGGGCAAATTCACTGTTTGAAGACAACGCCGAGTTCGGGCTGGGCTTTCGTCTGACGGTGGATCAGCACCGCCGCCGCGTGCTGCGTCTGGTTGCATCGCTGGCGGAACATATTCCGGCGGACGTCCTCGGTGGCCTGCGCAATGACACGTCCACGCCTGAAGTGAAACGCGGGCATGTCACGGCGCTGCGTAAAATTCTGGCAGACATCGACACGCCGGATGCGCGTCAGTTAGCCACCGATGCCGATTATCTGGTGGATAAATCCATCTGGCTGATTGGCGGTGACGGCTGGGCGTATGACATTGGTTTCGGCGGACTGGATCACGTCTTAAGCCTGACCGAAAACGTCAACGTGCTGGTGCTCGATACCCAGTGTTATTCCAACACCGGCGGACAGCAGTCGAAAGCGACTCCGCTCGGTGCAGTCACGAAATTCGCAGAACAGGGAAAACGCAAATCACGCAAAGACCTGGGAGTGAGCATGATGATGTACGGTCATGTGTATGTGGCGCAGATTTCACTCGGCGCGCAGCTTAACCAGACCGTCAAAGCCATTCAGGAAGCCGAAGCTTATCCGGGGCCGTCGCTGATTATCGCGTACAGCCCGTGTGAGGAACACGGCTATGATCTGGCGCTCAGTCACGACCAGATGAAACAACTGACTACCACCGGTTTCTGGCCACTGTACCGCTTCGATCCGCGTCGTGTCGAAGAAGGCAAACCGGCACTGGCCCTCGATTCAAGACCGCCTTCCAGCGGGCTGACCGATACGCTCAATAATGAACAACGGTTCAGAAGACTGAACTCCCAACAGCCGGAAGTAGCAGAGATGTTGTATGCGGCGGCAGAGAAAGAGTTACAGGCTAAATATGACTTTTTAGCCATGCTGGCGGGGAAGAAGACCGAGCCGGAGTCTTGAGTTTTTAAACTGTGAGTTGAGAAAAAAACGCGGTCGGCTCCCTCCCCTGCGAAGGGGAGGGTTGGGGTGGGGTATCACAGACAAATCAAAAAGTTAACCTGTGCTTTGACGGCCGTTTTGTCTGCTAAACTCCCTCCCGACCTCCCCCTTCGCAGGGGGAGGAGCAAACAAGCGACCTCACTAAACTAACCGGTATTCCACCCGATATTCCCCCGATCCCACCTCAGCGGTGTATCCCTGTGCACAGCGCACAAAATCAATCCCGTCCGCTTCCTGCACAGATTGACCGTCCGTCAGGACCACGGTGGCGGAGGTATTTGCCGGAACCGTGACGTTAAGGAAGACGGTCTGACCGCTGACTTCCCAGCGTACGCCAATCGCACCATAGATTGACTGATAGCGGGTATCGAGCCAGCTCAGGCCGCCGCCGGTCTGCGGTTTGATGATGACGTGTTTGAATCCGGGCTGTTCCTCATCAGCTTCAATCCCTGCCGCCACGCGGTAGAGCCATTCCCCCACCGCGCCGTAAGCGTAGTGATTGAAGGAATTCATGTCCGCGCTCCACATGCTGCCGTCCGGTTTAATGCCGTCCCAGTGTTCCCAGACAGTGGTGGCACCGGCTTTCACCTGATACAGCCACGAAGGGAAATCCTCTTTCAGCAGTAAATTCCAGGCTTCTTTAGTACGGCCATTCTGGCTGAGTGCGTGACAGAAATACGGCGTGCCGACGAAGCCGGTCACCAGATGCCCGTCGTGCTCGTTGAGCAATTCAACCAGCGTATCGGTGGTGCGCTGGCGGAATTCGTCAGGGACCAGATTGAAGTACAGTGCCAGAATATGCGCGGTTTGCGTTCTGGCCGCCAGACGACCCGATGGCGTAAAGAACTCCTCCTGAAAACGACGGACAATCGCCTGATGCAAGGCAGTGTAATGTTGATAGTCTTCAGTACGATTCAGCGCTTTGGCGGCTTTGGCGAACAATTGCGTGGAATAAGCGTAATACGCCGTGCAGGTCAGGTCGTTTGGGGTAGCACCGAAATAACTGCCCTCTTTGGCATCCAGCGCCACCCAGTCACCAAACTGTAATTTGTAATGCCAGATGTAATTTTCCGCATGCGCGGTCATGAAATCAATCCAGCCTTTCATGCTGGCATACTGGTTTTCCAGCACGTTGGTATCGCCATACATCAGGTACATTGTCCACGGGTTGATCACCGCGGCATCCGCCCAGGCCGAGGCAGAATGGGTTCCGCCTTCAGACAACAGGCGGTCCTTGCCACAGTAACCGGTCAGGATATCCGGGATAACGTGCGGTACACCACCTTCAGCCGTCTGGTCATAACGAAGATCGGTCAGCCATTTGGCGAAGAAATTGCGGGTTTGCATCAGATAACTCGCCGTACGGCAAAAAATCTGCGCATCCCCCGTCCAGCCAAGCCGCTCGTCACGTTGCGGGCAGTCCGTCGGCACGTCGACAAAGTTACCTTTCAGCCCCCACAGAATATTGTGGTGTAACTGATTCAGATCCGGGTTTGAACAGGCGAAAGACCCGGTCTGCTCCATATCGGAATGCAAAACAATGGCGGTGAAGTTATTCAGATCCAACTGCGCCGGATATTCCTCAACCTTCACAAAGCGGAAACCTTGCCAGGTAAAGTGCGGATGCCAGGTTTCTGCCCCTTTACCTTTGAGCACATATTCAGTGCGTTGTCGGGCAGAACGCAGATTATCGAGATACACATTGCCCTCTGCGTCCAGCACTTCAAAGTGGCGTAACACGACTTTATCGCCCGCCTTGCCGCTGACCGTAAACTCTACCCAGCCACTGAGATTCTGGCCAAAATCAATGACTGTGTCGCCTTGCGGCGTGGTGAGCAGCGCAACAGGCTTAATTTCTCCCATTTTCCTGACCCTGTTGCTTCCCTGCGCCACCAGTGTGGATTTTTCATGCATCGCCAGACTGACCGGACGCCATCCCTTCTCTGCGAAACCTTTCACGCACCAGCCGGGGATTTCCCTGCGCGCATCGTAAGTTTCGCCGTCATAGATTTCTGAAAACAGAATGGCGGAATCCTGTCCTTTCCAGCTTTCATCGCTGACCACAATTTCATGCGAGCCATCGTTATAATTAATGACCAGTTGGGAAATAAGCGCGCTCCGTTCACCATAATAATTGCGATGACGGCTGAAGCCCATATCGCCTTTGTACCAGCCCGCACCGACAATAGCGCCAATAACGTTTTCGCCTTTTTCCAGATGTCCCGTCACATCATAAGTCTGATAAAGTAAATGATGGTGATAACTCGTCCAGCCGGGCGTCAGGGCATCTTCTCCGACTTTATGACCGTTGAGATGTAATTCATAAAGTCCGAGTGCACTGACATGAATAAAGGCAGACTGAATATCTTCCGCACGGTTCAGAACAAAAGGTTTTCGCAATAATGTTGCACCGGAATTGTCTTTATCTGCCGACGTTTCGGCGGTAATAAAATCAGCCAGCCATTCATGGCTATACAGCACGCCGGAAATCATCTCCGCAGGTGAACTCCAGGCGCTGGTTTCGTCATAATTATCACGTATCTGTACACGGATAAAATAATGCTGCGAGGATGTGAGCATTAATTCCGTCAGGGAAACATTATTTGAACATTCGCTTTCCTGCCATTCGCCGCGAAGCAGGATATTATCAAAATTCTGATCCTGGCTTATCTGGATCCGGTAAGCAGTTTGCCGGACATTTCTGTTATGGCTTTCAATTTCCCAACCTAATACAGGCAGTTCCTGCACACCGTGCAATGCAGATTCCTGATTTACTGTAAGTCTGATCACTGCGAGCATAATGCCTTACTCCTCATGTAATGTTGTCTGAGCGGTAAAATAAACAACTAGATTTGCTTTATGGCGGATGCCGGATATTGTGTTGCCGGTTCTTTAATAACCGTACCGGCTTCGCTGTTAAATTCATTTCTTTGCTTGCCGTGGAAACAGATCCAGCCGATCAATAAACCGGAAGCCACCGTAGAGGATAAGATGAAATACAATACCAGCGGACCGGCATCAAGCAGCAGTGGCGTAATGAATGCCAGCACACCGCATAACAACCGGGAAATAGCGACGATAATACCTTGTGCTGTAGACCGGAGCATGGTCGGGAAGGATTCCTGCGACCAGACTTTCATTATCCCTTCGAAGGCCAGACCGCTGCCTATCGCGGTAAAGAATAAACAACCGAACCAGGATACGGGTGAAAAGTTAAATACTACCGGCAGGAAGAATCCTCCCGCGAAACAAAATGCCCCCAAAATAAACGCGGGGATACGCTTCGGTGTATCGACAAAACGCATAAACATGATCCCGGCAAATACCCCGACCGGCATGGTCAGCAGGTTCCACAGCGAGTGTTGCCCGACGGAAATACCCACTACGTTAACTGCAATATAAGTCCCAAACTGACCGCCGGTATTCGCTGCAAGATTGGTAAAAGTATAGAACAGACACAACGCAATAAACGGCCACAGATATTTCCCGTGGATAAGATCTTTAAACGACGCTTTCTGCGCACGCACCGTGACAATGCCTGCACGCCGTTCGTTTCGGGCAATCAGCCATAAAGGCGACTCCGGGATCGTACAGCGCAACGCCAGCAGAACGACGGCCACCACGCAGACATGCAGATACATAATCTGCGCACCGGGCCTTCCCCAGTCGCCCACCATGGCAGAAATTGCCATCGTGGTGCCAATCCCCAAAAACCACAGCAGATTCGACAATCCGATAATTTTCCCGCGATTTTTATCCGTCGCCGCTTCAGCAATGGTCGCCAGTGATACCGGTAAGTCTGCACCGGTAGCTAACCCGACCAACAATGTGCCAGTCAGCAGCACCGGAAAGGTATTGCCGAATGCCAGCAGCAGCGTACCGATAATGATCATTGCCATGGTGACAATAAACACTTTGCGTCGGCCATAACAATCCCCCAGTCTGCCGCCCAGAAATGCACCCAGTGCAATACTCAGGGTTAATATGCCAGAAAGTATGCCTATCTGAGCTGATGTTGTCCCTATCGTTTTCTGATAAATAACCAGGGCCGTTCCGTTTGAAACAATCGCGGCTGAATCAATATATGACGCCATGCCGGAAACCACCCCGACGTACCAGGGATTAGGTTGTTTAGTGGTTGACATAATAATGTCCTTCAGAGGTAATGGTGAATAAAAAAGTCCGTGAGTTATCCTTAATTCTTAGTGTTGTTATGGTTTTATATTATTAATTCTTATTATTGAATTTTGTTTTTAATAGCGTGTTTTAATCACACTGTTACTGACTCTCATTCGCTCCTGAGAGGGTGTTCTGTGAAACTCTTTTTTATAGGCTTCCGTCAGACGTGATGGGGTGGAAAAACCGCACACGGTGGCTATTTTCCCGACAGTTAAATCTGAGGTACGCAATAATTCCTGTGTTTTTAACAGACGGTAACGCTGCTGAAATTTTTCAGGTGTAAATCCTGTCATCTCTTTTATAAATCTGAACATCGTTCTTTTTGCCACACCACTTTCTTCACATAAATAATCCCAGTTGATGCTGCATGTGTAATTCTCGCGTAAATAATTCAGCAGATGTCGCTTGCCGGAATCTGTCGGGCTGGCCCGGCATTCCTTGCGGGTCGCACACTGGTACAGGATGACCATCATCGAAAATAAATAAGACTCTGCTGTGGCAAAGTAGGCGTTGTCGTAACAGGCATCACTTTGTCGGGTGATTTTATCGGTCAGCTCAATAACTTTCGTCAGTTCCTCGTCCGTTAATCCTGCACGCCGCTTTTTTATCGAGGCAGTATAATCTTTGATCCCCGCAGTCAGTTGTCCAATATTATTGAGAAAATAAAACGGGCGCTCTTTATGGAGCAAAATATTAGTAATTGACAGCTTATTGGTGGATTCATAACAATGGACATCATGAGCGCTGACGATGAAAAAATCGCCTTTATGAATAAATTCCGCCTGGTCGTTGATTATATGAAATCCGCTGCCGTTGCGGACAATAACCAGCTCATCAAACTCATGCCCGTGTACATCTTCCATCGACTGGCGATTCATATCGAATAAACTGAAAGCATGATGTTCCGAGAGAAAGAAATCACTGACCTTGAGTATTTTCATATATTCACCGGGTTAATAACTAAAATAAATATCGTTAATCACTCTGCGCCATAAAATATTATGTCCTGATAAAATGATTAAACCGTAATAATTATGACAAGTCTATATAACCCACTGGCACTGGGGCGTAACCGCCCGTGACGTTTGTTTCATTTTTGTATCAGTGAGCTCATTTGAGGATCATCAGACATAAAAAATGCGCAGAGAGATCTGCGCATCGGGAGGAACGGCATGAAACGGTTTTGCTGAACGTTATGTCTGATGCAACCGGTGCTTATGCCCTTTCATCAGACTCAGCGAGGCAGAAAATGCCGCACCTTCGTCACCGGCCATAATCGCTTCGTAAATACGTTTATGTTCACTGAGGCACATGCCCCCTTCTTTTGAGGAATACTCAAAGAACCATTTGAAAATGGTGGTCAGCACGTTGCCGAACGGCACGTAAAAACAGTTTCCGGAGGAAATGAAAATCATCCGGTGGAACTGCGTATCGATATCGACCCAATGTTGTGCATCGAAGTTTTCGGCTACGTGACACATCTGGCGATAAATTCTTGAGAGTTCAATGCGTTGCTCTTTACTGGCGTTCACCGCCGCCAGCGCGGTGGCGTGCGGTTCAATCGCTTTGCGAAATTCCAGAAACTGGTGGTAAATATCTTCCGTCGCTTCCATGCCCTGCATCCACTCCAGCAACTGCGGATCCAGCATGTTCCATTGCGGACGCTCTTTCACGCGGGTGCCGATTTTTGGCCGCGACTCCAGTAATCCCTTGGAGGTCAGCAGTTTCAGCGCTTCACGCAACGCAGTACGGCTGACGCCAAACTGTTCGCCCAGCTCGATTTCACTCGGCAGTATCGCGCCTGACGCCAGTTCGCCCGAAAGAATTTTGCGGGCGATGTCGCGGGCGATATGGGTATTCAGGCCACGGGTCATGCCTGCGGCGGTTTCAAACTGCATCGTCATGCTCTTCCCTTTTTCCTGTGCAGATTGCCGACATCATAGTTCAGGTGGCGGCGCGCTGCATGCCCCCGCCACACTGAAACACCCGAACTGTGCGCTACGGCGCCATCTGGCCGCCATTCACATCCAGAATCTGGCCGGTGATGTAACCACTGCAGGCGTGCGAGGCGAAAAACAGGTAAGACGGCGCCAGTTCTTCAGCGGTGCCGAAACGACCCATGGCGATGGAGCCGGCGATTTTTTCGCGCACTTCTGCGCTCTTATCCGCGTGAAAAACGGTGTCGATGGTGCCGGGCGCGATCACGTTAAAGCGGATATTGTCCCGGGTGAATTCTTTCACCCAGTTGCGGTGCACATTGTGCAGCCAGGCCTTTGAAGCGGCGTAGAGACTGGCACCCGGCCCGCCGCCTTCGCGTCCGGCAATCGAACCGGTGCTGATCACCGATGTGGTTTTGCCGCTTTGTTTCGCCGCGTGACGCAGATGCGGAATAGCAAATTTTGTGACCATCAGCGCCGAGCGGGCATTGAGATCCATCACATGGTCATAAAAATAATCGTCAATGCTTTCCAGCCCCTGACGTCCGCCCAGGCCGCCCGCGTTATTAATCAGCACATCAATGCCACCAAAGCGTTCGACAAAACTCGCCACCAGCGCTTCGCACTCGGCCGACTTCGTCACATCCGCACCAAAATAGGCCACTTCGCCGCCGTTCTTAGCGATATCAGCCGCCAGTTTGTCCAGGCTGGCATCATGACGATGGCCGTTAATCCCGACTTTTGCGCCCGCTGCGGCAAATGCCTGCGCCGCCGCCAGCCCGATACCTTTGGTTGAACCGGTGATCAAAACACGCTGACCTTTCAAATCGTTAAACATAGTGACTCCTTTATGATTCAGGGATGTTCAGAGGTGAAACGGATTGCCACGCCACGCTGAACGCATCTTCCGCAGCCGGTGCGGCGCGGTTGCTGATGCGGACGTTCAGTGTCCGGTTGGCGGCAAAGTAAATATTCAGTTCGGTTTGCACGTCGTCATGGCTGACCACGCTGACGCGTTCAACCTTGCCACACGCGTCAAGGGACGTTTCGCTGGCTTCATCAAAATAGCCGTGGGTTTCAAACACGCTGGCGAAAATGGCGTTTGCTCCCCGGGTTCGCAGCAGTAAAGCGGGTTCATTACGCAGGTTAAAATTCGGATCGCTGGCACCGGTGCGGGCGACAATCAGTTCGCCACCGTAGGGAAAGGCGCTGACCAGGGTGCGGTAACTGTCGCCGTCAAGCCAGCTGAATAAGGCCGAATCTCCCGCCGCAATATCAGCCCTCGCGCAATCCCATAAATGCTGATAGCCGTGATCTTCGCCGAGTGGCGTCAGCTGGCTGGCAGCATCAAGAGCGGTATCAGTGCGGACAAACTGACCGAGATGATGCAGGCAATAATCGTACTGGTGCGGCTCATGGCTGGTAAGCCGGAACACATCGACGATCAGCGGCGAAGACAGTTCCGGCAGGCTCAGCATCAGCACCGTTCGTTGCTGGTTCACCCCCGGATAATAATCATTAAGCCGCGCACTCATCCCCTGACAGGCCGGATTACCCGTGACGAAGAAATGCGGTTCGCCCCAGCGTGTTTCGGCCTCAAGACTGTTGCCGCCATTCTGGCTTTGCCCGTCAACCACCACGGTGTTATGCGCGACGGTCTGCTTGCAGTAACTATTGTTTTCAGGAATATAGCGGCCACCGAATTTAGGCTCGACGTTGACCCAGCGGCCAAAGCCGTAATCACGCAGGAACTCGCGTCCGCCGCTGAACAGGCTAAGATGCAGGCCGTCAAAGTGGCCGTGATTGAGCGCCGAATGCAGGCGGGGAATGCTGCCGTGCTGGCCGTACCACATCAGCGCCATGTCCTGATTTTCTGCGTCACTGCGTAAAATCCCGATGCCGCCCTGCGTGCCTTGCGGGCCATCGCGCAGTTCTGCGCTGCCCCAGTCCACGGGCGTTGCCGGGGCTTTTTTCAGGGCAACAGAGAGTTTCAGCGCGGCCGCACTCACCCACACCGTTTGCTGTTGTTGTGCGACAGCAATCCACTGCGGATTGTGGCCATAGCGGGAATAGCAGACGCTGGCGGCGATCACCGCGCCGTCATCACGGATATTGATGGTTTTAGAGGAATCATTCAGCGCAGGCCAGACGCCGTCGGGGAATGCGGTCTGCATCAGGGCTTCACAGGTTTTACGGATAATCTGCTCACGGAACTGATAAATCTGTAAATCCGGCTGACGCCGTTCAATGGCCTCCGCCAGCAGTAACAACGGACGCAACGCAAAGCGGTGGTAATACGGCCCTTCGATATAATAACCGTCCGGCGAAAAAAGCTGGCTGAGCTGGGCAAAGAATCCACCACTTTCACTGTCGCCTTTCAGGCCATATAAGGCTTTTTCTACCAGCGATGCATCGTCCAGCACATAACCGCTGATCGCCGCTGCGGCCACCGACCAGATACCGTGGTTATGCACGATATCGAAATCACGGCTATGCCGGTTCAGCGCATCATCTGCCATCACCTGAAACAGGTTAGTTTCGATATGTTCCCGCTGAGCCGCGCTAAGCGATGGCATCACACAGTGGTAGCCTTCGACGGCGTACAGCCAGAACATATTTTCATTCAGGGTCTGATGGAACAAACGACCGGGCGCATTGCTGTCTTTGCTGGTCGCGCTGCCCAGCGAGGGATAAATGTCGGCGTAACCGGTCAGCAGCGCCAGCGCGTAATCGCCATAACGTGGCTCACCGGTGATCAGCGCTAAACGCCCCGCCAGATTGATTCCCAGATAGTTTTGCTTGTGCTGCGTATGCTCAGGGCCACCGGCCTCGCCGTGACCGGGAATCGTCAGCGGCTGCACGAGCATGTTTTCCAGCGTGGTGATTTGCGCACGCAGCGCCGCACCCAAAGGAGAATCTGCATTAATCTGTCCGCGCAGTTCATCCGCTTCGCCCGCGCTTATCTGCAACGGCTGCCAGTGATTCATTTATGCATCTCCTGAGGCTGTGGCGCGACATATCCTGCCGCAAACGATGGCAATGACAGCAGCCAGGTTTCGCGTTCAGCCTCCATCACCGCGCCACGGGTCAGGTCTTCGTGGTATCCGCCGGAAGCCGGTTTCACCGCTGGCGGCAAGGTGAATTTCGCGCTGCGGATGTATTGTTCGTAACGGTTTTCACCCGTAGCGTTATCCGCCCAGGACAGCAACGGCACCGGACGCACACGGATCTGATCGAGTGACTTGTATGGCCAGGGCACTGACGGATCGGTAAAGCGCGCCATGAAATCCAGCGAGGTCAGCACGCTGCCGCCTTGTGACGTTTTGTAATGCCAGAGGTCAATGCCGTTTTTCTGCGCCAGCACCGCCATCATGCTGATTGCCTGCAAATTGAAGTAGCTGTAATGAAACGAACGCGTGCGCGCCAGCTCGGCAGGCTGCGTGCCATCGGGTTTGAGTTGCACATCCAGCTTGCTTTTCATCAGCTTCGCCATGTCGCCAGTCAGCGCTTTATCGCCCAGATACCAGGCAATACCGGAGACTTGTGTCACATACCAGTTACCGTGATTGTTCTCCGTTCGTCCTTCTTTTTTCGCGATTTTACTGCCCTGCAACCACTGCAGATAATCCTGCATCCACGCCCGCATTTGCTGTTCGTCGTTATCTGTCCAGGCCGGATTTCCGCGCAACAGCACTAACGAATCGACAATTCGGGTGGAGAAATAGCGGCCATCCAGCACACCGGCGTTACGTCCCGGCGAAATGCCCGGCACGCCCTGCGCATAATTCAGATTCGGGTTCATGCGCGTTTCCGGGTTGATAAACCAGGTGCGCAGCAGGCTGGCGGCTTTATCGGCGTATTTCTGTTCGCCGGAGAAATACCACGCCAGCGTCAGGTTCTGCACCCGTGCGGTAAAATCGGCCAGCCGCACGCCATCACTCTGGTCGTTTTTACTGGCGGGATTCACATGACCGTCCTTGCGCACCCACGGCAGCCCGTCGGGTGTGCTGTCGTCCGGCCACCAGTACGCACTCAGGCTGAGATAATCATGCTTCGAGCCTCCCGGCGGCGTCATGCCTTTGTCGGTCACGCTCAGCTCAGGCTTGTTCAGGGCGGAATCCGCCGCGGCCAGCAAGTGCTGATACGCCTCCGCCGTTTGCGGTGCCGCACGGTGATCGTGCAGTTGCTGGCGGACAACAGACATTTGCGCCGTATTCAAAAATGCCGGTTCCGCAGCCAGTGCTCCGGCAGAACCCGTCATCAGCGTCAGCAACAGCACCAGGCTGGCCGTCACTCCTTTTCCATTACTGCACAGCATTAACGTCATGTATTCTCCCGGCTCCGCGCCATTTCCCCGTTGAGATTTCACGCTTTAGTCATACTAATAAAGCAATGAACCTTCATTTTCGCCAGCCAGAATTGACTTAAAAGCCGATATTAGGCCAAACAAGTGACCAGAATCACAATTTGATAACAAACTAAGCATTTCTTATTTGTCCGACTTTTAATTTCAATTCCCTCTTCTACGCTTGCTCAATACATAACCAAAAAACATCTCACCCTACAAACAAGAGAGTAACGACAATGGATATCAACGTTCTGGTCATGATCGGTTACTTCGTCTTAATGATTGCCATCAGTTATGCCTTCAAAAAAATGGCGTCCGGCTCCTCGAGCCACTATTTCCGCGGCGGCGGGCGAATGCTCTGGTGGATGGTCGGCGCGACCGCCTTTATGATCCAGTTCAGCGCCTGGACATTTACCGGTGCGGCCGGTCAGGCTTACCGCTACGGTTTCAATGTCGTCAGCGTGTTTGCCGGTAACGTGTTCGGCTATCTGATCGCCTGGTGGTGGTTTGCCGCCCGCTTCCGCCAGTTGCGTGTTGATACCGCAACCGAGGCAATCAACCATCGCTTCGGCAAAGGTAATGAACAGTTTTTCACCTGGATGATCATTCCGCTGAGCATTCTCAGCGCCGGCGTATGGCTGAACAGCCTGGCGGTGTTTGCCAGCGCGGTATTCCGGCACGACATCACTCTGACGCTATGGGTGACGGGCATCGTGGTGCTGGTGATTTCGCTGCTGAGTGGGGCGTGGGGCGTGGTCGCCAGTGATTTTGTGCAGACGCTGGTGGTGGCGATTATTTCCATTGCCTGCGCAGTGGTGGCGTTATTTAAAGTCGGCGGCCCGGTGAAACTGGTGACGGAGTTTCCTTCCGGCTTCATTACCGGCCCTGACGTTGGCCCGCATTATATTTCCCTGCTGGTGGCCTGTTTCCTGTTCTTCTTTATCAAGAATGTGCAGAGCATCAATAACCTGCAGGATTCCTACCGCTTCCTGAATGCCAAAGACAGTTTCAATGCCAAAAAGGCGGCATTGTTCGCGTTAGTGCTGATGCTGGTCGGTACGATTATCTGGTTCATTCCGCCGTGGGCGGTGGCGATCCTTTATCCTGACGCGGCAACCGCGCATCCGGAACTGGGCAAAAACGCGACCGATGCGGTGTATCTGATTTTTGCAGAACGCGCCATGCCGGTGGGCACCGTCGGCCTGCTGATGGCCGGACTGTTCGCCGCCACCATGTCTTCTATGGATTGCGCACTGAACCGTAATTCCGGGATTTTTGTACGCAGCTTCTGGACGCCGGTCATTAACCGCGACAGTGAACGCAGCGACAAATATCAGTTGCGCGTCGGCCAGATTGCCTGCGTGGTGAATGGCGTACTGGTCATTCTGGTGGCGCAATACATGCACACCATGCAGACAGTCAGCCTGTTCGACCTGATGATGAAAGTCGGCACGCTGATGCAGGCACCGATTGTGGTGCCGCTGTTCCTCGGTGTGTTTATCCGTAAAACGCCGGACTGGGCGGCATGGGTCACCGTATTATTCGGATTATGTGTGTCTTATGTGGTGGCGAACCTGTTCACCGCGCCGGATGTCGCCCGTCTGCTGGGGATCACCCTGACGGCACGTGAGCTGCTGGATGTGGCGATCATGTGGAATATCTTTGCGCACCTGGTGTTTACCGGCGGGTTCTTCTGCCTGACCACTCTGTTCTATCGCGAGTCCGATACAGTGCGGGAAACTCAGCGCCAGCAGTTCTTTTCTGACATGGAGACACCCGTCTATGCCGACCATGAACAAGATGAGTTCGACCGCCTGCAGCGCGATAAAATCGGCCGTATTTCGATGTACATGGGCGCGGGTTTGCTGCTGATGGTGCTGGTGCCGAATCCGTTGTGGGGACGGCTCCTGTTCCTGCTGTGCGCCCTGTCAGTTCTGCTGTTCGGCTGGATATTGCACCGCAGCGCAGAAAAAGGCATGAAAGCCGCACTGGCCAAAAAAGCATTAAAACGCAATGTGGTGACGTCGCAAAGATAGGGGCAATGAGAAAACCAATGCAGAGATTTGGGCAACGGTTTGCGGTAATCCGTTCATAAAAAACCCGCTTTAGCAGCGGGTTTTAATATCAGACAAAAAAAGATTACGCACCGGATTTACTTCGGAAGTTCTGTTACCTGTTTCACTTCAGTTTTGCTGATTTGCTGTTTCACACCATTGGCGTCGGTATATTCCAGCAGACCGGAATCTGCTTCTTTCGGTTTACCGTCGCTGATGATGGTTCGCGCATCATTGGTCTGAATCGCATAACTCGTGCGGGTACAGCCAGACAGCGCTGCGACACACAGGATAGCGGCTAAAGGCAAAAGCATTTTTTGAGGCAATAAATTCCTGTTCATCATTCTCTCCTTTGTCAGAATTTCCGGATAAATCAGTTATCCAGTTCACTCATATTTTTAACCTGGTCGCGATTGATCTGCTCGGTTTTACCCGTCTCGGCATTTTTATAAGACACCAGACCGGTATCGTCATCTACCTGAGGTTTACCGTCTGTGACGATGGTTTTCCCGTCCGTAGTTTTAATCGCCTGATTAGACGCGCAACCTGCGACAAAAAGAATGGATACAGCGGCAAGTGACGCGGCAATAAGGTTTTTCCTGTTCATACTTCTCTCCTGAAAGTGATTCTGATTTAACAATGCGTTTAGTAAGCATAGTTAGCATTTCAGCTTGTTCATTGAGAAACATCTGTATTTGCCCCCGTACCTTCATCACAGGTGTGTCATTCAAGGCACAAAATCCCTTAAACAGCCCCGCTTCCCCTCTGCGGACAGGTAAAATAACCTAAACTGTTGCCTGAAAAATTTGCCGATTATTGGCCGGAGATGACCGAAAATACTCATGAACATCTGAAAGTCTATTTGTCGTTATGACACCGGAAATAAGGGTCGCCTCTTCTTCCAGACCTGCAACTCCCTTTCCCCAATCGGAGCATGCCGGAATGCTGCTATAAAACGCGCTGACATTTCACGGCGTAATCCATATCATACGCGCCACACGAACGCATGCCGGATGCTGACTGCGGGAACAAACCCGCCTTTTATCATCGGCAGTTGGAGCATGAAAGCGACCCGACCGGTATGCTGAACAAGAAACTCGCGTTGCAGGTTTTCCCCCTGCTGCGCCACCAGACGAATCGAACATCAAAAAATGTCAGATAATCAATTAGTTAATAAAAAAGAGCAGTACAACCTCAACAAGCTACAAAAGCGCCTGCGCCGTGACGTTGGGAAAGCAATTGCTGACTTCGGTATGATCGAAGAAGGTGATCGCATTATGGTTTGTCTTTCCGGCGGAAAAGACAGCTACACCATGCTCGAAATTTTGCGCAATCTGCAACAAAGCGCGCCGGTGAATTTTTCACTGGTGGCGGTCAATCTTGACCAGAAACAACCGGGGTTTCCGGCACACATCCTGCCTGAGTATTTAGACGCGCTGGGTGTGGAATATAAGATTGTCACCGAAGACACCTATTCCATCGTCAAAGATAAAATCCCGGAAGGCAAAACGACCTGTTCCCTGTGTTCACGTCTGCGCCGCGGGATTTTGTACCGCACCGCGACGGAACTGGGTTGTACCAAGATTGCCCTCGGCCATCACCGCGATGACATTCTGCAAACCTTGTTCCTCAACATGTTCTACGGCGGCAAGCTGAAAGGAATGCCACCAAAACTGATGAGCGACGACGGTAAACACATCGTGATCCGTCCGCTGGCATACTGCCGCGAGAAAGATATCGAACGTTTTGCGATTGCGCGCGAATACCCGATTATCCCTTGTAACCTGTGCGGCTCGCAGCCAAACCTGCAACGTCAGGTTATCGGCGACATGCTGAAAGACTGGGATAAAAAATATCCTGGCCGCATTGAGACCATGTTCAGCGCGATGCAAAATGTGGTGCCTTCGCATCTAAATGACATGAATCTGTTCGATTTTAAAGGGATCCGTCATGGCGATGCCGTAGTCGACGGTGGAGATCTGGCGTTTGACCGTGAAGATATTCCGATGCAGCCTGTTGGCTGGCAGCCGGATGAAGATGAAGCGGCGGTGCCGGTTGAGCGTCTGAACGTGCTGGAAATTAAATAATCTCCCGCGCAGCGTTCACTGTGAATCTTATAGCCCGCGCAATGCGGGCTTTTTGTTTATCAGGCTAGTGTGAACGTCTCCGTCCAGTTGTAATTAGTCATGACAAGGTTCACCGGCAAACTCAGCGAGCCAAAGTCTTTCTGCCGGTTTTCATGGAACCAGACACGCAGCGATTCAGGCAGATATTGCGCGCTGTAACGCAGCAAGGTGCTGTGCCAGAAGACTTGCGGGATTTCCGTGTTGGGGAATCGCTCTCTGATCCTGGCTGCCCACGGCGTATTCAGCAGATGCTCAACCAGCGCCTGTCTCACCAGCAAACTTTCCGCGTCCGGAAATCCCGCCAGCAGAAGCTGATCCGGTAAAGCCACCAGCCGCAAATCGCTGATCTGCATAACATGGCCACGGCAATACTGTTCAAAAATGCTGATCAGATCCGCGAGGCCTTCCGCGTCTTCAGGGCGGTCATACAGCGCCTGCGTGATGGCGAAAAAAGTGAAATGCATGCCGTTAACCTGCGCCACATCGGCCAGCGGATCCCCCTGCGCAGCGGTGGCTAAGTCTGCCAGTAACCCCGCCATCCGGGGGCCTGCGCGATGACCGCTGGTGATGGCAAGCCGCGTCGGGTGATAAAAAGGCTCAGTGCGGATTTCGCCCGTGTCGCGGTGGTTTTTCCAGATGCCGGATGTTTTAGTGGTCGTATTTTCATACGCCTGATGAATCATTTCCCGGGTATGCACAGCAATCTCCTGTTATGTCGAAAATAAGGCAGGCAAGCAAAAATGCCTGTACAGGCCTTCCGCAGGGGAGAAACCTTAAAAAAGATTGAGCGAAATCAACATTAGAATGGCTGAATCGGTGCAGTATCTATTCCGCAGGTGAATGCAACGTCAAGCGATGGGCGTTGTGCTCCATATTGTCTTATTTCCAAATTTTTAGAATTAATGCATAGCACAATTTAATTCGAACGACGCCGGTCTTATGACCGGCTTTTTTTTGGCTTTTTTTCAGCCAGTTAATGCTCTACAGCCACCGGCTTTTTTTCATCCACAGTGCGACACCACCGCCCAGCGCCAGCAGACAGGCACAGAAAATCCCGAAACCAAACGGCGAGGTATTGCCGGGAATACCGCCCAGATTGACACCAAACAGACCGGTCAGGAACGTCGCAGGCAGGAAGACCATCGCCAGCAGCGACATGGTGTAAGTGCGGCGGTTCAGTGAATCGGCCAACAGTGAGCTGATTTCATCCGAGAGCACGGCAGTACGCGCAATGCTGGCATCCAGATCATCCAGTCCGCGCCCCAGCCGATCGGAAATTTCCTGCATCAGACGGCGGTCATCGTCATTCATCCACGGCAGGCGTTCACTGGCAAGGCGGGAGAACACATCGCGCTGCGGCGCCATATAGCGACGTAAAACGATAAGCTGTTTGCGCAGCAACGCCATCGCACCCCGCTCCGGCACCTGCTGCTCCATCAAATCATCCTCAATATCGATAATTTTATCGTGCAGATCTTCAATGAAATTACTGGTGTGATCGGTCAGTGCATCGCAAATTTCCACCAGCCAGCGCCCGGTATTCCTCGGCCCGCTGCCTTGCTTCATATCCCCGATCATCTCTTCCATGGAAAACACTTTCCGGTGCCGCGTGGAGACAATCATTTTATCGGTGAGGTAGACGCGGATGGTGACCAGCTGATCGGGCCGCGCATCCGCATTAAGATTGATGCTGCGCAAGGTGATCAGCGTGCCCTCGCCTACGCGCATAACTTTCGGGCGGACGCTGTCCCCGGCCAGTGCCTCGCGCACGGTATCCGGTAACACCGGCGTGCTGTTAATCCACTGTTCGCTGGCAGGAAGCGTGTAATCAAGATGCAACCAGCAGGGTTTATCTTCACTGGCGACACATAGCGGACTGATATCGTTCACGCCGCCCTGTCCGTCCATCTGGAAAGCATAAACGGCATCTGAAACCTGTAGTTCTTTTCCCTTGATGACTTCCACGACATTCCTCGCTTTTTCTTCGTTATCTGTTTTAAGTTTAGCGCTAAGTCTCTCAGTTTCGCGACATAACCGAGTGTTTCTACCCGCCGGGTGTCTGCATTTCGGCCAGTTCAGGCATCACGCCGCGCATCATTTCGAGGAATTTGCGCAGGCGCGCCGGATAATAACTGGAATACGGATAGACCAGATAAACCGGCAGCGGCAAGGCGTTCCAGCCGGGTAATACGCGCTGTAAACGTCCTTCGGCGATGTCTTCTTTGACGATCCACGCAGACACAATGCCCGCCCCTAATCCCGACAACGCGGCCTTACGCATGGCGTATAAACTGTCAGTCGCCATACGCGGCGCAATGTTGCAACTTTCCATTCTGCCGTCATTGTCATGTTTTAGCGTAAATTCGTTGCGGTAATACGTGCTGAAAGAAATCCAGGGTAATTTTGCCAGTTCGCTGACCCGGGTAACCGGATGCTGCCGCAGCAGTTCCGGCGTCGCCACCACAATACGTGGCACCTCGGCCAGCAAAATGGCCACCATCGACGGATCGGCAACATTCCCCACCTGAATGGCGCAGTCAATATCTTCAGAAATGAAGTCCGGCGTGCGGTCATTCAGCATCCAGTCGACGGAAAGATTCGGGTATCGCTGTAAATAACGGGTCAGCGGCGCGATCAGCTGGTCCTGTCCGAACGCATGCGGCGCACGCACCCGCAGGGTCCCCACCGGTTCATCACCCGCCCCGCTTAGTTGATCTTCCAGCGAGACCCAGCGTTCGAGTAATAATTTTGCCTGCTCATAACACCGCTGGCCGTCGTCGGTGAGCTTCATCGCGTGGGTGGTGCGCAGGATAAGTTTCGCGCCCAGCAGGCGCTCGAGTGACTGCAAACGGCGACTGACGGTCGGCTGGCTGGTGCTCAGTTGCGCCGCAGCCGCAGACAAACTGCCGCTTTCCACAATACGCACAAAAGTTTGCATCAGGTCGATACGGTCAATACCGCTGGTGACGGGTGTATTCATACGCCTCACGTATAACAGTTTTACCTTTCTGCAGGCTACCACTTATAACCATTCGGGTGAAGAATGCATTCCACGCACTTACGGCTACAAACTTATTATTCAGGGGTCACGTTATGTCAGAACTTACCAGCACATCCCATGTTGAGGGATCCGCCCTGTCGGGCAAAATCATTTTTACACTGGCCGCCGGTGCGGGGTTAAGCGTCGCCTCGATTTACTACAGCCAGCCGATGCTCGGCATTATGGGCGGTAATCTGCAAGCCAGCACCACGTCCGTCGGTCTGATTCCGACGCTCACACAGGCCGGTTACGCATTGGGAATTCTGTTTCTCATTCCGCTGGGTGACCGCCATGACCGCCGCACCATTATTCTGCTGAAAAGCATTTTACTGGCCGCTGCGTTGTTGCTGTGTGGTTTTGTGCCAGGCATTCACGGTTTGCTGGTCGCCAGCCTGATCACCGGTATCGGTGCCACCATGGCGCAGGATATCGTGCCCGCCTCGGCGCATCTGGCGCCAGCCGCACAACGGGGGAAAACGGTCGGCACAGTGATGACCGGTCTTCTGGTCGGGATTTTGCTTTCCCGCGTACTCAGTGGTTTTGTGGCCGAGTATTTTGGCTGGCGGGTGATGTATCAGCTGGCGGCGCTGAGCGTCGCGCTGATTGGCGTTGCGCTCTGGCGGGTATTGCCGCGTTTCAAACCGGATACGCGTATCAGTTATGCCGGTCTGCTGCACTCGATGTTTGGCTTGTGGAAAAACTATAAAACACTGCGTCATGCCGCACTGGCTCAGGGTTTGCTGTCCGTCGCGTTCAGTGCCTTCTGGTCAACGCTGGCGATTATGCTTAACGAACAGTTCCATCTGGGCAGCGCGGTGGCCGGGGCATTTGGTCTGGCGGGTGCAGCAGGGGCATTAGCTGCGCCGCTGGCCGGTGCGTTAGCCGATAAGAAAGGCCCGGCGCGGGTCACGCAAATGGGTTCAGCACTGGTGATGATTTCTTTTGCGGCGATGTTCCTGTTACCGCTGTTGTCATCGCACGCTCAGCTGGCGCTGATTGTGCTGAGCGCCATCGGTTTTGACTTAGGTATTCAGGCCACGCTGGTGGCACATCAGACGCTGGTGTATGGCCTTGAACCAGCGGCACGCGGCAGACTGAATGCCCTGCTGTTCACCGTGGTGTTTATCGGCATGTCAGCCGGTGCGGCGCTCGGCAGTAAAGCGCTGGCAACCGGTGGCTGGACGGGTGTGGTGGCGCTGGCAACGATTGCGGCCGGTGCGGCACTCTTGCTACGTCTGTTCAGCCGTAAAAACTGAAAGATGAGGTAAAAGAAAAGCGCCCGCAGCTATTCACTGCGGGCGCTTTTTTACGTCAGAAATATCAATGTCTGAGGATGTACATTTCCTGACTGTAAGCCACATCTTCCGGGTTATTAATCGGATAGCCTTTCACCCAGGGTTTGATCAGTCGGCCATTGGTGTACTGATAAATCGGCGCAATGGGGGCCTGCCCGGTAATAATCTGCTCGGCTTTGTTGTAGTCATTATTGCGGCGCGCTTCGCTGGTTTCACGGCTGGCGTCACTGATGACTTTATCGTATTCCGCATTGCTGAATTTGCTGATGTTGCCGTTATGTGTGGACGTCAGCAGCGACAGAAACGTCGAGGCTTCGTTGTAATCGCCGACCCAGGACGCGCGGATCACATCGAAATTACCGGTGTTGCGGCTGTCGATGTACGTTTTCCATTCCTGATTCACCAGTTTCACATCGGCACCCAGCGTCTTTTTCCACATCGATGCCACTGCGATGGCAATCTTCTGATGGCTTTCCGAGGTGTTGTACAGCAGCGTCAGATGCAGCGGTTTTGACGGGCCGTAACCGGCCGCCGCCAGCAGGCTTTTCGCCTGTGCGTTCAGTTCTTCCTGTGAATATTGCTGCAGCTCACTTTCAACCGGTTTGAAGCCGTTGGTCACATCCGGCGTAAAGCGCCACGCCGGTTTTTCGCCCGTGCCCAGCACTTTTTCAGCAATAATTTTACGGTCAATGCTCAGTGAAAGCGCCTGACGCACCCGGACGTCGTCGGTCGGCGCACGGCGGGTATTGAAGGCGTAATAATAAGTGCCGAGCTGATACGGCGTGTAAACCTGCCCCGGCAAATCGTGCAGCAATTTTTTGTACTGGTCTTTCGGGAAGGACTCGGTGATGTCGATATCATTGGCCAGATAACGTTTCGTGGCGTTGGATTCTTTGTTGATCGGCACGAAGGTGACTTTCGTCAGCACCGTGCGGGCATGATCCCAGTAATACGGGTTCGGTTCCAGCACCAGCTTTTCATTGACCACGCGGTCTTTCAGCACATACGCGCCGTTACCCACCAGATTGCCCGGTTTAGTCCATTCATCACCGTATTTTTCAACAGTGGCTTTATGCACCGGGAACAGGCTGAAATTCGCCAGCAGACTGACGAAATAAGGCACCGGTTTATCCAGAGTAACGCGTAAAAGCGTCGGGCTGACGGCGGTCACACCCAGTTTATCCACCGGCATTTTCCCGGCGATAATCGCATCCGCATTAGCAATGCCGGCCAGCCCGGCAAACCACGCGCCGGATGATGACCCTTTCGGATCCACCAGACGCTGCCAGCTATAGACAAAATCCTGTGCGGTCACCGGATCGCCGTTCGACCATTTGGCGTCTTTGCGTAAAGTGAACAGGAATACCTGATTGTTCTGGTTTTGCCAGCTTTCCGCCACGCCCGGAATATTTTTCCCGGTGGCGTCCTGATTCACCAGCCCTTCGAATAAATCACGCGCCACCTGCGCTTCCGGCAGGCCGACAACTTTTGCCGGATCCAGTGAGGCGGGTTCGTCTTTAATGTGACGGACAATTTCCTGTTTGGTAGCGAGCTGGGAACCGGCAGGAACCTGAGCGGCGATAGCCTGACTGGCAGTCAGCGCCGCCAGCACAGCGCATACGGAATACGATAAAAGCGGAAATGGATTTCCCTGCAGCATAAATTCTCCTGAACTGACAAAGGGCTACGCCCTGAAACATTCACGAGTTTTATCATTACCGGTAATAATTCCCTATAAGAAATCATTACAGATTTGCCTTCGCGCACAAAACCGCCGGGTTTGGTGAATAAAAAGCCGGGCGAAGTCAGTCCGAACCGGCAACGTCAATGCCACCGCAGTGAAATTTCATGGCCGGTTCGACGTCCTGAGCCAGCCAGGTCGGGCCATCAAGGTCAATAAACTTAGCCCCCGCCGTCAGCGGTAATGCTGCGCGAACCGCCCGTGACGTGCACAACATGCAGCCGAGCATAATCTCAAAACCCTGTTCACGCGCGGCTTCTGCCAGCACCAGTGCACCGGTGAGTCCACCGGTTTTATCCAGTTTAATGTTCACCATGTCATAGCGGTTTTTCAGCGCCGGTAAGCCTTCAACCGTATGACAGCTTTCGTCAGCGCAAATCGGCAGCGGGTGGATAAAGTTTTCCAGTACCGAATCCTCACCGGCAGGCAGCGGCTGTTCAAGCATCAGAATGCCGAGGTCAGCCAGCAACTGACAGCGAGCCGCCAGTCCGTCACTTTGCCAGGCTTCATTAGCATCGATAATCAGCGAGGCGTTCGGCACGGCGGCACGCACCGCCACCAGCCGTTCGGCAATCAGGCGGTCATCAAGTTTGATTTTCAGCAGAGTCGCCCCCTTTTGCTGCAAGGCCAGCGCCGCTTCCGCCATCGCTTCCGGCGAACCGATACTCACCGTCTGCGCCATGCTGATGGAAGGCAGCGGTTCAGTGCCGGTCAGTTGCCATAAATTCAGGCCACTGGTCTGGGATTCAAGGTTCCACAGCGCACAGTCCAGCGCATTGCGGGCGGCGCCTGCCGGAAGTATCTGTTGCAGTTTTTCGCGGCTGGCACCCTGTTCTATAGCGGTAACGACGCTGGCGATTTGTGCCATTACCGAGGTTTCGCTCTCGTCATAACGCGGATACGGCGTGCATTCCCCGACGCCGCGAATGCCGCTTTCTTCTATTTCGACCACCACCACCCGCGCTTCAGTGCGGCTGCCACGGGAGATCACAAACGGCGTATGTAACGGCCAGGCTTCAGGATAAAAGCGAACACTTCTCATAGCGTCTCCAATAGTGAAATGCGCCCTGCGGGATACAATCAATACATACAACTTATTAACAAATAATCTATATCCAACATAGCATTGTTCCCCTAAACTGAAAGCCGTTTGACTCAAATGGAAATAGGAAATAATCATGACCCAGACAGTACACTTTCAAAGCAACCCGGTTAGCGTTGCAGGCAAAATCCCTCAGAAAGGCGATGTTGCTAAGCCTTTCACCCTGGTCGCTAAAGATCTTTCTGATGTCAGCCTGAGCAGCTTCGCGGGCAAACGTAAAGTCCTGAACATTTTCCCAAGCATCGATACCGGCGTTTGCGCCACGTCCGTCCGCAAATTCAACCAACTGGCGGCTGACATCGACAACACTGTGGTGCTGTGCATTTCTGCTGATCTGCCCTTCGCACAGTCCCGTTTCTGCGGCGCGGAAGGCCTGTCCAACGTGATTACCCTGTCCACCCTGCGTGGCGGTGATTTCAAATCCGAATACGGCGTGGGCATTACCGATGGCGCATTGTCCGGTCTGACTGCCCGTGCGGTTGTGGTGCTGGATGGTCAGGATAACGTGTTGTACAGCGAGCTGGTGAATGAAATCACCACTGAGCCTGACTATGAATCTGCGCTGGCTGTGCTGAAATAATCACTTCTTAGCAGATGAAAAAAAAGCAACGGCGTAATCCGTTGCTTTTTTATTGTGCATAATTTCTGAACCGGGAATTACTCGTCGCTGTCGCCCGTTTCGCCACGACGACTGCTGAGGCCGTATTCGCGCAGTTTGTTAGCAATAGCCGTGTGTGAGACGCCCAGACGTTTCGCCAGTTTACGCGTGCTCGGATAAGTGCGGTAAAGCCGGGTCAGCACGGAGCGTTCGAAACGTTTGCTGATGTCGTCAAGCGAACCGTTCAGTGCTTCCTCACCTATCGTCACTTCAGCGTCAAAGTCCGGCAGAACGATGTCCTGCGGGCGTAGCTCTCCGCCTTCCAGTTGCGTCAGCGCACGATAAATGGCATTTTTCAACTGGCGGACGTTGCCCGGCCAGCCGTAATGCGTCAGGTAATTCGCCAGCTGTGAAGACAGTTTCGGACGCGGCATCCCCTGTTCATCCGAGAAACGCGCCACGAACAGTTCAGTCAGCGGCATCACATCCGCAGGACGGTCGCGCAGTGGTGGCAGTGTCAGGCTCAGCACGTTCAGGCGGTAATACAGATCCTCACGGAACTCGCCGCGCTGCACCAGTTCCACCAGGTTTTTCTGAGTGGCGCACATCACGCGGACATCCACTTTCACTTCGTGCTCTTCACCCACGCGACGGAACGTACCGTCATTGAGGAAGCGCAGCAGTTTGATCTGCATTCTCGGCGACATTTCACCGATCTCATCGAGCAGCACGGAGCCGCCGTTAGCCTGTTCAAAGAAGCCTTTTTTGCCTTCCAGCGCATTCGGATAAGCGCCTGCCGCGTAGCCAAACAGCTCACTTTCTACGACGTCATCCGGCAGCGACGCACAGTTCAGACCGAGGAAAGGTTTTTTGCCGCGTGCACTGCGCAGATGGCAGGCATGCGCCAGTAAATCTTTACCGGTGCCGGTATCACCGACAATCAGCAGCGGCGCATCCAGCATGGCAAGTTTACGCGCCTGATCCAAAACGTGACGCATTTTGGTGCTGACTGCGACGATGTGGTCAAACTCACTGTCATCGTTAACAGTCAGATCCTGCAACTGACGTCCCATGCGGGCAGCCGATTTGAGCATGACGACGGCGCCGGCAATTCCGCCTTTTTCGTCTTCGTCATCCACATGTATTGGCGTGAGATCCATCAGGAAATCCTGGCTGCGGATCACAATACGTTCGGTGTGTGGCTGGGCATTTTCGCTTTCCAGCCAGCGCGTGACGTTGTAACCGGTGATCAGATTCGCTGCTGTCACATTGCGGATTTTGTCTTCATCGAGTTCAAACAATGCCATCGCCGACGGATTGGCCTGCTCGACCTTGCCTTTCATATCAATGGAAAAAACCGGTTCCGGCATGGAAACCAGTAAAGCGCGTAACGCACGATGCTCCCGTTCGGAAGGCATGAACGACACGGTACGGACGTCCGTCACGCCGTCGATGCGGCGGATTTCAGCCATCAGGGCGCGAAAAGTATCAAAATCCAGTTGGGAAAAATTCAGGTAAATACGGCCAATCGAGGCAATCTCGATACCGCGTAAATCAATACTGCGTAAAACCAGTAAATCGAGGAGTTCACGGGTGAGACCCAGGCGGTCTTCGCAAAAAACTTCCAGACGCATCAGTGTTGACCTTTTTCTGCCGGTGCGGAAATCGCTGCAGGCATAATACTCTTTCATGTACACCGGAAGAAGAGACTGTCACGAAAAGTTGACAAAATAATTCGCTGAATGACATCTGACTGCCATGATGATCGGGTAAGGATTTTGCTTTCATAGTGATTTCTGCTGACAGCATCCGGCACATGTTGGTTTCGCCATCCCGCCTTTTTCTGCTACTATCGCCCTTCTGATTTCATCGCCAAATGGTTCCCGACTATGAAGTTCGTCTCCTTTAATATCAATGGATTGCGCGCACGTCCACATCAGCTTGCGGCAATAATCGAACAGCACCAGCCTGACGTTATTGGTTTACAAGAAACCAAGGTGCATGACGATATGTTCCCGCTGGAAGAAGTCAGCCAGCACGGGTATCACGTGTTTTATCACGGGCAAAAAGGCCATTACGGCGTCGCCATGCTGACGAAGCAAGAACCCGTCGCTGTACGCCGTGGTTTCCCCGGTGATGATGAAGAATCTCAGCGCCGCATCATCATGACCGATATCGAAACGCCACAAGGCATTCTGACGGTCATCAACGGTTACTTCCCGCAGGGTGAAAGTCGCGACCACCCGACTAAATTCCCGGCAAAAGAGAAGTTTTACCGTGATTTGCAGGATTACCTGACCACCAGTTTGTCGGTGAACAATCCGGTCGTGGTGATGGGCGATGTGAATATCAGCCCGACCGATCTGGACATTGGTATCGGCGAAGACAGTCGCAAACGCTGGCTGCGCACCGGTAAATGCTCGTTTCTGCCGGAAGAACGTGAGTGGATGGATCGCCTGAAAGGCTGGGGTCTGATCGACACCTTCCGTGCCGCCAACCCCGACACCGCTGATAAATTCTCGTGGTTTGATTACCGTTCACGCGGCTTTGATGAAAACCGTGGTCTGCGTATTGATCTGATCATGGCGAGCACGCCGCTGGCCGCGCGTTGTATCGCCACCGGGATTGATTACGATATCCGCGGGATGGAAAGGCCGTCTGACCATGCGCCAATCTGGGCGACGTTCGACCTGAAGTAATGACCATGAAAACGATTGACGTGGTCGCCGCCCTGATTGAGCGCGAGGGCAAATTGCTGCTTGCCCGTCGGGATGCGTCCGGCGATCAGGCCGGTTTGTGGGAATTTCCCGGCGGCAAAGTCGAAGCCGGGGAAAGCCAGCCTGCTGCATTAGTGCGCGAGTTGCAGGAAGAAATGGGCATCACTGCCACGGTGGAAGATTTCATCGCCACCAGCGTTGTGCAACAGTCTGAACGGTTAATTCGTTTGCATGGCTGGCGGGTCAGCGGGTTTACCGGCGAGATTAGGTTACAGTGTCACTCTGAAATCTGTTGGGTAACGCCGGATGAGGTGCTGTCGTTTGAACTGGCACCGGCGGATATCCCGCTGGCACAAGCTTATCTGGCAAAATTTGCCGGTTAGCGATCATGGCAAATAAAAAGGCGCGGACTGTTGCCAGTTTCGCGCCTTTTTTGTCTGAACATTTTAAGAAAGCGTTATTTCTTCAACACTTGCCATTTGAGTTCGTTGGTGCCCACCACATTCGGATCACGGGAACACTGCAGGACCACGCTGTCTGCCGTGACAACGGCCCCCTCGCTGTAACTCTGGTTGTTGTAGATACAGCAATTGTGGCAGGTTGGCGCGCTGTTATTGTTGTTGCCGCTGTTCTGCCAGATTTGCGGCGGCAATGGCACAACGACATCCGTACCGTTGCCGATATTGCTGCGGTTCGCCATCGCCGGTGCAGCCAGCAACGCGGAACTGATCAGCGCTGCCATCAGAACTTTACGGATAAAAACATTATTCATCACTGTTTGCTTCCTTCCCTTTGGTACTCGCTTTGCGGCGTTTAGGGGCGCTTTTGCCTTTCGCCACAGCGCCCGCCGGTTTGGAAGGCAGACTGCGGAATGCCGAAGACACCCGGTTCGTTTTGGCCTGCATGATGAGATTCTGCAACGTCGCGACCAGCGGTTGCATGAAATCCTGATAACGGCAGCTCTTTTCACTGATACGCGTCAGCGTGGATTCCCAGTCAGCGGTCATATCCGGGCGGGCGGCGATGTCCGGCAGCGAGTGGATCAGCGCGCGGCCGGTATCGCTGGAATGAATATAGCGCCCTTTCTTATACAAAAATTCGCGGCGGAACAGCAGCTCGATAATCCCGGCACGCGTTGCTTCCGTACCTAATCCATCTGTCGCACGCAGGATTTTTTTCAGTTCTTTATCCTGCACAAAACGCGCAATCCCGGTCATGGCGGAAAGCAATGTAGCATCGGTAAAAGGCCGCGGCGGCTGGGTCTGGCGTTCAACCACTTCTCCGCGCTCGCACAACAGTTCGTCACCTTTGGCCACCACCGGCAGCGGCGTGCCTTCGTTTTCCTCGTCGCGTTCTTTACTGCCCAGCAACGTGCGCCAGCCCGCCTCGGCCAGAAAACGCGCTTTGGCGATAAATTTACCGCCCGCGATATCCAGGTCGATAACACATTTGCGGTAAACCGCATCCGGGCAGAACTGCATCAGATACTGGCGCGCCACCAGACCGTAAATTTTGCGTTCGTCATCCGTCAGGTTGACGTTACTGCTGCGCGCCGTCGGGATAATCGCATGGTGCGCATCAACCTTTTTGTCATCCCAGCAACGGTTACGTAAATCGGTATCCACTGCCGGTTGTGGCATCAGGTCAGGCCGGTGAACGCCAATGGCATTCAGCACGGCATGACGCCCGGCAAAATGCTCTTCTGGCAGGTATCGGCAATCCGAACGCGGATACGTAATCAATTTGTGCGTTTCATACAATTTCTGACAGATATCAAGAATTTGCTGAGCACTCAGCCCGAAGGCTTTAGAGCCTTCAATCTGCAATGTGGAGAGTGAAAACGGCAGCGGCGCAATATCATTCTCACGCTTGTCATTATAGCCGGTGACCATCGCCGGTTGTCCGGCAATACGCGCCACGACATGATCGGCCAGCGGACGGTGCAGCAATCGCCCTTCTTCATCCTGATACGGCTCGCAGGAATCACTCGGCTGCCACAGCGCGACAAAACGCTCTTCGGCAGGTGTGACGATATGCGCTTTTACTTCAAAGAAATCTTTCGGCACGAAGTTTTCGATATCTTCATCGCGACGGACCACCAGTCCGAGAACCGGGGTCTGTACGCGTCCGACGGAGAGCACGCCGTTGTAACCGGCGTTGCGCCCCAGAATGGTGTAGGCGCGGGTCATATTGATGCCGTAAAGCCAGTCGGCACGGGCGCGGGCCAGCGCGGAAACACACAGAGGAATAAAATCACGGTTGTCGCGCAACCGCTCAATAGCACGCTCGACGGCCTGCGGGTTGAGATCGTTAATCAGGCAGCGCTGGGTCGCGTGACGTTTTTCCGGCGTCAGTTCGAGATAATCCAGCACTTCATCCACCAGCAACTGCCCTTCGCGATCCGGGTCACCGGCGTGGACAACCTGCGAGGCCTCGAGCAATAAGCGTTTAATCACGTTGAGTTGTTTGGCGACGGAAGAACGCGGCTGAAGCTGCCACTTTTCAGGAATGATCGGCAAATCGGCGAGCGACCAGCGCGCAAAGCGGCTGTCGTAGGCATCGGGCTGCGCCTGTTCGAGTAAGTGGCCGACGCACCAGGTCACCACCTGATCGTTGCCACAGGCAATATAACCATCGCCCCGGCGATGAGGTTTCGGCAGGACATCCGCAATCGCGCGGGCAAGGCTGGGTTTTTCGGCAATGAACAGACGCATCAACAGGCACCTGTTTGCGGTGTAATCGCGACAAAGATTTCCATTATCCCACCCTTCATTTCACTACGTCCTCATCATGCAGAGTGGCTATGTTAGCCGCTGACGGCGTAATTAGTAAGATGGTTACAAGGATCCGCGACGGCGGTCGCTCATTTAGGCAGCAAAAAACCGGTTTAATCGGAAAAGGCCGATCAAAACCGGTTAATAAGCGAGCGGTCTGATTTTACAAATGCGTGATGAATGGCGTGCTGTCGGCCGGGATCACCTGCAAACTGGCTTTCAGTTGCGGTGTACCGAGATACAGGAAACCGACGATTTTATCGTTTTCACCACATTTGAACGCCTTGCGTACGTCCGGATGATCAGTCCACGCGCCGGTACGCCAGATGCCGTTAAAACCCTGCGCCAGTGCAGCCATCTGCATGGCGTGAACCGCACAACCGGCGGAAAGCAACTGTTCCCATTGCGGTACTTTAGGACTTTCTTTGCACACGGCAATCACGGTAATAATTTGCGGTGCGCGCAATGGCGCCTGCGTGGCTTTCTCAATGGCTTTTTCATCCGCGCCGTCTTTTATGGCGGCCGCGCGCAGCACCTCACTGAAACGGGTCAGGCCGTCGTTTTCAGCAATGACAAAACGCCAGGGTTGCAGGGCACCGTGATCCGGGGCGCGCATACCCGCATGGATGATGTTTTGCAGCGCTTCACCGGCCGGTGCCGGTGCAGCCAGGCGGGAAGCAGAACGGCGGTTAAGTAATAAGTCCAAAGCGTCCATGATGTTCTCCTGAGAATAATTGCTATTTAAATTACGTTAACATAATCGTAACGCCTTTTTCCAACGGTCAACTGGCTTTCAGATAATGCATCACTGCCAAACTCTGACATGATTTAAAGCTGACATTTTTCTGGCGGGTCATTAGGATAGCGGGACTTATCTGTCTTGTTGGAGAGACCATGCGCACATTGTGGCGAATTATCGCCGGTTTTTTTAAGTGGACCTGGCGTCTTCTTAATTTCGTCAGAGAATTCATTCTCAACGTATTCCTTATTCTCATTATTCTGGCTGGTGTTGGCATCTGGTATGCCGTGCAGGACAAGCCTGTCGAAACGACCCAAGGTGCACTGCTGGTTGATCTCAGCGGCTCAGTGGTCGACAAGCCTTCCGTCAATAATAAAGTCCGTCAGTGGGGCCGCGAATTGCTGGGCACGTCGAGCAGCCGCTTGCAGGAGAACTCACTGTTTGATCTCGTCGAGACCATCCGCTCCGCTAAAGACGACAAAAACGTTACCGGGATTGTGTTACAGCTGACCGATTTCACCGGCACCGACCAGTCTTCACTGCAGTACATCGGTAAAGCGCTGCGTGAATTCCGCGATGCAGGTAAACCGGTTTACGCCATCGGCGACAGCTATAACCAGTCACAATATTATCTGGCCAGTTATGCCAACAAAATCTATCTGTCGCCACAGGGCGCGGTCGATCTTCACGGTTTCGCCACTAACAATCTGTATTACAAATCACTGCTGGATAAGCTGAAAGTCACCACCAATATCTTCCGCGTCGGAACCTATAAATCCGCCGTTGAGCCATTGATCCGTGATGATATGTCTCCTGACGCCCGTGAGGCAGACAGCCGCTGGATTGGCGGATTGTGGACCAACTATCTTAATACCGTGTCAGCCAACCGTCAGATCACGCCCGAACAACTGTTCCCGGGCGCGGCGGGCGTGCTGGCGGGTATGCAGGCAACCGGCGGTGATATGGCGCAATATGCGCTGAAAGCCAAGCTGGTTGATGCACTGGCGTCACGCACCGAAGCCGACAACGAGATGGTGAAAGCCTTTGGCTGGAACAAAGACACCAAAGACTTTAATTACACCAGCATTTACGATTATTCGCCGAAGCCAAAACCGGACAACAACGATCCGCAAATCGCGGTGATCTTTGCCACCGGTGCAATTAACGACGGTGAAGAACAACCGGGCGCAGTCGGTGGCGACACCACGGCACAGCAAATTCGTGATGCCCGTCTGGATCCGAAAGTGAAAGCGATTGTCTTGCGCGTTAACAGCCCGGGCGGCAGCGTCAGCGCTTCTGAAGTCATCCGTTCCGAACTCGCGGCTGCGAAAGCCGCAGGTAAACCGGTTGTGGTTTCAATGGGCGGTATGGCGGCATCCGGCGGTTACTGGATTTCCACACCAGCCAACTACATCATCGCCAGCCCGAGCACCCTCACCGGCTCCATCGGTATCTTTGGTGTAATCAACACGTACCAGAACACACTCGATTACGCGGGTGTTCATACTGACGGCGTGGCAACGTCACCGCTGGCGGATATCGCTTCCACCAAAGCGCTGCCGCCCGAGTTCTCGCAGATGATGCAACTCAATATCGAGAACGGTTACAAAACCTTCCTCGGCCTGGTTGCCGATTCCCGCCACAAAACGCCTGAGCAGATCGACCAGATCGCCCAGGGCCACGTGTGGATCGGTTCAGATGCCAAAGCCAATGGCCTGGTTGATGAGCTGGGTGATTTCGATGACGCCGTGAAGAAAGCCGCTGAACTGGCCAAACTGCCAAAATGGCAACTGAACTGGTATGTCAGTGAGCCAAGCCTGAGCGACCTGGTATTCTCGCAGGTCAGCGCATCGGTTCACGCTATGTTACCGGCGGCAATCCAGGCGTATCTGCCTGCGCCGGTGAGCAAAATGGCCATGGCGCTGAAATCACAGGCTGACCTGTTCAGCAACATGAACGATCCGCAGAACCGTTACGCACTCTGCCTGACCTGTGGTGATGTGAAGTAACGTTCCGTTTTGGGATAATGTGGGATAAAGAATCGCCTTAATGCACAGCCCGGAGCTTCTTGCTGAGAACTCCGGGCTTTTTTAGGGTGGGACGTCAGCCACGAAGCCTTTATACTTAGCGCAGTTGCTTTCACCTTTCTAAAAAAGAACATCTTCGATGACTAAAAAATCTATTTACGTTGCCTATACCGGCGGCACAATCGGTATGCAGCGTTCTGAACAGGGTTACATTCCGGTGTCCGGCCATTTACAACGTCAGCTGGCGCTGATGCCTGAATTCCATCGCCCTGAGATGCCTGAATTTACCATTCAGGAATACGCGCCTCTGATGGATTCCTCCGACATGACGCCGGAAGACTGGCAGCACATCGCCGATGATATTCAGGCGCATTACGACGACTACGACGGTTTTGTTATCCTGCACGGCACCGACACCATGGCATTCACCGCTTCTGCACTGTCGTTCATGCTGGAAAATCTGAGCAAACCGGTGATTGTGACAGGGTCACAGATTCCGCTTGAAGCGTTGCGTTCTGATGGTCAGATCAACCTGCTGAACTCGCTGTATATCGCCGCGAATCATCCGGTCAACGAAGTCACCCTGTTCTTCAACAACCGTCTGTATCGCGGCAACCGCAGCACCAAAGCGCACGCAGATGGTTTCGATGCCTTTGCCTCACCGAACCTTTCGCCTCTGCTGGAAGCCGGGATCCACATCCGCCGACTTTCCACGCCGTCACTGCCTGAAGTGCCTGCGGCGAAGCTGAAAGTGCATCACATCACGCCACAACCGATCGGCGTGGTAACGATCTACCCGGGCATTTCCGCCGAAGTGGTACAAAACTTCCTGATGCAACCGGTAAAAGCGCTGATCCTGCGCTCCTATGGTGTCGGTAACGCCCCGCAAAAAGGCGACCTGCTGAAAGTGCTGAAAGACGCATCTGAGCGCGGCATTGTGGTGGTTAATCTGACGCAATGTATTTCAGGGCGCGTCAACATGGGCGGCTATGCCACCGGCAACGCCCTCGCCCATTCCGGTGTGATCAGCGGCTTTGATATGACCGTGGAAGCGGCACTGACCAAGTTGCATTATCTGCTCAGCCAGTCACACACTCCCGAGGAAATCCGCGAACTGATGCAGCAAAACCTGCGCGGCGAACTCACCGAATAAATCAGAGGGCGATATGAAATCTGCTTTGTTGCTGGTCGATCTGCAAAATGATTTTTGTCGCAGCGGCGCGCTGGCCGTGACTGACGGCGACGCCACGATTGCGGTTGCCAATAAGATGATGACATGGTGTAAAAGCCATGACATCGCCGTGGTGGCATCGCAGGACTGGCATCCGGCGGGACATCGCAGCTTTGCGGTGAATTCCCACGCGGAGCCCTGGACGTCGGGCGAACTGAACGGTCTGCCTCAAGTCTGGTGGCCGGTTCACTGCGTTCAGCGTGAACCGGGCGCTGAATTTCACCCGGGGCTGAATCTGCCGCAGGTGGATTTTGTGGTGCAGAAAGGCACCAATCCTGACATCGACAGTTACAGTGCGTTTTTCGATAACGGACATCGTGCTGCTACGATGCTCAATGACTGGCTGAAAGCGGCGCAGATTACACATGTGTATGTGATGGGGCTGGCGACGGATTACTGTGTGAAATTCACGGTGCTGGATGCGCTGGAGCAAGGTTATCAGGTGACACTGCTGACCGACGGTTGCCGTGGCGTCAATCTGCAACCCGAAGACAGTGCTGAAGCGGTTGAAGCGATGCGTAAAGCAGGGGCAAAAATCAGTACCTCTGAGGCAGTAACAGGCTGAATTTGTCTTCCCGTCTGACTTGATAAAGGCGCTTCAGCGCCTTTATCAGCAAACAGCACTTTCGCAACCCGCCCACTTACTCCGGCTTCAGTTTAATCAGCGTATCCTGCGCAAATTGCTGTTTCAGTTCCTGCTTGCTTTTGGTGACAATCTGCCCGTCCGTGCCAATGCTCATGTGCTGGGCATCAACATTGTGACGCGACTGATACAGCATCACGGCCTGCAGGCTGTGTTCTTTCTGTTCCGGCGTCAGCGCGACACCGTCCGGCCACTTTCCGAGTTCAACTGCCTGCGCGAGACGTGCGTAAATTTCCGGCGTCATTACATCAATAAGTTGATTAATTTCCATCTGAGCACCTTGTGTTCATCTGTATTATTCAAACGGTTTTGAATAATAGCTGAATCGATTTTGTCGGTAAAATTACATCACCATTTTCTTGCGAACTAACCGCGGGTTTTATTGCCACTTTTGCCATCAGTAAAGCTCATTGAGGCAGAGTTTATGCAGTAACGTTCACCTGTCGGTTTCGGGCCGTCCGGGAAAACATGCCCCAGATGAGCTTCACAGCGGGAGCAGCGGATTTCGACACGCGCCATTTTATGCGAATTATCAGTGAGATATTTGATCGCATCAGGGTTAACTGGCTGATAAAAACTTGGCCAGCCACAGCCGGAATCGTATTTGGTATCGGAGTAGAACAGCGCTGACTCACAGACCACGCAATGATAAATCCCTTCGCGGCGGTTGTGCAGCAACTTTCCGGAGAACGGAGGTTCTGTTCCGTGCTCCTGCGTGACATAACGTTGAATTTCAGTGAGTTGGTCAAGTGTAGGGGAAGATTTGGCTTCAATGCTCATGATTCTCGTTCTCTGACGAATATAAAAATCAACTTAAATAACAGTTTATAATAACAAAAAATTAACAACGAGTCTGCCCGTTTTGTCCTAAACTGTATGGCATCAGCGTTAGCCAGCTTGCAACTTGTGATGGCGATCACACTCCTGATCTTCCGGCTCTTTATATTCTGTTTTTCGCCCCCATGTGGTTGTGAGCCGATTTAAAAACGGAACGTGCAATAAGCGAGCAAGAGTAGGTCGTCGCTTTGACTTACAGCAATAATTGACACGATTCCGCTTGACGCTCAGCAAGGTTTTTGTAATTTTACAACCAACCTTTTATTCACTAAAAAAATAGCTGGTGGAATATATGACTATCAAAGTAGGTATCAACGGTTTTGGCCGTATCGGTCGCATTGTTTTCCGTGCTGCTCAAGAACGTTCTGACATTGAGATCGTAGCAATCAACGATCTGTTGGACGCGGACTACATGGCATACATGCTGAAGTACGACTCAACTCATGGTCGTTTCAACGGTACTGTTGAAGTTAAAGACGGTCACCTGGTTGTTAACGGCAAAACCATCCGTGTTACCGCTGAGCGTGACCCAGCTAACCTGAAATGGAATGAAGTTAACGTTGACGTTGTAGCTGAAGCTACTGGTCTGTTCCTGGATGATGCGACTGCTCGTAAGCACATCACTGCAGGCGCTAAGAAAGTTGTTCTGACTGGTCCTTCTAAAGACAACACCCCAATGTTCGTTATGGGTGTTAACCATAAAGAATACGCAGGTCAGGAAATCGTTTCTAACGCATCTTGCACCACTAACTGCCTGGCACCACTGGCTAAAGTTATCAACGACAACTTCGGTATCGTTGAAGCACTGATGACCACTGTTCATGCAACTACCGCAACTCAGAAAACCGTTGATGGCCCGTCTCACAAAGACTGGCGCGGCGGCCGCGGCGCATCCCAGAACATCATCCCTTCTTCTACCGGTGCTGCTAAAGCAGTAGGTAAAGTTATCCCAGCTCTGAACGGTAAACTGACGGGTATGGCGTTCCGCGTTCCTACTCCTAACGTTTCTGTTGTTGACCTGACTGCACGTCTGGAAAAACCAGCGTCTTACAAAGAAATCTGCGCAGTAATCAAAGCAGCTTCTGAAGCAGGCGATCTGAAAGGCGTTCTGGGCTACACCGAAGACGACGTAGTATCTACCGACTTCAACGGCGAAAAACTGACTTCCGTATTCGATGCGAAAGCAGGTATCGCGCTGAACGACAACTTTGTGAAACTGGTTTCCTGGTACGACAACGAAACTGGCTATTCAAACAAAGTATTGGATCTGATCGCTCACGTTTCCAAATAATTGGTTATGTGAATGAACTGATTGAAGGGCGACGCAAGTCGCCCTTTTGCTTTCTGTCGGATGCACTTTTTTATCAGCACATGAGTGCGATCAAACAGACGGGTTTGGTTCATGTGTAGTCTTGGTTCAAAATCGTAATTGTTTAACCCTGACAGGATTTTAGATAATGACAGAACAACTCTTTTCTCTTCCGATCGTAAACCAAATCTCTACCTCCGTTAGCCAGCGTCTTGTCGACGAACTGCCGGTACTCGTGGTGACTCATCCGAAAGTCCGTGCTGCCATTGCCCTGCAAGGTGCACATCTGTTGGCATGGCAGCCTGAAGGCGAAGAGCCGGTGCTATGGATGAGCAGTGCCAGCGCGTTCAAAGAAGGCGTTGCGATTCGTGGCGGTATCCCTATCTGCTGGCCGTGGTTTGGTCCGGCGGGCAAACCCTCACACGGTTTTGCACGTAACGTTGCGTGGGAACTGACTGACCACAAAGAAACTGACGAAGATGTGGTACTGACCTTAACGCTGAAAAGCTCCCCTGAAACACTGGAATTATGGCCGCATGCATTCACGCTGACGGCACGCTTCACGCTCGGGGCAACCTGCCACATCGAGCTGGAATCAACCGGTGATTTCGAAGCCAACAGCGCCCTGCACACCTATTTCAACATTGGCGACATCGCCGATGTCACTATTAAAGGCCTGGGCAACAGCTTTATTGATAAAGTCGATGGCGCAAAAACCAAGCAGGAAGACGGTGATCTGACCTTCACGGGCCAGACTGACCGCATCTACACCCAGCCGCAAGCCACCAGCGAAATCGTTGATCCGGTTCTGAAACGTACGCTGGTTGTCGCACATGAAAATAACGCCGATGTGGTGGCCTGGAATCCGGGTTCTGCACTGTCGGTGAGCATGGCTGATATGCCGGATGACGGATATAAAACCATGGTGTGCGTTGAAACGGCGCAAGTTTCCCATACACACACCTCTACGCATGCCGCGCCAGCGCGTCTGGCAGTGACCTTCTCTGTCCGTAAATAACCGGTTTAGGTTTGCAGCAAAGATGACATAGGGGCCAGATGGCCCCTTTTTATCGTCTGATGACCGATGTGAATGATTGACTTCAAACCATATCCAGCGGCGTTTTATGATTCGGTGCCGGGAATACTGTGTCAATTCGTGCTATTTCATCGGCCGTCAGGCTGAGCGTCAGCGCCGCCGCATTATCTTTCACGTGCTGCGGTTGTACCGCTTTAGGAATAGCGATCACGTTACCGGTGCGCGTTACCCAGGCCAGAGCAATCTGCGCGCTGCTGACACCCCGAGCGTTGGCGATTTCCTGCATCACCGGTGCAGTCAGGACGTCGTGACGTAACTTGCCGGCCTGCGCCAGCGGGCAATAGGCCATAACGGGAACGCTGTGCTCCTCACACCACGGCAGCAGGTCAAACTCAATGCCACGGACTGCCGCGTGATACAGCACCTGATTGGTCATGCATGCATTGCCTCCGGGGATTTTCCACAGCGCCTGCATATCGTCAGTATCAAGATTAGAGACACCCCAGCGCCGGATTTTGCCGGATTGCTGCAATTTTTCCATCGCCGTGACAGTGTCATGTAGCGGAATCGAACCACGCCAGTGCAACAAATACAGGTCTAGACAATCTGTTTTTAAACGCTTCAGACTTTGCTCACAGGCGGCGATCGCTTTCGCGCCACCGGCATGATGCGGATACACTTTTGACACCAGAAACACGTCATCACGCCGCCCGGATATCGCTTCACCGACCACCCTTTCCGCACCGCCATCCGCGTACATTTCTGCAGTGTCGATCAGCGTCATACCGGCATCCAGCCCTTGCTGCAAGGCCTTCACTTCGGCACGGAGATCACTGTTCCGTTCCCCCATATACCAGGTACCTTGTCCGATTGCGGGTACTGTCGTGCCATCAGGCAATTGCACGGTCTTCGCTTTCATCTGTTTCCTCCGGTTGGGTCATAGCTGAAAAGTTAATTCGATTCTTTGAAAATTTACTGATCTATAAATGTGCAAATGGGGCGATACGCCCCACTAATGTGCAATATGTTCACCATGATGGTGCATTGCCTCAGAAGGTGTAAGTCACACCCGTCCACAACACGCCAGTCCAGTTATTTTCGATGATCGGGCTGTCGGTCACTTCACTGGACAGACGCAGGTAGCGACCGGTCACGAACCCTTGCCATGCTGGCGTGAAGTTATATTTTGCGGAGACTTCAACATACGGGCTGAAGCTGTCGTTCGGGGAATAGCTATGGAAGCCACTGCGACGGGATTCGTCTTTGGTCACGCCATAATAATACTGGGTGAGATTCGAGCTAAACCAGGTCACACCAAAGCCCGGTACCACAGCCCAGTTAGAGCCTTTAATGGCATACAGATAAGCCAGATCAGCAGTCATGCCATTGCTGGTATCCAGCGTATCCGCATTGAAGCTGGCGCGGAGGGTACCCCACTCGGCATTATGCGAATAAGCCAGACCGGCCATCAGCGTTGAGTGACGTTTATCGAGGCGCTTCATGCGCTTATCGTCGCTGTCGCTTGGGTCAAAGCTCAACGGGAAATAGCTGGCGGTGACGCTCAGTTTGTTGGCGTCATCATTCCACAGGTAATAGCCCGCCATCAGGGTGTGAAAATAGAAATCATCATTGTCGTAATTGATGATCGGTACCGGGTATACGTGGTCATTATTACCACGGTACGGATCCGGAGCGACCAGCGCAGATGCACCCGCCTGCCAGGTTCCCGCCACGGCAGCATGACTGCAAAGCACTGCCGCGCTAACGATGGACAGTGTTTTTAGATTGATCATTTTCATTGTCTTAATTCCATTAAGTAAAAAAACGTCGCTAGTGTAAATGAACCTTAAACGTCACGCTTAGCAATTCTGGGTCTATAAAAAGACATATCCAGAAAAACCGGGGCGATCGCACAATTTAACTGCAAAATATGAAATAAAAATGACTAAAGAAACAACTTCCGCTCTGCAGGGCACGTCCTGTAAGGCTTTTCAGAGCATTCCGCACAACTGAGTCATTGATATGACTTAAAAAACGCCAAAACCAGAGAGGAAATTTTCTTAATGCCAAACTACGCTTATAAATAGATGAAAGACTTAGCCTGAACGGTTGCCCGTCCCACCGAATAAAGACAGTTCTCAAACCATCGAGATTGTCGCTTTCCAAGGGGTTTTGCAAGTTGGCATAAGGGTTGCTGTATTTCAGGTGGGAGATCTTTCTTCCGGGAGCGCTGAAAAAAGCTCTCATTAACCTGTGCGTTACCCGAATCATTGGAATTGCAGCAAGGCGGCAAGTGAATGATTCCCGATGAGCTTACACAGTTAAGTGACCCGGGTGAACAAGCGAAGCCAACGAAGGTGCGGTTCCAAAGACGAAGGGTAAAATAACGAAGGACGGGCATCGTATGAACATATTTGACCATTATCGCCAGCGCTATGAGGCTGCCAAGGACGAAGAGTTCACACTGCAGGAATTTCTTACCATTGCACGGCAAGATCGCAGTGCTTATGTCAATGCGGCGGAACGTCTGTTGATGGCAATCGGTGAACCAGCGATGGTAGATACCGCGCTTGAACCACGCCTGTCGCGTTTATTCTCGAACCGTGTTGTTGCACGTTACCCTGCATTTGAAGAATTTTACGGCATGGAAGAGGCTATCGAACAGATTGTCTCCTACCTGAAACACGCCGCGCAGGGTCTGGAAGAAAAGAAACAAATCCTTTATTTACTGGGCCCGGTGGGTGGCGGTAAATCGTCACTGGCCGAACGGCTGAAATCCCTGATGCAACGTGTACCGATTTACGTGCTGAGCGCCAACGGCGAACGCAGCCCGGTAAACGACCATCCGCTGTGCCTGTTCAATCCGCAGGAAGATGCGCATATTCTGGAAAAAGAATACAACATTCCTCCGCGCTATCTCGGCACCATCATGTCGCCATGGGCGGCAAAACGTCTGCATGAATTCGGGGGGGACATCACGAAGTTTAAAGTCGTGAAAGTCTGGCCGTCGATTCTCGAACAAATCGCCATCGCCAAAACGGAACCGGGCGACGAAAACAACCAGGACATCTCCGCACTGGTCGGGAAAGTGGATATCCGTAAACTGGAAAACCACGCGCAAAATGATCCGGATGCTTACGGTTATTCCGGTGCTTTATGCCGCGCAAACCAGGGTGTGATGGAATTCGTTGAGATGTTTAAGGCACCGATTAAGGTGCTGCACCCGTTACTGACGGCGACACAGGAAGGTAACTATAACGGTACCGAAGGGATCTCCGCCCTGCCGTTCAACGGCATTATTCTGGCGCACTCCAACGAATCTGAATGGGTGACGTTCCGTAACAACAAGAATAATGAAGCGTTCCTTGACCGTGTGTACATCGTGAAAGTGCCTTATTGCCTGCGCGTGTCTGAAGAGATGAAAATCTACGACAAGCTGCTCAGCAACAGTGAACTCTCGCATGCTCCTTGTGCACCGGGAACTCTGGAAACGCTCGCGCGCTTCTCGATTCTCTCGCGCCTGAAAACGCCTGAAAACTCCAGCAGTTATTCCAAAATGCGGGTGTATGACGGTGAAAGCCTGAAAGATACCGACCCGAAAGCCAAGTCCTATCAGGAATACCGCGATTATGCGGGTGTGGATGAAGGCATGAACGGGCTGTCGACGCGCTTTGCGTTTAAAATTCTCTCCCGTGTTTTCAACTTTGACCATGTGGAAGTGGCTGCCAACCCGGTGCATTTGTTCTACGTGCTGGAACAGCAAATCGAGCGCGAACAGTTCCCGCAGGACATCGCTGAAAAATATCTGGAGCACCTGAAAGGCTATCTGATCCCGAAATACGCTGAGTTTATCGGCAAAGAGATCCAGACTGCTTATCTGGAATCCTATTCAGAATACGGACAAAACATTTTCGACCGTTATGTTACCTACGCTGACTTCTGGATCCAGGATCAGGAATACCGCGATCCGGATACCGGTCAACTGTTTGACCGTGAATCGCTGAATGCCGAGCTGGAAAAAATCGAAAAACCGGCCGGGATCAGCAATCCAAAAGATTTTCGTAACGAAATCGTCAACTTCGTGCTGCGTGCCCGCGCCAATAACAGCGGCCGCAATCCAAACTGGACCAGTTACGAAAAACTGCGCACGGTCATTGAGAAAAAAATGTTCTCAAATACCGAGGAATTACTGCCAGTTATCTCGTTTAACGCCAAGACGTCGACAGATGAACAGAAAAAACATGATGATTTTGTCGACAGAATGATGGAGAAAGGATACACACGCAAACAGGTACGCCTGCTGTGTGAATGGTACCTGCGCGTAAGAAAATCCTCGTAACAGAAGATCGTTGGCAACGTCGTTTGGGGGAAATATGACGTATTTTATTGACCGTCGGCTGAATGGCAAGAATAAAAGCGCGGTGAACCGCCAGCGCTTTTTGCGCCGCTATAAGTCGCAAATCAAACAGTCGATTGCCGAGGCCATCAACAAGCGTTCGGTTACCGACGTGGATAGCGGGGAATCCGTTTCGATCCCCAATTCCGATATCAACGAGCCCATGTTTCATCAGGGTCGCGGTGGCTTGCGCCACCGTGTTCATCCCGGCAACGATCACTTTGTGCAGAATGACCGCATCGAACGACCGCAGGGGGGCAGTGGCGGCGGCAGTGGTCAGGGCGATGCCAGCAAGGATGGTGAAGGCGAAGATGAGTTTTCATTCCAGATTTCAAAGGACGAATATCTCGATCTGCTGTTTGAAGATCTGGCGCTGCCAAACCTGAGAAAAAACCAGCATAAACAGCTGAATGAATTTAAAACCCACCGCTCCGGTTACACGTCTAATGGCGTACCGGCCAATATCAGTGTGGTGCGCTCTTTGCAAAACTCGCTGGCCCGCCGCACGGCGATGACAGCGGGTAAAAAACGCGAGCTGCGTGAGCTGGAATCGACGCTGACCGAGGTCGAGCACAGCGAACCGGCACAATTACTGGAAGAAGAACGGCTGCGTAAAGAGATTGCTGAGCTGCGGGCAAAAATCGCCAAAACGCCGTTCATCGATACCTTTGATTTGCGCTACCGTAACTATGAACGTCGCCCCGAGCCTTCGAGCCAGGCGGTGATGTTCTGTCTGATGGATGTCTCCGGTTCGATGGATCAGGCAACCAAAGACATGGCCAAACGTTTCTATATCCTGCTCTATCTGTTCCTGAGCCGGACGTATAAGAACGTCGACGTGGTCTATATCCGTCACCATACACAGGCTAAAGAAGTGGATGAACAGGAGTTCTTCTACTCGCAGGAAACCGGCGGGACCATCGTTTCGAGTGCACTGAAACTGATGGATGAAGTCATTCAGGAACGCTACGACCCGGCGCAGTGGAATATTTACGCCGCGCAGGCCTCCGATGGCGATAACTGGGCTGACGACTCCCCGCTCTGCCATCAGCTTCTGGCACAGAAGATCCTGCCGATGGTGCGTTATTACAGCTATATCGAAATCACCCGCCGCGCCCACCAGACGCTGTGGCGTGAATACGAAGTGCTACAGGAGAAATTCGATAATTTCGCCATGCAGCATATTCGTGAACAGGAAGATATTTATCCGGTATTCAGGGAGCTGTTTCATAAACAGGTTCAGGATCATTAATGTTTAGCCTTTAAAAACAGCCGGTTAAGTTACTTTTACTGGCTGTTTCCTTTCACTTTTGAGTGCATATTCCCTTTCAATGAGATCAATAAATTACTCTTCGTTTTGGTGAAGATTTTCTTTCCAGTCGTCCAAACTATACCGTTTCATATGACGCAACAGCACAGTGAGTAAAATAATTTATTGATTAAAAAAGTAAATATCACCATTTATGAACGTATTTATTGGCAAATCATTTCAAAAGTGATGAGCATGCGAAAATAAAGTTACTAAGGACTTCTCTCCGGCATGCCTGCAGATAACCCATTGATCGAATCGTTCAATGGCAGTCTGAGGAATGCCTGAATATCCACTCGTTCCTGTCGATCGAGAATGCGCAAGAAAAGCTCGATCGCTGGCGGAAGGAACATAACCATGATGGGCCACATTCCTCGTTAAATAACCAGACTCCGGCAGAATTTATCCGAAGCCTGCAAACAGGCCCGGATCTTTGATTTATCCTGGCACAGATATTGGGAAGGGATCAGAAACCGGAAATCTCAAAAAGTGCGTGGAACTAAAACTGGTGTGCTTACAAGGGAGGAGAAAAAAGGACTACAAAAATGATATAGCTTGAGTGCAAGAAGGTTACAGAATGGGTGCAAAAACACCGGCGCAAGGCCGGTGTCGATAGTGCCTGACCAATGTAGGTATTTTGAAGAGACTACATCTGTCGAATATCAGATAAAAATTCATGAAACTCTTTTTCTGTCATCTCAAACTCTGGCCCTTCGACCATTGCAATTAGTGACAGCAACGCAAAATCTAACTTTTTCGTGAGTGAAAAACTTGGATCTTGATAAATATCAAGTGCCTCTTTTGATATTTTAAAAATATCAAACCCATCCGCAACTATTCTTTCAAGCCTATCAGCCACTACGTCTTCCATGCTCATTGCTGCCCCCAATTCTTTAATTCTGCTCCGGTCGGAGGGTAGTGCTGAGCATCAACCGATTGGCCATTAATACTTTTCGGGTGGACACGGATTACCTCCCCTGAATGATCATAGCTTTCCATCCACTGCCTCGTACTGCCCGTTTTAGGATCAAACTCTGTAACAAAAGAAGCCCCCCGAGTAGGGCCTTCCGTTCTGGCTGGAACCTCTTGTGTGTAGTAACGAATGCGGCCATCAGGCAGTGTTTTAGTGACCGCTGCTGTCTCTTGAGCTTTTTGTAGTCCTGATAGTTTCGCTCTCAATGCAGCTTGGGCATTTGCACTTGTGGCTTCAGTAGCTACAACTTCTCCCGTCGTAGCAGTTGCTTTTGCACCCACATCGGCAGTAACTGACGTCGCTTTTCCTACTCCGCCAATCCCCGCCGCGCCCACCTGCGTCAGGCCGTAAATCCCTTCCGAGTACTGTGGAGAGACTCCCAACCCTTCCAGCAAATACGCACCGCTGGTTTTCTGGTTGACACCAGACAGGAAGGTGTTAAAGCCTGCATTAGCCGTATCTATCCCTGAGGCTGCCAGATAACCGCCTGCCAGGCAAGCTACACCCGCGGTGGTCGTGCATATTGCTGCCCCACCCACCGCCTGGAGTTCCCCGGCGGTAAATTGCGTCAGGCCACCTAAACGCGTCCCCACACCGTAGTGGGATAGCGCATCCCCGGTTTGATCACTAACCGAATACCCGAACATCGGCAAACTGGCGCTGGCATAGCTGCCCATTGCGTAGATCAGCTGGTTACCGCTCTGTGATGCCAGTACTGTACGCTCACTGGCATACGCATCACTGTTACCTAACTGCTCCAGCGCCTGCGCTTTCACATAATCCGGAGAACCTTCCGCAAACTCAGCGGAACATTTCACCAACGCACAGGCCGCCGCTTTCAGACGCGCTTCTTTATCTTTATCCCCACCGGACAATTGCTGGATCCGGGCTACTTCATCCGGGTGTAACTGGCGGTTATAGCGTTCAGCATCCAGTGAGACGGCTGCGCCGGACTGTGCACCGGTCATTCCGCCAATAATTCCGTCAATTGCACTACCACTTACCTACAGCAGAGCGGGGCGTACCACTGGCATTACCGCTACTAAACGCCATCGTCGGGAGCGGCGGGATCATCTGATTTATTTGATCGGTCTTGCCCTCTTTATCACGGATATCGCCCCTTGCACGCCTGCCAATGACGAATTCCCGGCCACACCACCCGCCAGACCGGCAGCTAATGTACTTAATGCGCTGACATTTGCCTTCTGATCCTCCGTCAGATCTTCTGGTTTGGTATTGGGGTAAAATGCACTGATGATGATTTTCGCAGCTAATTCTCCCGCAGCACCGCCTGCTGCGCCGCCCGTCACTGAGCCACCCTGAATATAGGCTGTCACAGCCCCGGCCAGCGCATGCCCAACAGTGTTAGCGACAGCGCTGTCCCCCGTGACTTTTTTTACCTCCTGAGACAGATAAGGTGCCAGCCCGCCCGCCAGCGCCTGCCCCATATCGCCTCCGGTGAGCCCGGCAAGTGCTCCGCTGATAACCTTCCCGTTTTCCCGCTGGCAGAAATCCCCACACTGCGGGCCTTGTAATCCGCTTCATTCTGGATATCTGTCCAGCCCAGCGTGCCGATATTGAGGCTGTTCCGTCGAGGCAATCACAGCGCCGTTAAGTTGAGTAAGGGTGCGTTATGCCAGAGTTCTTCATGAGCAACGCGCCACTAAAATGGCCACGTGTTATAGCCGCACGGACGGCCTGCACCTGAAGGGTAACTGACTGGGATACTTACATTTGGGACTGATACTCTGATTACCATTGCTGTAGAACGCGGGCAACTGGTGATCCGAGCTGCTGAGTGACACGTAAAAATATCCCGGCTCAGAAGTGAGCCGGGATTATTGATTAATCAAACTCTTTTTCTAATCGTTCAACAACGCGTTTGTAGATTTCAACGACTTCTGGGACTCCGTCACTTAGATCGTCATGGAAGTACTCCTGATAAAACTCCTCCGGCCAAAGTGATATTTCGTATTCACTACGCTTTTGGATCTTCCAGTATTGCGATGGACGGTTATCAACGATTTCAAAAATGCATAAGGGAACCGATATAATATAATCCATTGGTATTTTTTGTAATTGCAGCAATGTTCCCGCATTAACACCAATTTTGCTACTTATAGCCAAAACCGTATAAGTTTGCCCAACAATATATGGATACTGAGGATCTTGATTATCCATTAAGCCGAGCACTGTCTTCTGTTGTGCTGTTAGGTTAGTCGCAAGGCATTTTACTTTCATAACGTCCCACTATTTTTTTATCGCTATCGTTTTTGGCTCAACAACTTGGCCTGTAGCCGCATTACGGTAAGCATGGATTTCGAAAACAGTACCATCAACAGCTTTGTAGCTTTGACTACTAACTTTACTCCAGTCGGCTGTTTTTCCACCATATTCTGCAACTAAACGGGCAGAGTCTTTCAGCACGGCACCAGATCCATGACCAGCCACTGAAGTCCCTCCACTTCTGGATAGCTCAGCCAACTGAGCCTCACTTGCCAGCGACTTATTCAGATTCAGGCCACTAACGGAACTATTAGCCCCCCTACCCGGTAAACTCCTCCCGTTCTTCGCCGCCACAACCAGCATAGCCAGCGACATCCCTTCGGTCATTTGACGCGCTGTCTCAACCTCAACACCCAGCTTATTACTCAGTTCAACCACATACTGATTACGTACAAACTGCTGGCTGTCGTTGAGCTTATCCGCTTCGCCGTACTGGAACAGTTGCTTGTCTTCCGTCCCTGCATAACCCGGATAGTTACCGTAACTTTCTTTAAATTGTGTAACCCAGTAGCTGTCCAGCGCTTTACGCTCTTCTGGCGTCGCGGCCTGATTTTTTACCAGCGCTTCATAATAGGCCCGTTGCTCTGAACCCAGCGCAAACTCAGCCGCGCAATCTACCCGGCGACAGGCTTCAGCTAACAGTCGCTGCTCTTTCTCTTCGTCTCCGCCTGCCAGCTTTTTGATTTCAGCTCGTTCATCCGGGTGTAACTGGCGGTTATAGCGTTCAGCATCCAGTGAGACGGCTGCGCCGGACTGTGCACCGGTCGTTCCGCCAATAATTCCGCCAATTGCACTACCACTTAACGTGGCGGCCCACTGGGTGATAGCCCCTCTTTCATTGCGGTCCAGTTGTGTGTTGTTACTCAGATAAGTATCGACCATCTGACTAAACGCTTCGCTGCTCATCCCGGCCAACCCGCCGGCCAGCGCATTGCCGCCGCCGAAACTCGCCTGGATTGCACCTATCACACCGTGGATCGCGGCTTTTTCGGGGCTATTCGGTCCCCAGCCCATCGCCTCACCAAGATCACCGGCAGCTGAGTTCGCCATCTGCCCGAACACCGCCGCCAGTTCCTGTTGCTCGGCAATTTTCTTCTCATCGAAAATCTTATCGATATGACCATTGGCGTTGTCGGTATCGCGGCTTAGCCCTGCAATATCCTGCGTCTGCTTCTCACTGTCTCGGATGACGATACTGCCCGCAGCAATGGCCGATTGCGTTGTACCTGAAGCGTCACCGCTGCTCTTAACACCAATAACAGGGACAACGCCGCCGCCGTTAACCCGCTCGCCTTTATTATTTTTTTCCGATGAAAAGCCACCGGCAAGCCCCTGGCTACTGGCACTGTACTGCGCTTCGTTATTGATATCGCTCCAACCCAACGAACCGGTATCAAGCAGGTTCTTATCGGCTGTTGCAGTGCTCGCTATGACTGCACCATCCAGTTGGGTATGGTTGCCTACCGTAATATCGAACCCTTTATCCCCGGCAAACAACCCGCTTTGCTCACCAACGCTTGCGTAGTCGCTGTCGGTTTTGCTCTTATTAATACTCAGTGAGGCTGAACCGGTCATTGACCCGAAAGTGAAACTGGCGCCGCCACTCACGCTTTTCTGCTGGCTGTGGTACTCGTCAGTATCCTGCAGGCTGGTTATCGTCAGGTCGCGACCCACCTCAGCAGTGATTTTTTCACCCAACACCTGCGCACCGGAAATAACCGTATCCCGTCCGCTGCTCAGGCTAAGCCCATCACTGGCGTTGACCCGCGTATTAACATATTCGGTACTCTTACCGTCAGCCGTTCCTTTTGACTGGTAACCGCTGGCCGACACGCCAATTCCCGTCTCCTGACCCAGCGATATATGCACACCGACATTCCAGCCGCTGCTGTTATTCTTACTGGTTTGCTCGGTGTTGTTCGATGCGGCATCCAGCAGCAGATCATTCTGCGCCACAAGAGTGACATTATTGCCTGTCACACCGCTGCCGCTGATATGAAGATCACCGCTGGTACCTTTGTTACCCGTAGCCACCAGCGTGGTATTTCCGCCTGCGCTGAGGGTGCTGCCGCGTACCTGATTTTGTGTAGAACTGGATTCAGATGAGCTTTTACTCGAACCTACGCTGAGTTCCACCTTCACGGCGTTCAGATTGCCCTGGGCTACATCAGTCGCCATGGAAGAGGCACCCGCGACAGCTATCCATGCGTTATCTGCCGCCTGCACGGCATACAGCGTTTTCAGCCGTTCGTCGCTGACCTCCCCACTTCGTTTGAGTGTGCTGTTCGCTGCAAGAATGGCATCGGTCACCGGGCTGGACACTGACAATGTCAGACCGCTCTTTTTCTGTTCGTAACTCTCTTTACGTCTCAACAGATCGTTACCGGGGTCAACCACAATTTCGCCCGCGACAACGTTCAGGTTTTTATCGGCAATCACATCCGCGCCGCTGATATGTGCTTTTTCACCCGCGATAATATTTGCGTTACCGCCGGTTGAACCAATAGTGCTGACACTCTGACTTTGCGTGGTCCCATCTTCATTGAGCTGATGTCGCGATTGTGCGCTGCCGATGGTTACACCAAAACCTCCCGTGCCCATCAGCCCGTTTTTTTTAGTCTCGCTCAGGCGGTAGCTGGAACTGGTATCGGTGGCTGCAAGGATATTGACATCTTTCTCCGCCTTCAGCGTCACATCCCCGTCACCGACCACCGATGAACCTTTGACCGTCAGGTCCTGCCCGGCAACAATTGACACCTTGTCGCCACTCAGCTGCGAGGCTTTCTCTGTGGTGGCATAGTCCTCTGCGACCGTGTGCGTGGTCGTGCCGGAGAACAGGTGTTTTTTGGTTTTGGTTTTTTCGTCGTAGCTGTACTGGCTTTCCTGTGCGGTGGTGATATTCACATCCCGCCCGGCGTTCAGGGCCAGGTCGCCGGTGGCCTGTACTTGCGCGGCCTGTGTCGTAATGTCACGCCCGGCGGCAATGCTGGTGCTTACGCCGCTGACCACCGCTGTCCCTTCCTGCCCCACATTCTCGCGGATACTCACGCTTTTACTGCCGTGGGTTTCGCTGTAGGTGCTGGTCTGCTGCGCGTTCAGGTTGACGTCGCGACCGGCGCTGAGTGAGGCGTTGAGGTCGGCGGTCAGTTGCGCGGCCTGCGAGTTGAGGTCGCGCCCGGCGCTGAGCGTCAGGTCACCGCCGCTGCTCACCACCGTGCGGGTGGCGTTGTTGCTGTCAGCCTGATTTTTGCCGCTGGTCTGATGGCTGCTCTTGTCCATCGTGTTGAGGTTGATGTCATTGACTGCCGCCAGCGTGGCGTCGCCTTTGGCGGTGACGGCGCTGCCCGCCACGGTCAGGTCGTGCCCCGCGCTGGCCGATAAATTACCGCCCGCGCTGACCGTGCTGGCCTGGCTGTCGGTGGTCTGCGCGCTGCTTTTTGCCGTGGTATTGCTGGTGCTGAGCGCGTTGCCGGTGATGCTGATGTCGTTCAGCGCCACCAGTTGCAGGTCGCTGCCCGCCGTGAGCCGGGCGCCGGTGTTGTTGATGTCGTGACCGGCGGTAAGCGAGAGCCCGTCAGTGGCCGAGATACCGGCCACGTCGCCGGTCTGGGTCTGGCTGAAGGTCAGCTGAGACGTTTTGCTTTTGCTGGTGGTCGGCGCGGCCGTCCACTGCTGCGCCTGCGTAACGTTGTTAATATCGCCGCTGACCGAGGCCAGTGCCACGGTCTGTCCGCTAATCGAAGAACCGATATTATTGATATCGCCCAGCGCGCTCAGTTGCAGGCTGCCGTTAGAGGCAATCAGCCCGGCGTTAAGGTTATCCAGCGAGCTGCTGCTTTTTGCTGCCAGTTGCGTCCGGGCCTGCAGGGTACTGCCCGCGTTGACGATATGCCCGGCGTCGAGATTGACGGTGTTCCCGGAAATCACGCTGCCGGTCACCGCGTGGGTGTCGTTAGCAGAAAGATAGAGTTTAGGTGCCAGAACCGTCTGGCCGTTGACGGTGGTTTTTTCCCACCAGACGATGCTTTTGGTCAGCGCCGCGACCTGTTCCGGCGACAGGCTGACGCCCAGTTGCAGGCCCAGACCGGCCTGCTGTTCGGCGGCGTTATCAATCAGATACTGCATCTGCGCGAGGTCTGACCCTGTGCCGCCGACGTAGCGCTGTCCGGTCTGACTGAGCACGGCTTTATCGACATAACGGGTATCGAAGGCGGCATCGCCGAGGAATTTGTAGTCATAGTCCGGCGTCAGCTTCAGCCGGTCCATAAAGTAGGCCGAGCCGAGGAACTTGCTCTCGTCGGTATAGACCGGTGCCGTTTCAATGCGCGGGTTGGACGGCGTGCCAGGCTGAACCGCAGGATGGACAACCTGACCTGCCACCGGCGTTGCAGAAAAGGCCGCAGAGGTCAGGCCGGTACCACCCGGGGTGGCCTGTTTGCCCACGGCAGATATCGCAGACGTCGGTCGCGCAAGGTAATCGTTCAGCGCATTGAACAGTGACGGATCGGTTTTACCGATCCCGCCAAGTTGCGGGTTGGTGGTGATCAGATACGGGCTGGAAGGATCCTGACTCGCCACAAACAAACCGTTATTGCCGGTCGGCAGCGGGTAATCCGTCAGTGCAGCGCCCTGATTGCCGATTTGCTTTAACGCATCGGTGACGGAATTGTTCCACTGTACCGAGCCGACGGTCAGGTTTTGTGCGGATGCCAGTTGTTTACTTTGCGAACCGCTGACCTGTTGCAGGCCCGACGTGCCGTTCAGAGACGGGGCGCTTATCGCATGGGATAAACCGCCTGCGTTAGCGGAGGTCGTGGTATTGCTGATGTTATTGCTGAAACTGGCGTTAACTGCCCCACCGGCCTGAATAACTGAGCGGAGGCCTTCGCCGGTGCTGAGGGTTTCGTAAGTTGCGCCGTTCGCTAACTGATAGGTAACTTTAGTATTGGTATCGGCATCAACGTAATAGCAGTTGCCACAGTCAGGGTCAAAGTAAGCTAAGCCGTGGAGTTTATCGAAGCTCTCAGTGGCTGTAACGCCCGTATATTTATAGGTCAGATATTCATTTTGGACGCCATTCTCATAAGACTGATTATTCAAAGAACTGCCGGACAGGGTGATGTTTCCCCCTGCCAAAATATTGCTGGCGATATTATCTACATTACTGGCTGCAATATTTAAATCGCGGTTTGAAGCAATACGCCCCGCGCCTCCTGAGGCGGTAGCATTAACGGTTGAGGTACTGACCAGATATTTCTTTTCTGCAGCCGTCGCTTTCGGCGCAAGGTAAAAATGGTCATCAACGGAACCGTTACCTTGTCCCATACTTCCGCCAGTTCTGACCGATACCGTGTAATAACCGAGGTCGCTTTCGTTGAGATCCCCTAATCTCATGGTCACGGAGCTTTGCCCCAACCATGACGGCGCATCCACCGGCGTTTGAGAGGAACCGGACACACTCAAACCGTCCCGCTGATTCAGCAGATGGCCGGTATTGATGGTGATATCGCCGTTAGTAGTATCAATATCCCCTGACGTGTTGACCACTTCACTGTTGGCGTTGCCCGCCGCGTCCCGCTGCAGCCACAGGCTGTTGCCCGCCAGAATATCGCCGTAGTTATTGTGAATACTGTCGGCCAGCAACTGCATGTTGTTACCGGCGTACAGCAGTGCGCTGTTGGCAAGCGGCCCGGCTGCGGACATCACCACGTTGCCCGCCCCGCCGACAAAGCCGCTGTTGTTAAGCACGCCACGGCTGGCCAGGCGGATATCCCCGCCGGACTGCACGCTGCCGCTGCCGTTGAGCTGGATGTTGCTGGCGTCCACGCCCACCGTCCCGCCGCCGCCGCGCAACTGACCGCTGTTGGTAAAGTTGCCGGTCGAACTGAGCTGGATGCCGTTGCCCTGCAGGGTGCCGAGCACGTTCAGGTCGCCCTGCGTGCTGAGGTTGAGGGTCTGCCCTGCCGCCAGCGTGCCGGTCTGGGTAAAACCCGAACCGAGTTGCAGCGTCATATCCCCCAGCGCCAGCAGGCTGCCCGCCTGATTGAGCACCGGCGTCACCAGCGTCAGGTTGCCTGCGCTGTAGAGTTTGCCGCCCGCCTGGTTGTCGGCGTTCTGAACGTTAAGCCCCAGCGACTGACTGCCCAAAACGGTGCCGGTGTTATGCAGTTCGTTACCGGTCAGCGTCAGCCGGTCGCCCTGAAGCTGGCCCTGATTGGTCATCTGCGTGACGTTCAGCGCGCTGTCGCCCTGTCCGGTCAGCGTACCGCTGTTGTTGAGCGTGCCGCCGGTCATGGTCAGGCCCTGTGCCTGCAGCGTGCCTCTGTTGGTCAGCACCGGTGCAGACACTGTCAGCCTGCCACCGCTCAGTAAGGTGCCCTGATTATTGAGATTATTGGAAAGGGTCAGATGGCTGACGCCGTCGCCCTGCATCTGGCCCTGATTGAGCAGCGTCTGTGCGCCCAAATCTAACGTCCCCTGACTGCGTACGGTGCCGCCGCTCAGGTTGGTGATGCCGTTTTGTACCGTACCCTGCAGGCTTTGCTGGCCCTGTAACTGCCCGCCGTTGCTAATACTGTTGGTGGTGAGCGTCAGGTTACCGGCCTGAAGAGTGCCGCTGTTAGCAATATTCCCGGCGTTCACCGTGGCGGTGCCGCCGCTGAGTAATGTGCCGCCCTGCTGAACCTGAAGTTGCCCGCTGAGCGTGGTCGCAAGCTGACTGACACCGCTGATGCCGCCGCTGCTGGTCAGCGTACCGCCGGTCAGGGTGAGATTATCCGCCGACCAGCTCCCCTGATTATTCAGGTTCGCCGCCTGCAAAATAGCCAGACCGGTTGAGATGATTTTGCCCTGCGCCTGCGTGTTGAGCGCACCGGTAAGAGTAAGCTCCGCGCGCGAGGCGGTCTGGATCGCGCCGTTAAGATCTAACTGACCGGCGTGTACATCGGCGCTGTCGGCCTGCCAGTTGCCGTTGTTGGTGACGTGCGCGGCGGTGACGGTGAGTGCGCCCTGCGTCAGCATCTTGCCGGACGTGGCGTTGGTTAAATCCTGCTGCAACTGCGCCGTCAGGCCCTTCAGGCCAATCAGGTTGCCGCTGTTGTCTGCGGAACCGGCGGTAACGGCCAGCACGTCGCCCTGGATTTGCCCCTGATTGGTCAGATGGTTAGCCGTCACCGTGGCGGTTTTATCGCTGAGCAACTGACCACTGTTTTCCAGCGTGGCGGCGTTCACCGTGACATCACCGGATGAGAGCAGGCTGCCGCTGTTGGTGAGATCCCCCTGCATCTGCGCGTTCAGGCCATTCGTGCCTAATGCCGTGCCGCCGTTGGTCAGGCTGTTACCGGTCAGAGTAAGCTGGCTGCCCTGTAAACGTCCCTGATTCTGGGTATCGCCTGCCTGCACACCCAGCGTGCCGCCGGACAATACCTGCCCCTGCGTACCGTTGGTTAACGTACTGGCGGTGAGCGTGGTGCCGCCGTTGCCCTGCATCAGCCCGTTGTTGCTGATACCCGTGGCATTCACGCCGACGGTTTGTGCCAGAAGCTGGCCGTTGTTGTTCACAACCGGTGCCGTCACGGTCAGACCATTACCCGCAGATATCACGCCGGTGCCCTGATTGGTCAGACTGCCGGTGACATTCACGCCGACGTTACCGCCCGACACGTTGCCCTGATTGACCAGCGTCTGGCCTTCCAGCGTCATCTGGTTCTGCGCAGACAGGCTGCCTTGCTGCTGCAACGTACCGGCTTTCACATGCAGGCCGTCGTCGGCGGTGATGGCACCGCTGTTGGTCAGCGAGGTGGCCGTGATATCAACATTGTCCGCACCCAGCGCCGCGCCGTTGGTCAGCGTACCGGCCTGAACCGTCAGCGTGCCCGGTGTCACCAGTTTCCCGGCCAGATCGGCTTTTTCAGACGCACTGATCCCCAGCGCGTTTTTACCCTGCGTCTGCGAGCCGTTGCCGGTGGTGAGCTGTTGCGTGGTCAGCGCCGCGTTACCATCTGCGGAGAGAAAACCCTTTAAGTTCGCGGTATCCGCACTGAGGTTCACATCGCCCTGGCTGGACTGTACCGATCCTGCGCGGGTGGTCAGCGCGGTGGCGTTAAGTGTTGTATCCTGCGTGCCGGTCAGCGTGCCGCCCAGATCTGCCTGGGCGGTGTTGAGCGTCAACTGACCATCGGCCAGTAAGGTTGCCGCATCACCGTTGGTCACGTCGTCCCGCGCGTTCAGTATGATGTCGCCGCGGGTGCCGGTCAGCCCCTGATTGTTAAACTGACTGAGGGTCAGCGTCTGGTCACCGCCGGACTGCGCCGTGCCGTTGTTAGTGAAGGTGTCGCCGTCAAGCTGCTGCGTGCCGAGGGATTGCAGCAGGCCGTTATTGGTCAGGGTGCCGAAGCTGAACTGGCCGTTGCGGTTGGCGGCCAGCGTGCCGCCGTTGCTGAAATCGTGCGAGGAGAAGTTCAGGTCACGCCCGGCAATCAGGCTGCCGGACCACTGCCCGCCGCTGGCAACCGTGGCCTGCAAGTCATTTTGTGCCGAGGTTTTACCACCCTGTGCGGCATTAAGCTGGTCAGCGTTAATCGAAAGATTATTGCCCGCGCTGGTGGTACCGTCGAGCTGCTGCTGGCGGGCGGATAACTGCATATCTCCCGTGGAGGCCAGTGAACCGGTGCCGGTCACCTGCAATGTGCCGCCACCGGCTTCCAGCGTGTTGCCGTCGAGCGCACCGGCCAGCATGGCGCTGCCGGTTGCCGTCAGGGATAAATCTTTATCGCTGTGAACGGACCCCTGCGCCCCGACGGACAGATCCGTAGCGTTCAGGCCCACGTTACCGGAGGTCGACAACTGGCCGCCAAGTGTCTGCTGCGCGGCAGTAAACTGAATATCGCCAAGGCTGGTGATCAGCGAGTTTTGCCCGGCGTTCAGGGAAGTGCTGTTGAGCGTCAGGCCATTTTTGCCGGTCAGCGTGCCGTCGACAATCATCTGACCGCCGCCGATGTTCAGCCGGTCACCGGCAAACAGCGAGCCCTGTTCACCCACGGTCATCTGGTCAGCAACCTGCAACCCCAGCCCCTGCTGCGAACCGATCAGCCCCTGATTGCTGAGGGTGCTGGCAGTAATATCTTGTTCGCCGCCGGACTGCATTTTGCCGCTGTTGTTCAGTTCGCTGGCGTTCAGGATCTGTGTACCCCGCGCCTGTATCAGGCCGCCGTTGGTCAGTTTTTGCGTGGTGAGCTGCGTGTTGCCGCTGGCGGCCAGCGTGCCGTTGTTGGTCATGTCGCCCGCACTGACGCCCAGATTACCGCCCGCCGTCAGGCTGCCGTCCCACACGCCGTTATTACCCGCCTCCGCCTGCACATTCCCGACAGCGTAAAGCTTAGCGCTGCTGGCCGAACTCAATGAGCCGCTGCTGAGCCGCAGGTTTTGTCCGGCGCGGACGTTCCCGCCGAACATCGCACTGTTCTGCACGCCGATATCCGCATCGGTACCGGACTGAATCTGCGACCCTGCGAGGGTGGAAAGTTGCCCGAAACGCCCGGTCAGTTGATTGTCGCTCGACAGCAATCCGCCAAGCTGCGTCTCTCCGGCGGTGAGGGTCAGGGCACCGCTGGCCTGCACCACCCCGCTGTTATCCAGCGTTGTCGCCTGAAGATCTTGCGTCCCCTGTGCCTGCAGCGTGCCGGTATTGGTCAGCCGCTGCGTGGTGATACGGGCGTTTCCGTTTGCGGCGATCAGTCCGTTATTGGTGAGATATCCGGCGTTCAGTTGGAGATCTTTCCCCGCCGTCAGCTTGCCCTGCCACTGGCTGCCATTACCGGCAGTAGCATGAATATTGCCTGCCGCAGACACCTGCGCGGTATTGCCTGAATTGAGCTGGTCAGCGGCCAGGGTCATATTGCCGCCGCTGGTCACCTGGCTCCCCTGAACGGCCAGTTGCCCCTGGCTGTTGAGCGCCATATCGCCGCCCGATTGCTGGGTGCCGTTAAGGGCGATGGCCTGCGCATTCGCCGTCAGCTTGCCGGTGGAAGTCGCATTACTTAGCGTCAGCTTGCCGCTGGCATCAATCTGCATATCGCCAACCGAGGCGTTCAGGTTGCCGAGGTTGACCCCGACGCCCTTGTCGCTGGAAACCAGATGAATGCGGTTGGCGTACATGCCGCCGAGTGCGCCGGTGTCAATCGCCACCGCCGGTACGCCTGCGCCGGATATCGGCGTGGCATTGCCCTGCGCATCGACACGGTTGGCACCCAGGGTGACGTTCAGGTCTCTGGCGTACAGCCCGGCGTTAATCTGCGCGGCGCGGGAAATCAGTGAAAAAGAATCGCTCGTGCGGGCATCCAGCCCCTGACCTTCAACGGTGATCGCGCCCTGCGTGACGTCGAGGGATTGCAGCGAGCCGTCCGCATTCAGCACCGGCCTGCCGGTGGTCAGCGTGGCGTTAGGGGTGTTGAGGAAGCCGCAGCCGTTACAGGTGATGCCGTAAGGGTTGGCGACCATGACGTTCGCGGCTTTACCGGCGACTTCCATGTAGCCGTTAAGCTGCGAAGGGTTCGACGACACCACTTCGTTAATGATGCCCTTCGCTTCCTGACCTGCCGTAAGATTGGGGTTGTTCTGTATCAGCCCGCCCAGCTGAGTCTGGGTCAGTTTGCCGGTGGCGTTGTTGAGAATGAGGCCCTGCTGGCCGACGTTGAAATCGTTGTATTTATTATGCGAAATCCCGGCCTGATTCGGGGTGGCGATGTTCACCACCGGCACGCCGTTACCCGCCTGATCGGTGCGGGTGTTGCCTTCGGCTACCGTGATACCCGCCGCAAATGCAGGCATCACCGGTTGCCAGACCAGCCAGCCCATCAGCCCGTAGGCCAGCGCTTTACGCCATAACGCGACCGGTTGCTCTGTGATCGATTTCATCGCCGAATTCCTTCTCTCTTATGCAGAGGTACAACGCTAAAGTGCAAAACCGATGCGGTAGTAGACCGTGACGCGATCCGGTGCCAGTGAGTCCGGATAGCTCAGCGGCCAGCCGACGGTAAACTGGCTGGAGAAATGTGCGTTGGTACTGGCAAGCCCGACCGCCGCGCCCCACAGAGTGCCGGAGGCGTTGGTGTCGTGATTGCTGCGTTGCAGGTAGCCGCCGTCGAGGGCCGTTACGCTGCTGATTTGTCCGAGCCCCGGCATGGCGAACAGTTGAGTGTCCAGCTCATTACGCCAGTAGCCGCCGTTGTCGCCGGAGAGGTATTGCTCTTTGAACCCCCGCACCGAGCTTTCGCCGCCAATCGTCAGGCGTTCGCTGCCGTAAAGACGGTCATCGCCCCACTGGCCGTAGGCGCTGGTCAGCCAGGTAATGCGTTGGGTGACAGGCCGGTAATAGCTGGTGGACAGCGTCCATTTGGAGAACTCCGCGCGTGGGGCATCCGGATTTTTATCTTCATCGCTTTCGCCGCCAAACCACGGTACACCACGGCTGAACGCCGGGTTGAGCGTGGCGTATCCGCCCCAGAGTTTCTGGCTGTGATTAATGCCTGCGGTCCAGCTGGTCAGGCTGCGGGTGCTGCTTTCCAGCGGGGCGTCGTTGAGATAATTTCGGTTGAGGCGGTGCGTCAGCCCAAGGCTGGCGGCGGTTTTCATGTCGCCGTTGCGAAACAGTACGCGGGAAAGGGTGAAGCGGTGTGCCTGGCTGTCGCCGGTGGAGCGCCACAGATAGCCCTGCGATTCAATGGTGCTCAGGTAGTCGCTGTAGCTGTAGTTGTAATCGAACAGCCAGTAGCCGTAAGGCAGATTAACGCCCGCCTGCACGCTTTTCGCGTCGTGGTCGCTTGCGCCGTCGCTGCTGCGTGACGCACTGACAAACCACTGATCCGCCAGCCCGAGCAGGTTATTGCCGGTCAGCGAGCCGCTGACCTGTCCGGTGCCGGTGCTTTTCTGCCCTGAGTTATCAAAACCGGCGCTGGCCTGCAGGGGAAACTCAGGCTTTGAGGTGAGGTTGACGATGGAGTATCCCGGCTGGCTGCCGGGCTGGATTTCAATCTGCACCGGCGTTTTGCGCAGCCGGTTAATCTGCTCCATCCCCTGTTCGATATCGTGCAGGTTAAGGATGTTGCCGGTCAGCCCCGGAAACGCCATCGCCAGCATTGCGCCGCGTTGATTTTCCATTTTGATGGCTTCGAGTTTGCCTTCCATCACCGTCAGGCTGAGCGTGCCGGAAGACAAATCCTGTTCGGTGAGAAACGCGCGGCTGGTGATATAGCCCTGGCCGATATACCAGTCAGAGACCTGTTTCACCAGGGCATTAATCTGGCCAATGCCGAGGCACTGTTGCAGATAGGGTTGGGTCAGTTTTTGCTGTATTCGCGCGGGCATATGGTCTGCGCCGCTGAGGGTAATGTCGTGAATATCGAAGCACGGGCCGCCGGAGTGTACGGGAGTTTGCGGAGCGGGGGCGACTGACGTGCTGCGCTCCAGTTCCTGACGCTGCTGCTGGTTCTGCTGCAGAAGTTGCCGCTGCTGCTGTTCGATACTGTCGCGGTCGGCGGGGCTGAGCGGCGCGGCCTGCGCGGTGAGGGAAAACATTCCGGTAAGTACCAGCAGGCAGGAAACTCGCCACCGCAGGGAAAGACACGCGCACGCCGAAACAGTGCGGGCTAATGGTGTAAGAAAGCTTATGATTTCCATATCCGGTGTTTTCTATCGCCAGAACCGCTTGCCTGTACGCCTCAAAAACACAGCATCAGAAGTGGCTATGGCATTGATTTAAGATTAAACATTCGGTTTCTATCGGCAGGGATAAGATTTACTTTAGGTTTTTTTTAAGTTTATAAAAAAATTCTGCAAGAAGCATAGCGCGAAACATAAGAAATCATGGTTTATAGGGGTATTCATTCTGTTGCCCCTGCCAGCACCGTTTGTGGCCTTCAGGGATATTTTCTTGTGGCTTACAAGCAGGATACAGGGAATATAATCGGGAGGCTTAATAGCCATCCGCTTATTTAAAATTCAGTGCAAGATGCTGGCAAAAATAACCCATAAAAATCTATGGTCACCCCCTTTTTTGCAACGTTGATTTTGATTTATGATGGGCTTGCTTAAATCTATACGGCGTCTGATGGGCAACCTTACGTTGCCCGCGCCACGATGAAGTCCGCGCCTGCAGA